>WRLR01000190.1 GCA_009777515.1 Oscillospiraceae bacterium | reverse complement strand
TATTGATATTGGTAGAACGCGGTGAACTGCGCAAAGCCGAAACTGTCGCGATGGGGCTGACGTCGCTCATACGATATGCGTATGACAAAGACGAATTTATAAACATCTGGGACGAATTTGATATCCTCCGGCACTATATAACCATCATGAACAGCAGGTATAACGGCAAGTATACTGTGGATTTTGATTTTGACGATCGGCTTATGGAATATATTATTCCACGCATGATCTTGCAACCTATATTGGAAAATTCAATCATTCACGGATTTAACGACAATGATTCGGGATGTCTGATTGTCGTGAAGGCAAAACTGGCCGGTAGCCGGGTTGTGTTTGAAGTTGTGGACAATGGCTGCGGGATGGGCGATACCGCTTTAGCATTACTAAACAACAGCCTAGAAAACATATCCGCCCCAGCAGCCCCCTCCGCCTCGGCTCCGCCCACCCCCGCGCCGCCCCCTGGGTACGCGGGCGTCCCGCCCGCCCTCGCGCCGCCCACGGCACAAGGCTACGAAAACATCGCTTTGCAAAACATCCGCAACCGCCTTTACCATTACTTCGGCGACGACGCGCACATGTCCATACGGCATGGCGCAAACGGCTCCGGCCTGGAAACGCGCATCGCGATGCCGGTATTGCGTGCAACCGGAGGGCAGGCATGAAGAGGGAAGGCATGAAAAATGCAAAACTTGTAGGACATATAAGTCACATAAGACATATAAGATACATGAGACACATAAGAAACATAAAACTCATAAAATACATCGTCATCATTATATCCGCTGCCGCTCTGGCGACCTTTGGCATAATACAGGCGACTGCCCCTGCGGCGCCTACCGCCAGCAGGGAAATCGTTATATCAATGCCCTACAGCAGCCAAATCAGAAATATAGATACCAACTATTTTAAGCAATGGCTTGAAGAGCGGACCGGCCTGTCCATTAAATTCAACATCATATACGAATCTTTGTCCCCCTCTTATCTGCGTTCGATGTTTAATTCGGGCTATGTCAAATCCGACGCGCTTTTTTCATTCTTTGGCGACGGGGATCCGGATGAAATCAACCGGGCATTGGAAGAGCTGGGTGAAATGGGGCATATCGTCCCATTAAACGCATTCATCGGGCAGTCCACATTCTTGGCCGGTATAACTGAGCGCTACCCGGAGTATGATTTGATTTCGGCCATGTCGTCTGCGGACGGGAACATTTATTATATGCCGGGCTATGATCCGTCCACGCCCGAAAGCATCTCGCAGGTGCTATGGCTCAATCAAAGTTGGCTGAAGCAACTGAGCCTTGGCATCCCCCGGACGACGGGCGATTTGCGCGATGTGTTGCATGCTTTCAAAACGCGTGATCCGAATGCCAACGGGATCGCAGACGAAATACCGCTGTCCGGTAGCCGCGATGTCGAAAGCGAACACAGTTATGACTACATAATAAACGCGTTCATATATAATGATCCCGCAAACTCCCGCTTTATTACGGAAAGCGGCGGCATCCGGTTCGCCCCGGCGACGGGCGAGTGGCGGGATGCCATGAAATATTTGAACGGGCTGTACGGCGACGGCCTTTTAAGCCATTTTCAATTTGCGATGGGGCATGACAGCCTCGCCGCGATGGCGAACGATCCACGGGGCATACTAGGAGGGTTTGCGAGCAAGTCCATTATCGATGTCATTTATCAAAGCAACCCGGAGATCATAAACGACTTCATACACATCGCCCCCATCTCCGCCCCGGGCGGCGCGGGCGGAGCGGTCGTCAGGACGCCAGCGCCGCATCCTGCCGGAATCATCACATCGAGCTGCGAGGATCCCGAAGCTGTGTTCAGGCTTTTCGACTTAATGCTCTCGGAGGAAGCGTTCATTATAGGGCGATATGGGGAAGAGGGCGTGGATTGGGAGCGCGCGCATATTTCTGATATGGACTCATATGGCAACAGGGCGACGATCAAGGTCGTAAATATGCTACGCAATAAAGCCCAGAACAAGCATATGCGCGAGATGGGGCCGTTCTTTGCGTACCCGGAGTATGCGGACGGCGTCACGTTTATGTTTGAGGGCAGCCACGAATACATCAACGCGAGGGCGTACCGCTCGTATGGGCAATTTTGGCCTGCGGAGTATATACGCTCAATCCGCTTCGAGATGGGCGCCCAAGAAAATGCCGCAGAGCTGCGCGCGCTGCGCGGCCGCGTCGATGCGCACACGGATGCGTGCATCGAGGCGTTCACGACCGGAGCTGCCGACCCGTTCGACGACGACGCCTGGGAGAGCTATTTGCGCGCATACGACGAAATTGGTTTGGCAAAATTAATCGACGCAGTGCAAACATCCGCGTCAATTGGGTATAACATACCGTAGGGCGCGATGTCTTCATCGCGCCGCGTTCCGTGCGTCTAATAACTTATGCCATTATTTCCGAAGGGAACGAACCGATGCCATCAAAATCCATACCATCCATATGCGCATCCCTTTTATTGGCAGCACACATGCTTGCCGGATGCTCGGCGCCCGTAACAGCGGTTATACCCGCCCCCGCCCCCGCTCCCGCCCCCGCATCAGGACACACACTCGCTCAAGCGCCCGCCCCCGCACCTGCCTCCGCCCTACCGGACGCGCCCGGCTCGCTTTCGGACTGGTACGCCGCCCTGGACCTCGACGCCCAAGATACGCCGCAAACGCTGTACGCGGCTGCGCAAAATGAAGACATGCTGGTCGTGTACAGCACATCCACGCGCATGATGGATGTGGCAAAGTCGTTTGAACGCAACTATCCGGGGCTTCTCGCGTATGTAGAGCACATACGCGAGGGCGAACTCTTCGACAAACTGAACTTAAACTACGAATCGGGCGACTTCGCCTGCGACGTGATATGCAGCGCGGACGGGAAAGGCATTTTGGAAAATGAGTTCCTGCCAAAGCTCATAGCCGTCAAATATACGCCCTATGACATCAAAAGCAAAATCCTGCCCGGCAACGACGACGCAAAGCTGATGCTGGCAGGCGAAGCCACCGTGTTCAGCTACAACGCCCAATACTATCAAAGCCCGCCGGTCGGAAACTGGTGGGAGCTGACAGAAGAGAAGTGGCGCGGCATGATCTACATACCCAACCCGTCGCGCTCCGTGACGACGTCGGCTTTTTTTAACATGCTCATCAGCAACAGCGACGAAATGGCGCTAGCGTACGAAGCCTTGTACGGGCGCCCCCTGGAAACGGGCGCAGGGGAGAGCGCGGGCCGCGAATACATCCGCAGGTTGATGGCCAACGACGCCGTAATCGTCAACTCCAGCGACGAAATCGCGGAGATCATCGGGGCGCCCGGCTCGCGTTCCCCGTCCATCGGCATAGTCATATCCAGTAAAACTCGATTGCGCGACATCGGCTATGAGATGGCGAACCACTACGGCATGGAGCCGTTTTGCGGAGTGTATTTGCCAAACTGCATAATGCTGGCCGGCGGGGCGCGCAACATCAATGCCGCGAAATTGTTCATCCGCTGGGTATTGGGCGAAGCGGACGGGCAGGGCGAAGGCTACCGCCCCTACCTGCTGAGCGGCGCATGGTCCGTACGCAGCGACGTCCGCGACGAAACAGGCGTCAGAATCGACGAGCTGAACCTGCTACACCCCGACAGCGCATACCTGTACGCGAACCAGGACACATTCTTGACATTTTGGGAAGAACTACTCCTAAGCAGGGACTAATTCGAATATGGACGCATAGTGTCCTTAACCTCAGTGAGACCGGAACTTCGGCATGACACAATGCTCGTTCCATACAATAACTCGTTTTTATTTGCGTTATGAGTTTATAAGCTTCTATTACGCCTTGTAAAGCAATGCACCTTTGTATTAAAATTACTTTGGAGGTGTTCCGATATGCGTGTCGATACCCGCAGCAACTATGCATCTAACTGCGAATGGTTTCTAAGCGTTCTCGGCGGCAAGGACGTTGTGCTTTGCCATACCTCCGCGCTTGAGTGCTTAGGGCAGTTCCCCGGATACGTCAACGAAGATCAAATAGACATTTACACCACTGTGCGCGAACCTATTGAAAACATCAATCAATACATTGTTGACAGCTTTGATGGATTGGATATAGTCACAATCGGCGAACTGCGCTGTACATCTCTAAATCAAACTGTAAACGATATGCTCCGCGATTACGATGTCATTGATGAGCAGTCGTTGGTTCAAGCGCTTGCCGGGTTTTATTATCGCAACGGCAAAAGCTTCGATAGTTTGCGAATCGCCCCACAGCACACCGACCGCTTCAATAATATTAGGGAATGGGCAATAGAGTTTTATTGTCATGAATAAATTAACAGAACAAGAAAAAAGAATGTATGACGTGATGGGCGCGATTGCTAACAACGGTGTTCCCATCATCTATAAAGGCGCTTTAGTTACCAAGTTGATTTTGTTTGAGAACCAATTTGAAGATTTTTTACGCGAAACACGCGATATAGATGCAAGCTGGGTTGGCGAAAACCGTTATCTCAAACCTATACAAATTGCCGAAACTAAAACCACCGCGCTTGTTTGGAATAATGACGATAGCGTTTGGGTTTCCATAGAAGCGCCGAAATAAAATAGACGAACCCGAACCTTTTCCTGTTGCAATCCAAATCGGAGTATATAACTGATGAAATGGACTGGAACTGCGATACATTATTATCGCCAATTTTGGTCATTTATTCAGATTGTGAAGCTAAAAAACAAAGCATCTTCTATTCGAAAGTCAAACTAGAAGGAGTGCGTTTGATTACCTGATGATTTCGAGATAGTTGCGTTGATATAGTAATTAATGATAATTATCCGCCTCTTTTTTATGTATGTTCATATGTATTATCAAAATAATTTACGTAAATTTTACGTAAATTTTACCTAAATCCGAATCTACGACAAACGATTCCGAATCTACGACAAATACAAATCATTTTTCATAATTTATAATTCTCAATGAATATAAAGAACCCATACTGATTATTCACAAAAAATCGTATTTGGAGGTTAGTTTGTCATGAAAAAAGCATTATCAATTTTATTAGCGTTCACCTTGATGTTCGGTTTGCTTCCATTAAACGCCGCTGGCAGCCCACGCGAGTCGGAACCGAATGATTCGGTGAACCAGGCCAACCCAATTACTGTCAACCAAGATATGTACGGTAATATTGAAAGCCGAAGTGACATCGACTATTACGTGTTCACTCTTTCGAACAAAGGCAGCGTTTCGCTCACATTTAATTATTTAAGCGGACAACCCGGGCATCGGCTCAGGCTGTATGACAGCGCAAACAGTCAGCTTCAAGACAGAACATTCATTTCGACTTCGGATGTATTCCCGTATACAATGAACAAGTTGCGTCTGCCGTCGGGGACTTATTACATAAGGTTAGAGCGTTATTCGAATGATGCGTTCAACGACTACTCTATCCGCGTCAACTATACAGATGAGTCGTCAGGCAACTATGAAAGCGAATCGAACGGTTCAGTTGGTTTAGCAAACCCCATCACAAATGGCGTGCCGATCACCGGTCACATCGAAAGCAGCGGCGATGTGGATTGTTATTCGTTCTCGCTGGGGGGCAACGGCAGCT
>WRLR01000189.1 GCA_009777515.1 Oscillospiraceae bacterium | reverse complement strand
TCGCCGCAATCGGCATCGTATTTTGGGGGCTCACAGGCGCCGTGCTGACAATCATCGGTTCCGCGGGCTTCTTTATAATAGGCGCCATTTTTACAATAACCGAACTGAAAGCCATGAAAGCCAATAATAAATTCAAAAAGCTCTGCAAAGTTTCTTCTGGGGCTACATACTCTCGTTCGCCATAATAGCCGCCGGCCTTCTAACCATACTCTTTTCTAACAACGCCAGCGGCTTCGACGCACTGGGCTATTTTATTATAGGTCTACTCATTGCCGCCGCCGGCCTAGCCATCATAGTCATCCTGACCGTCTGTCTAATAATACGCAAAATGATCATCGAAAACCGCAAAAACTGACTAAACACAACAGCAAACGTGTTATAAATATTACTCAGTAGCTATGATATAATGACAATATAAACGGTTAATTATTTATCGTATAAAAAGGGAGATGCAACAATGAAATGCACAGTCAATATAATATGGGACATAGAAACATGTAGATGGTATACCGAAACAGATAACAATCTATGTTTAAATTTAGAATCAGGTTCATTTGATGCTCTAGTTGAAAGAGTACGGCTGGCGGCGCCGGAAATGCTGGAACTTAACTGCGGATACAAAGGACCTATACAAATAACTTTTAAAGCAATACGCATAGATGAAATGGACATGGTGTCGTAGTAGGCGGAACTTATTCATCTTCGTCATCGCCATACATCATATAATAAAGATCAACATAACACTTCACCGTCTCAGGATACTGATAGAATAATTTTCGCAGTATTTTTTTATACATTGCTAGCCCGAGTTTCGCAGTTATTATACCATATATGCTAGAAACCACTAAAATCAAGGTTTCCAAGCACTAAAACGTATTATACAAAGATATATTTTATAAATGCCGTTTGGCTATTGCAAAATACAGGCGATATGTAGTATACTGGCCATAACGTATTATACAAAGGAAGAATGTTATGGCTACGATAACAAAGAGGGTTAACAAGAGCGGGACTTATTATTACCTCGTCGAGTCGGCGCGAGTGAATGGGAAGCCGCGCCTTGTAAGGCAAATATACCTTGGCACTGCCGAGAGGATATCGAAAGCTGTGGAGCAATTGTCATCAGGGGCTAAATTCACCGCTCCGGAACTCGTCACAGTTTTCGAATTCGGCGCCGTCATGGCGATATACTCCGTAGCGGAGCGTTTGGGCATATGTCGGATCATAGATGAAATCGTCGGAAAGCGAAACCAAGGGCTGCCCGTATCAGCGAGCATCCTGCTTGCAACGATCAATAGGGCGGTCGCCCCAACAAGCAAAAAAGCTTTTGCAAGCTGGTTCGGCAAGACGGTATTATACAAAATCTTCCCCGCTGCCAATACAAAGAACTTGTCCAGCCAAGGTTTTTGGAACAACATGTCGGCAATTGACGAGGATAATATCCGCAGGATGGAAGACGAGATCACGAAGCGGGTAGTGGAGCGGTATTCTATCGAGCTGGACTGTTTGCTCTTTGACAACACGAACTTTTTAACATATATCGACACATCCAACCCCTCGACTCTGGCAAAGCGCGGGCACAGCAAGGAGAAGCGCAGGGACTTGAAGATCGTAGGATTGTCGTTGATGGTCTCGCGGGACCATAATATCCCGCTGTTCCACGAAGTGTATCCAGGCAACGTGCATGACGCGCAACAGTTTTCCGGCATAATAGACAAACTAAAAGACAGGTACCGCAATCTCGGCAAAGGCGATTGCACAGTGACGCTGGTGTTTGACAAGGGGAACAACAATGAGGATAACGCGCAAAAGCTGCTGGAGGTGGAGCCATGCCCATTCCATTTTATCGGGGGCTTGCGCCTGGAGCAATGCCCGGAACTGTTGGGCGTCCCAAAAGCCGATTACGCCGCGCTCGAGGGAGATCCCCACGGCGCCACCGCCTACAGGGCGATGAAGGAGGTGTACGGCAGGGAGTTCACAGCCGTGGTCACTTACAGCCCCGAATTGTTCCGGGCACAGATGGGCGGCATACTTGCCAACATTGCCTCATGCGAAAAAGCACTGGCTGCTTTAAACGAAAGGCTGCGGCTGCGCAGGGAAGGAATAATCACCAAAGGTAAGAAACCGACCGTCGAGTCTGTGGAAAAAGCCATTCTCAGCATACTTTCGGCCGAGCATATGAGAGAAGTTTTCGGTTATGCCGTCGCGGGAGGGGATGGGGGTACGCCGCACATGGCATATTCATTTAAGGAAAACGGGTTGGCCGACCTGCAGGAATGGTCGCTGGGGAAAACTGTATTGTTCACCGATCGCAGCGACTGGACAAACGAGCAGATTGTCAACGCTTATCGGTCCCAGTTCCATGTAGAGGAAGCTTTTAGACAGATGAAAGACACCAAATATCTTTCACTAAGGCCAATCAGGCATTTCACTGATGGCCAGATACGCGTCCATGCTTTTTACTGTGTGCTCGCGTTCATGCTTTCTTGCCTGATGAATAAGGAATTGGAACTTATGGGTTACAAGATGAGCATCCATTGCATGTTTGATAAATTTCAGGAAGCTCAGCAAGTAGTTTCAGTGTATGCTTCGCAAAACAATCGATCTTCAATAAATATTTCATACAGCAGATTAGAAGGTGTCGTAAAAGAGTACGCAGAAAAATATGGATTACTGAAGTACTTTAATTAATGCATTTTGGGTTTGTATAATACAACGTTTATGCCTGAAACCCGTTCGTTTCATGCAGGTGACAGGTATCGCAATGGCTAACTGCGAAACTCGGGCTAGGTTTATGCTTTTTAACCCTTTTTTTGTCAATATTGCGCCCTTAATCGTACAATCCTTTTTAAATTTGCCACAAAGAGCGCGGCGGCCCCTTGTATTCGCATGGCCTGCAGGCCTGTTGAGTAGGCAGTCGAATAGCCATGCCGGTTTTTTAGCTCCCCGTTTTTGGCCTCTATCTTGTACCTATGCGACGCCATTTCCTTGAAGCGCTCCGTGTCCTGGAATTTCTGGTGCTCCTTCTGTATGTCGCTTGTTATTGAAACCGAGTACGTTTTCGTCTTGGCCCCCTCTTTGTAGCACCCTTCGCGCTTAGGGCAGCGTTTGCATTTCTTGATGTCGAAATAATATACTGACCTGGGGTTCTCTTTGCGCCTGGGGTCCCTGTTGTGCCGTTTGGTTTTGGCTGCGGCCATGTGGCCCGCAGGGCAGACGTACATCCCCGCGTCTTTGTTGTATTCGAACCCGTCGCCTTCCCGATGGTACCCTTTCGTCACGGTCGAACTCAGCCTCGAAACCAATTCAAAATTGTCTTTTGCATACTCTATGTTTTCCTTCTCGCTGTAAGCCCCGTCGCCTATCACCGCGTCCACTTCCACTCCTGCCGCCCGGCTCTTTTCCACCAGCCCCGCAAGCTCCTTGCCGTCCATCTTTTCGCCGCTTGTCACGGACGCCGCTGTTATGATGCCCTCTTCCGTCATTGCCAAATGCGTCTTGTACCCAAAAAAAGATGTGTCGGCGGACTTGTGCCCGACCTTCGCGCCCCCGTCGGCGGATGTCCGCAGATGCTCCAAATTGTCGTCCAGCATTTCGCGCAGATAGCCCGCCGCGGTCGTCACCGATTCAAATATCGCCATCTTTTCCTCGGCCGCAACGACATCGAGCAGCTTCTCGCAATAGGCTATGTGCTCGTCCAGATTGTCATTTGTGACTTTCGCGGGGAACTTCCCCTTGATGGACTCGTCTACCCTGTATATCGCCACGCGCAGCTTTTTCGCCTGTTCCTGCAATACCTCCTGCGCCTTTCGGTTATGGAAGCGGGACACTGTGTGCACCGAGTCCACTATTATGCTCTTGCTTTTTATTATGCCAAGCCCCAGCGCTATCCCTACGGTTTTTGTCAAGAGCTTGTCCATCAGCTCCTCGTCGACAAGCCGCAGTTTGCGGAACTTCGACAGCAGGCTCTTTGATATTACATCGTCCTCAGGCCGGTACCCCAAAAAATATTTGAACGACATGTCGAACTTGCTGCGCTCGACCAAGTCCCCATCCGACATTTCATACATGGCTTTCAATATCAGATATTTGAATAGGCGCACCGGGCTTTCTGCGTTGCGCCCGTTGTCGAGGCAATATTTGTCGTGCAGCTCCTTGTAGACAAAGGAGAAGTCTACCAATTCGTTAAACTGCCGCAGCATGTGTTTTGACGGGATTATCCTGTCATACAGGCCCTCAAAATCGCTTAGCACTGCCTGCTCGTTCCCATTCAACATTTGGTGCAACCTCCCTGTCTTGATATGGAGATTATACCACATATTGTGTTTTTATGCAATAATTGACTCGCATTATTTCGCCTGGCGATGGCTTTTTTCGCCCATAACATATATCATATGCATTGACAACAAATTGGCAGGGGCTTTGCCACTTTTTCAGCAGCCTCGCATCGCCCTCGCCCTGCGGCATATCGGGCAGCTCGCCCCTTTCCCGGAACATCTGTGGCATGTCTTGCCGCATCTCGGGTATATCCTGCCGGTCCTCCGGCATGTCTTGCTGCATCTCGGGCATCCCCCGCCGCATGTTGGGCAAACCATTAACGACGTCCTGCCACATATCCTCAAAATCCCCGCGCCGGCCCATAGAAATTTTCACATTGTACAACTGCCCGTCGACGGCGCCATAAACCCTGTCCAGGAATGCCTGGTCATAACGCTCCAGCATTATGCCAAAACCATAGTCTTCCCCGTTGACCGCCACGCCCGCATAATTTGTCAGCGGCGTCGCGACGCCGATGAAATCCATGATCTCATATGCGAGGTAGTCTTTCATATACGTGGAGTCGCCCATCATATTGTTGACGCAAAATGTGTCCAGCCCGTAGAATGTTTGCCCCTTGATATATTTGTCGGCTTTGAACTGTAGGCTGTACATCGTAGACGCCCCGCCTCCGCCCGCGCCGCCGCCACCGCCGCCGGCAAATCCACCGCCGCCGCCCATGCCACCGCCACCGCCGCCCATGCCCCGCGACAGGCTGGAATTGCCCTTGGTCCGAATGCCAATCGTGCTGAACCGGTTTCGGAAACCTTCGCCGCTGATGATCAAATCGGCGGCAATCCATTCCTTGTCTTGGGCGTTGTCCAGCAAACCTTGCCATTCTTCGCCATTTACCTCAATGCTAATCGTAACGAAAGCATCGCCGAACAGCCTTTTTTCGTACTCCGGGACGCGAGTGGCGCCGGCGCCGGCACCGGCGCTGCCCGCCGCGACGACAATGATGCCGCAGGCTATCAGCGCCAAGCACAAAAACGCGGCGGTAATAGCCGGCATATACTTGCTGGTTATCATAAAGACCTCCCGGCATCTGCAATAAAATAAATTGAACATTCCGGCACTTGCAAAAAAATAGCTGAGCCTTACGGCATTTGCATCAATAATAATCGCCGTTGTATGAAACCAGCGTCGCGTTGCGCACGCCTTCAATCCCCAGCAGCATGTTCACAAACTGCGACGACGACTCCCTGAGCCGCACCTCGACGGTCAGCTCCACCCCATCCCGCGACACGCTTTTTGCCTTGACGACATGCTTTTTTGTCTGCCCGCCGATGACGCCCATGG
>WRLR01000188.1 GCA_009777515.1 Oscillospiraceae bacterium | reverse complement strand
ATATTGATTGATTGTAATATAAATCTTGCTTATAATGAATCCGTAAACGTAACTCTAAAAGATAAATTGCGCAAAAGGCGCAGAGGCGAGGTTTTGTTATGGCTGATTTTAAGCATTTGGACGCGCTGTTAAAGGAATTTGCCGCGAATGGGCTGCCGGGGTGCGGTTGCGCTGTAGCAAAGGATGGCAAGGTTTTGTATGAAGGCTACCACGGCATGGCGGATATCGAGTGGCAAAGGCCTATCGCCCAGGATACGGTATACCGCCTGTATTCTATGACGAAAGTCGTTATATGCACTGCGGCGATGATGCTTTATGAGCGTGGGCAGTATTTGCTGAGCGATCCGATTTATGAGTACATACCGGAATACCGCGAGCGCAGCGTGGTGCACCACAGCCCCAACGGCGGCGTCGCCATCAGGGACGCTAAAACGCCCGCGCTGATACGGCACGCGTTTACGATGGCAGTGGGGCTGCCGTATGGTTTCGGGGATACGCCGACGACCGGCGCCATGAGGCAAATAAACGCTGAGCTCGAAGCGAAGCACGGAAAGGGCATGTACAGCATAGTCGATGAAGCAAAAGCCATCGCGCGGGTACCGGCGGCATTTGAAGCGGGGGAGCATTTCCTTTATGGCTACGGGCATGACATCGTCGCGGCGCTCATCCAGGTCATATCCGGAAAAAGTGTCTGGGATTTTTTGCGCGAAGAGATATTTGGGCCGCTGGGCATGGACAGCACCGGCTACCGGTATTTCGGCGATATCCGGCAACGCATGGCGACGCTTTATAGGCGCGATGCAAGCGGAGGGGCTGCTGCGCCTGGGACGGCGGCGGCATCCGCGCCTGCGGCGGCTGTTGCGACGGCGGACAGGCGGGACCATTTGCATGAAGCAAACGCCAAACTGGAAAGCGGCGGCGCGGGGCTGTTCTCGACCGTTGGCGACTACTTAAAGTTCACCCAGATGCTCGCAAACGGCGGCATGCATGGCGGACGGCAAATCATCGGGCGAAAAACCATCGACCTTATGCGGCAGAACCATTTGAGCGAACAGCAGCTTAAAGACTTTGGCGGCGTGTATCTGGCCGGGTATGGCTACGGCCTTGGCGTCCGCACGATGATGGATTTGGCTGCCGGCGGCTCGAACACGTCTGTCGGCGAGTTCGGGTGGACGGGGGCGCTGGGCACATGGGCGTCGATAGACCCCTCCGAGGGCGCATCGGTGGTATATATGCACCAGACAAGCCCCAACATGGAAGAATACTACCATTTAAGGACGCGCGCGGCAGCCTACGGCGGGCTGAAGTAGGGGTTTTTGATTGGAGAGTTGGCCATGCGCAGATTAATTGGCACGACATGATAGTTTTCCATATAAATGAGGAGAATTCTGATATGAAGCTACAAGTCGAAATGTTTATAAACTTCAATGGCAACTGCCGCGAGGCTGTGGAGTTCTACGCAAAGGCTTTCAACTCCGAGGTCAAAAACCTTATGACCTACGGCGACGCGCCGCCCGACCCCAACTATACCGTGCCGGAAGCGGACAAGGGCAGGATCATGTACGCCGGCATACCATACGGCGGCATCACCATAATGTTCATGGACTATCCGTCCGACTCGCAAATAGAGATAGGCGGCAACATCCACCCATCCATCAGCGTCGACAGCAAGGATGAAGTCACGAGGCTGTTCAACGAACTAAAAACTGGCGGCGAAGTCCAAGTGGAGCTGGCCCCGATGTTTTTTAGCGAGTGGTACGGCATGGTCAAAGACAAATTCGGCGTAACATGGCATATTCTCTATTACTCCCGCCCGCAATAACGACAATGGGGACGGCGCATTTTTGTCAACATGACAGACAAAACGCGCCGTCCCCAACTGCTACACCCCCCCGGAATGCAGCCTTTCGCCTCAAATCACTAAACCAAAATGCCCCAAAACATAAATTTTCACCTCAAATTATATAAATAGGCATAGAATAATGAGCCTTGATTGAATAATTAAACATTGTTTTTACGTAATTGCGTATTGACATATTGTTTGATGCGCTATATTATTATGATTGTACGCATTAGCGTATTACCGTAATGCAAGGAGGCTATATCAATATGGAACGGGACTATGGCAGGGAGATTGACGAGATTAAGGAACAAATTGGCGAAATGAGCAGAATGATTATGCAGGCGAACCAAAGAATGCCCAAAAGGGGCGATGCGAAGCCATTGCAGAATATTCGCCCTATGCGCAATATGCACCCGGATACGCGGATCTCCGAATTGATGGAGGAGCTGTGCGAAAAAGCTGACACAGATGGCAATACCGGCGCCGTCACATATTTTGGGGTCTTCTCGTCGGGGGGGAGGCAGAGCAACTGGATACGCCATCAAGTGGACACCGATGCCCTTCTGAAACTCATCGAAAGCAACACAGCCGGCAAAGTGCTTGCGTGCATTGGCAGCAACGACAGGCTGAATATGCTGCTGGCATTGCTCCGCTCGCCAAAGACAGCAGCGCAGCTGGTGGAGCAGTGCGGATATAATACGACCGGCCAGGTATACCACCACCTAAAGCCTTTGCTGGCAGCCGATTTAGTCATGGAAGACGGCAACAGCCGCGGCAGCTATACAATCATACCGCACCGCGTGCAGGGTATCATAATGCTGCTGGCAGGCATCAGCGACATACTGGACCCCCAGTACACGCAAGGCGACTGGGCACAAGAGGCGCCGCACGAAGAACCGACTGACATATAGTACGAACCTTCATGAATAGCTACCAGATTTTTTGCATATAGGGGCTGCAACTGTACTGTTATTAATCGCTATTCGGCTTTGATTGGTTATTATTAGGTAGATTAATAAAGGACGGGCGGACGGCTCGAGGCCGCTCCTACGAATGCTTCAGCGCCGGTAGGAGCGGCCTCGGGCTTCCCATTTGTCCTCCGCCGGCCAATTGCTATGGGAGCATTATCGTGCTTCCGTTAATAGTTACCGACACGACGCTATCAATGTCAAGCGGTGTTTTACATGTGTATTTCAATATGAACTCCCCGTCAGTTCCATAATAGGTCGATGTGACTATGTCCGGATCATAGCCGAAAGACGAGAAGTAGCTCTCTCTGTCGGCGCTATCGGCGCCGCCACTGGCGCCGCCGGTCATGCCGATTGCTGATTCGCCAAAATCCTTTGTTGTACCGTCCGCCATTGTAACAAAGGCTATTACATTGATATCAAAGGCTTCATCAGCGGCGCCGGACATAACAACGCCAAAAGGCGAAACAGTCACGCTATTGAAAACTATGCCGCCCGCGTCTATATCGCAATGCGCGGACTTCGATTCTTTTATGGCAGTAAGCTCAAAAACAGCCTGAAGATCACATTCGGTATAATTGCTGTACGTCGAGAAATATTGAGCCATTAGTTTGCAATCCGCTAAAATGTCGGGGCTTGCGTCATAAATACATTCGGTGTACAGATAATAGGTATTATAGGTATCGCCATCTTCTGTATATTCCTGATATAGTTCATTCGTAAACAACTCGCCTTTTTCGTCTGCATAGTAACTAAACTCAACTCTGGTTATATGGATAAAGCTGTCCCTTTCGGTTGTAAAATAATCATTGTCGCCTACATTTTCCGCAGTATCCGCAACCAGGGCTATGTAACCACTGTCCCTTGCCCTCGCCCACTCCCTCGTGTTGGCCTCGCTTTGATTACTGCGCATTTGGACATGCAGCCGCCCGTTGATGATCCCGATATTCGAAATATACGCAAAATCAATGCCGGGTATAGGAATATACAGTTCATCAGGCTTGAGCGCTTTAATATGACTTTGTTCTTCGATTTCCCGCAGCAATGCCATAGAACTGGCGCCCCTGCCTATGGTTTCATTCATATTAAAATCTATAGTATCTGCATCATCTGTTACTTCCGCAAGGTTTATTCCGGTTTCTATGTCTGAAAACTCTTGTTTGCCGCTTTGAAATGACTCAATACTAACCGTCAGATGATCTTCGTTTATATTGCCGGACATCGCACCCGGATCGTGCGCGCTGAGCCTTATGGTCGCAATGTTTTCCGTTTCATCAAAAGCCACCGTCTCGGCGCTTGCCGACAAGTAGTTGTCGCCGCTTTTCACCTGATATTGGAGTAGTTCCACGCTTTCGTCTATCCTGTCGCCCGCTTGATCCTGCAATGTCAGGAATATAACTGCCGAATCGTCGTCATTCATAGCCGCGACGACTTCCATTTTTATGCCTTCATCCTCGCTAACCATGCTGATTGGCTGAAGCTGCACCCCAACCTTCGGCCCGACCATCCCCAGCAGCGCGACATAGCCTTGTAACGCGACTGCGAATACCGGCACAGCCAAAGCGATGCACAGGCAAACCGCAACCACTGCCGGCGTGAGTTTGAACCTGTACTTTTTATTTGGAGTGGCGGCGCCGGTGATGATTTTATC
The DNA here is from genome assembly GCA_009777515.1 of Oscillospiraceae bacterium. Lineage (GTDB taxonomy): Bacteria > Bacillota > Clostridia > WRLR01 > WRLR01 > WRLR01. Next base: position 1,181 of record WRLR01000188.1, on the reverse strand, counting down.
CTTTAATTCGCCGCTCATATATATGCCGCTAAGCCTTATATCGATAGCTTCTTTTACGTTATTTCCGGTGGAATTATTCATTGTCATAATAAAACCCTCCCAACTTGTCCTTTAATATGCGCTTTGCTCTGCCGAGGCGCGTGGATACCGTCGCTTGCGGGATTCTTAAAATGTCCGCAATTTCGCGGGTTTTAAATTGCTGGTAGTAATAAAGCAAAATAACGTCTTTGTATTTCGCAGGCAGAGCCATGATTACCCTGACGATTTCATCATATTCGATGCCGCTTGTATAGTCGCGCGCCGGAATTGCCTCCAAAACAGCCGAATCGTCAATCCGTTTCCTCCAGGAGCTGCGCAGATAGTTTTTGCATATGTTTATAGCAATTCGCGTCACCCATGTCTTTATGTCGGAAGCGTGGTTGAATTTGTTATAATTTTTGAAAACTTTAATGAAAGAATCCTGTACTGCGTCTTCCGCCAAGTGGACATCCTTCAGATAAAAAAAGCATAACCTGAGCAGAGTAGTCCCATAGTTGTTCAGGAGATCGCTCAGCACAGCCTCTATATCGGCTTCCGGACTATCATCCGCTGAACTCTTGATAATCATACTATCAAGCGCCACGGCAGAATTACCTTCCTGCAGAATTGCTTTTTTACTAACCATGATAAAATAAAGCCTCCATTCACCGTGATCAAATAATACAAGTTTAGCAGGCGCCAATAAACTAATTAATTAGACACAGTAACCCGTAAAATTCATTCATTCGTTCGTTCGTTCATCCACCTATTCATTCGTTCATTCATCCATCCACCCACTCATTCATTCATCTATCCATCTATCCTGTCCCGCATCTTGGGTACCGCCTGGACACGGGACGGGCAAGCCCGTCCCCTACGAAAAAAGTGGTTTGCCACAGGATGGTGTCTGTATAGTAACTACAGAGCAACAACATAACTCGCCGTATCTATGCTTTTTTGTAGACTTACGGCGAGTTATGTTATTAAATCCGGCGTATATTTAATTTCGCATTTGGATTGGAATATAGTGGGAATCGGGCGGGTGATTACAGCGTGCCTCCCATTTATTATTCATTATAGTCGATTGTAAAACTCCAGAACCCAGTAATAATGCGAATTTTGGGTACTGGTAACTGCTGAATTTCCTCCATTTTTGTGCTATA
>WRLR01000187.1 GCA_009777515.1 Oscillospiraceae bacterium | reverse complement strand
ATCCGCATGCCAAAAGCACAAGCGCAGGCATAGGCGTAGGTGTAGGCGTTGGGACGACCGCCCTCGGTCGTCCGCTCGTCCCCGGTCGCCCGCCGATATGGCTGGTTCGCATTGGCCATCGTAGGGACGACCGCCCCCGGTCGTCCGCTCGTCCCGATCGACCGCCCACATGGCTGGTTCACATTGGCTGTCGTCAGAGCGTTACACTTGCTGGGCGCAATGGTCCTCGTAGGGACGACCGCCCCCGGTCGTCCGCCCGTCCCAGCACGCGCCACCGGTCGCCCGCCCACATACCCGCGCCGGTTGGCTCGCACTATACTATTAATGCGAAATAATTCAAAAGCGACACCCATATAAATATCGTAAAGACCGACAAAACCGTCGTCAGCAGCAGGTTTTGGCCGGCCAGCTCGCTGTCCGCGCCCATCTGCTGCGCCATGCTGAACGACGAAACGGCGGCGGGCGAGCCGAACAGCGCCACGAACGTAAGCAACTCGACGTCCCGGAAGCCAAATAATATGGCGGTGCTCAAAAAAACCGCCGGGACAAGCACAAGCTTAAACATGGCCATCGACATGAGCAGCCGCCTGTTCTCGCCGAGCGTCTGCATCCGGAATGTGCCGCCGAGGACGATCAAGGCCACGGGGGTTGCAGCCGTCGCCAAGGTCGTCAGCGAGCGGCTGATCGCCTGGGGCGCGCCCAGTTTAAAGACGGAGAACAGTATGCCCGCCGCAGCGGCGATGATCATGGGGTTTTTCGCGATGCCAACGGCAATTTTGGCGACGTTAATTTTATTGCTTCTGAATATTTCCAGTGCGATGACCGACAGCACATTGTAGATGGGTATCACGATGGCGATGAGCACCGTCACGGAGCCGAGGCGGTCCCCGGGGTACATGGACTGGACGATGGGGAACCCAAACAGCACGAAATTGCTCCGAAATATTGCCTGGTGCGCCACGCCGCGCTTCTGCGGTTCGCGCGTCAACAGGCCCGATAAGGGGATGCCGCAGAAAAATACGAGAAAGATGGCGCCCAGGCCGAACAGCAGCATCTCGGGGTCGACAATTTCCCCGATGGACACATCGTATATGTTCTCAAAGAGCACGCAGGGGAGCAGAACATTGAAAACGAGGCGGTTCATCTGCCTGAACGAATCGTTCGACACCCAGCGGGCCGAGGCTGCCAAATAGCCGATTGCGATGAGTATTATTAGGGGGATGACGACGTTTGCCGCGACCAGAAGGCTGTTCAAATGGGGCTCCTATATATTGATATTGCCATAATAATTCTTGTGCGTCTTGCGTGTCAAGTGTTTTGACATTTGTAACGCTGGGTATTATGTGTTAGAATGTAAAGCGATTTTGTATCCGGCGGGCCAATAAATGCCGGGTGCCTTACAAAGAGATGAAATGGGAATTTTAAGAATCTTAGGACTGTCGATGATGGGCATTCATAAAAATCCGGGTTACGGCGCCAACACCGCGAACACATGGACTAATGACGGCGTCAGTTTTGGCGCTCGTACACGCGCGGCCAAGGCGCGGCGCAGGGTAATTGTCGCGGCTATTGTAATAGGGCTCATTTTTGCGCCGGTGGCGCCGGCTGCGCCTGTGCCTGTGGCGTATGCCGCAGGGCTTGTCCCATTCTCCGTGCGTGTGGGCCTGAATTTCAACGCATCCTCCCCGAGCAGCCAAGCCGCCTCTTCTTACCAAATTCATTGCGATACCGGCGTTTCGCTAGGCACTGCGTCTACCCAAACAGGCGCGGGTGCAGGCACGGGCGCAGGCGCAGATGCTGATGCTGGTGCAGAGGCCGGCGGCGGAGCGGACGCTGGCGCTGGCGCGGACGCTGGAACAGGCGCGGGCGCGGGCGCGAACGGTAGCGCCTACTCGCACCTCTATGACTTCGCGTTCGACAACGAGGCGGCGCAGATGGTTTTGTCGAAATTCGCATTCGGCAAAAAGATCGCCGTTACCACGGGCAGGGGCGCCGGTTCGTTTTACGACGTAGCGGGGCGCGTCCAGGCCCTGCGGCAAAAGGGCTACGACCCTGTGCTCGCGTATTTTGGCGGCTGGGTGCTCATCGTGGGGTACTACGATACATGGGAAGCAGCCGCAGGCGCAGTTGAGGGCAGTTTTACCGACGCTTTCCCGGATTTCGGATTTATGGCGGAGTCGCTGTCCGGCAAATACATACTAGTCACGCTCGAGGGCGTCCGCCAGTTCATATTTGACGCAAGCGTAGAGAACCTTCGCGTATCGCCAAGGCCGGCGGCTGCGGGCGGCGACGGGGGCCAACGCGGCATGATTGTACTTGACGGCGAGGAGCGGCGCGGCGCAATCGAGCTTGTCCGATGCGGGCAAATCGACATGGCGGCTGTCAACATCATCGAGATGGACGAATACTTGTGTGGTGTCGTCCCCAATGAGATACAGGCCGGCTCGTCCGCCGAGGCACTGAAGGCGCAGGCTGTCGCCGCCCGCACATACGCGGTGAACAACATCGGCAAGCACGCCGCGCACGGCTTTGACGTCTGCTCCACGACGCACTGCCAGGTATACGGGGGCTATGAGTCCGAAAACGAGCGCACGTCGCTCGCCGTCATGCAGACCAGCGGCAGGATTGTCACATACAACGGAAGGCCTGCGGAGGTTTTTTACTTCAGTTCGAGCGGCGGGTACACGGCGAACGTCAAGCATGTATGGAACAGCGATCGCGACTACCCATACCTGGTTGGCGTGGTGGACAGCTACGAATCGGGGCTGTCGTACCGATACACATGGGAGACCGTCTACACGGCGCAGGAGATCAAGTCGAGGCTCGCCTCTGACGGGGTGGACATAGGCGACGTCACCGGCGTCGCAGTGACAAAGACCTCCGCTGGTGGGCACGCGATTGAGGTGACGGTGACGGGGACGCGCGGCTCCAAGGTATATTCGAACGGCGCCTGCCGCACGTTCTTGTCGAACTTGCACAGCCAGATGTACTCTGTTTTCGCCAGCAGCCCCGGCGACCCGACCGGCGCCGGCAGCGGCATAGCGTATACGTCTATCGGTGTTTCAGGGACTGGCCAGTCCGTTTCGGGCGGCGGCGAGGCGATAGGCTCGGGCGACAAGGCGTCCGCTTTCGCCGGCAACGGAGGGACGGCTATATCAAATGCCGGGTATGTGGGCCTGCCCGCCAGGGGCAAGACGTTCCACTTTGTGGGCCGGGGGTGGGGGCATGGCGTAGGCATGAGCCAGGAGGGCGCAAAGGGCATGGCTGACGCCGGGTTCACATATGCGCAGATATTGATGCACTACTTCCCGGGCTGCGCGGTTGGTTGAGCCGGGCTGCGCGATTGGATGAACCGAGCTGTGCGGTCGGGTGAGCCGGGCTGCGCGGTCGGGTGAGCCTGGCTGCGCGGTCGGGTGAGCCGGAGCGGCGCATGGCGGCAGGACGAAAGCGCGAGCGTATTTTAGCAAGGCGGAACGACGTATGGTGAGATGTAACGATGCACGCAAATGAACAGTGGTACATTAAAGGCAATAAAGGCGATTACAAGAGCCTGGCCGCCCGGATCGGAGTATCTCGGCGGCTTGCTTCGCTTTTATTGCTGAGGTTGCAAAGCTGCGGCTCGCCAGAAGCCGGGGGCGATAGGGGAGCGGGGGACAACATAGACGCGGCGGCTGACGTCGATGCGATCGTCGAGTTCCTGAACCCGGACATCGGGCGCATGTACGACGAGATGCTCCTTAAGGACATGGATCGCGCGCTGGGCGTCATCAAAGAAGCGGTGGGCGCGCAAAAAAAGACGCTCGTCATCGGCGACTACGACGTCGATGGCATCATGGGGCTGCTGATCCTGGACCGCGTGCTAAAAAGGGTGCTGGGCAACGTTTCGCACTGTATACCGCACAGGGTCGACGACGGCTACGGCATTAACGATAATATCGTAAATTCGGCGCACAGGGACGGCGTCGAACTGATTATAACATGCGACAACGGCATGTCGGCGCACGGGTCCATCGCGCTGGCAAAGAGCCTGGGCATGGACATTATTGTAACGGATCATCACGACGTGCCTTCGGAGGAGACGGGAGCGGGGGAGGGCGGCTGTGGCGTCCCGCCTGCGGACGCCGTTATAAACCCCAAGCGCCCCGACTGCGCGTACCCGTTCAAGGACTTGTGCGGCGCGATGGTGGCGTACAAGTTCGCCTCGGCCCTGGCAAAGGACATGGCTATCGAGCTGGCCGATGTCGAGCGCGACGAGATGCTGTGCTGCGCCGCCCTCGCCACGATTTGCGACATCGTCAGCCTGGTCGACGAGAACCGCAGGGTCGTGTACCACGGCCTGAAGCTGCTGAACGCAGGCGTCAGGAACCCCGGGCTGGCGGAGCTGATTGGCGCGTGCGGCCTGGCGGGCAAGTTTTTGACGACTTATGAAGTCGGCCATATCCTCGGGCCGTGTATCAACGCTGCGGGCCGCCTGGATTCCGCCGAGCTTTCTTACAACCTGTTTTCGCAGGACGATCCTGCGGCGGCCAGGACCATCGCATCGGAAATGATCGAACTGAACCGCAGGCGCCAGGACCTCACGGCGCGCGCATACGAGAGCGCCGTGGGCATAATTGGGCGCGAGGGGCTTTCGGGCGATCGCGTGATCGTCCTGTGCGCGCCTGAAACGCACGAGAGCATATGCGGGATTGTGGCCGGCAAGCTAAAGGACAAGTACGCGCGGCCCGTCATAGTGCTGACGGGCTCTGCATCGGGCTTGCTAAAGGGCTCCGGCAGATCGGTCGAGGGCTATGACCTGCTCGGCTGCGTCAAAGCCGCCGCCGGGCTTTTGGATAAATACGGCGGGCACAAAATGGCCGTGGGTATATCCGTGAGCGAGGCGAACCTTGCGCTGCTGCGCGACACGCTGAACAGGGAATGCGACATCGACTTCGACATGCTTGTTCCGAAGGAGCGCATCGACATGTGCCTTGATGCGGACGATATCACGATGGAGCTGATCGGCGACGTTTCGCGCCTGGAGCCGTTCGGGCGCGGAAACGAGAAGCCGGTTTTTGCACTACGGGGCATGGCGCTTGAATATGCCGCGCTAATCGGCAGCAGGCGCAACGTGGTTAAAATAAAAATGCGCCAGGGCGCAGCCCATCAGGGGGATCGTCCCGCGCCGCACGCCAAGCCGCTCATCGAGGCGGTATTTTTCGGCGACGTCGGGCTTTTCATGCAAAAGCTGGGGCTGGCGGCGGGTGGCGACGGCTCGTTGATTTGCAGGGGCGCCCCTGCGGTGGACGCGGACGTCACTTTCTTTCCGGAGATTAACGAGTACAACGGCGTCCGCAAAATACAGTTAATAGTCCGCAGCATCAGGAAGGCCCAATAAAATTTATAGAGACGATTGCGAACACGTAAACCGCTATAAGCGACGCAAGGCGTCGCTCGCGCTTTCACACGTAAACCGCTATAAGCGACGCAAAGCGTCGCTCGCGCTTTCGCGCGTCAAGCGGTGTGGAGTTGAGCGCCGCACGGAGCCGCAGCTTGACTGCGGCGAGTACGGAAAGAGCGAAACGGAACTAGTGTGAGCCACGAGCAGCGCTCTCGGGCCGCGTCAGCAAAGCTGACGTTTGATGATGAGCGCTGCGACGATTGCGAACACGTAAACCGCTTTTTTATATGGTGTTACTATATGCTTGATGTTTGCCTGTTAGGCACAGGCGGCATGATGCCATTGCCGGGGCGGTGGCTAACGTCGCTGCTGTTCCGCTACAACGGGAAAATGTTTTTAATAGACT
>WRLR01000186.1 GCA_009777515.1 Oscillospiraceae bacterium | reverse complement strand
TTCATGGAAGTGTTCGAGCAGAACATGAAGGATTTAAAAGACTCCGGCTTTGATTTGCTGGTGGAGTTTGATAGGAATAATTATTTGGCGGCGAAAGCGGACTTCGAATAGTTTGTTTTTTTTGATGCCAAAAAAGAACCAAAAAAGCTCGGGGGGTTTCGATTCCCCCCGAATCCCCCCACATGAATCGCCAATCATATATGGTTCGCATATGATTAGCGATTCATGTATGACCAGGGGCTGCGGCCCCTGGACCCCGAGGAGGACGGGCGGGGTGGACGGACGCGGTTTTTGGATGCTATATCATAAGAAGCTACCCGTTTTATGGTAGCTTCTTTTTTTGTTGTGACCGTAAAACTGTTGATTTTTTTTACTTTTTCGGCTATAATTGCATAATTATAGGTGTATTATCAAGTGACCGCTACCATGCTTTCAGAGGAAACGAGGGAACGCGAGCTCCGCCCCTTTCGGGCAATACATGATAATTACGAAAAGGTCGTGCTTTCGATGGACAGGTCCCCAATGGTCGATTTTGACGGAATCCGAAATGAGTATCTGTTGGATTTTTTAATGCAAGCATAACAAAAATAACAGTCGCTAATAACAGTCGCTATTGCACAAAGAAGCCGCCATATTATTAATCGGCGGCTTCTTTTTATATGTCGGTATTGTTATGTCGGTATTGTTATATGGAATCGTAGTTGTGGCGGGCTACGAATTCTTCCTGGTATGAGCGGGGGAGCGATATGAAGCGGGAGGCGTAGCCGGTCACTCGGACTATTATATTTTGGTACTCCGGCTTTTCGGGGTGCTCTATCGCGTCCGCCAACTTGGACAGGTCCATTATGTGCAGGTTGATCTGCACACCGCCCCTCTTAAAATACGCCACCGAAAAGTTGCGGATGTACTCCCAGATTTCTTCTTTGCCGTCGAAAAATTTCGGCTGTATGTCCACCTGCAGTGGCGAGCCCTGGAACTTGTTGCCTTTTACAGACGAGAGCGAATTAGCCGTCGGCAGCAGCCCCCGGACGTTGACGCCCTTGGTCGGGTTGACCCCATGGGCCAGATAGTCCTCCGCCCTGCGCCCGTCCGGCGTCGCGCCGTGCTTTTCGGGCGTGAGGTGGCCTTGGAAGTGGAACAACGAGGGCCGGAACGGCTGGCCCTTTTGGTTGTACAGACCCTCAAGCGCCGAGCGGATCGCTTCGCACACGCGCACGTAAACAGCGTCGACCTCTTCGATGTCGTTGCCGTATTTGTCCTCGTTATAAAAACGTAGGCGCATGGCTTCGTTGCCCGCCCAGTTGCTTGCCACGGCATCCTCCACCTGCGCGAGCGTGTAGAGATTTTTCTCGTACACCAGCTTTTTGATGGCGTAGAACGAATCGGCTACATTGGGGATGCCCAGCACGTTCACAGACGTGTACTGGTAGTCCACCCCGCGCGGCGCGACCATGTCCAGCCCCCTCTCTATGGGACCGTGGGACATGAGCGACGTGAACATTTCCGGCCACAAATCGCCAAGATACTCGTCGTGGGCGCGTTTGTAGGCCTGCAGCGCCTTTGCCGTGACGGTGGCTTCCTCGCGGAAGTAGCCGAACAACGTTTCAAAATCGCCGGCATTGTCTTTTATGGCGCGCGCCATGGCGCGGCGCATGGGGTTTATGGCAATGAAGGAGTTGCAATCCTGGTCGCAGTGCTCCCTGCCGGGGATGCAGAACCACTGGCAGCCGCTGTATGCCACCGTCCACGCATGCCCGTGCGGTATGCCGCTGCGCAGCTCCGACTCGTACATCATGTCGTAGTTGGCCAGTACGGGGATGCTCTCGCCGTGGCGGGCCAGCACGTCGCAGGTGTAGGCGTAGAAGTCCTCGTCCATGTCGCTGTGCCACATGACGCCCAGGTTGTTGTAGTCCCCGACCAGGTCGTAAGCCTCCAGCGCGACCCAGCTCATCTCGTTCGTCGCGTCGCTACCGTCGGCGTTCCGCCCACCCATGCAAAAAAAGTGCCCACGCAACTTCATGTACATCTCGGCGACATACTCGCGCGCGTCGTCGCGCGTCAGAGAGCCGTCCGCCATGCTTTTTTGGTAAAACTTTATCAGGTATGCATCAATGCTGCCGTAGCCGTTCCCGTGCCCGACTGTGCGGTCGAACAGGATGGCGAAATACATCCACTGCACGGCCTCGTAATAGTCGCGGGGCGGCTCGGTGGCTATGTGGTTGCAGCATTCGGATATTTGCATGAAGCGGCGCCTTTCCTCGGGATCGGCGGAGTCGGCGGCCAGCCTTTCCGCAAGATCGGCGTACTTTTGGATATAGCGCATGCAGCTTAGGCATATCGCTTCCAGGCCCCGCAGGTAGCTCACTTTTCGCTCATTGTCCAGGCGCTCGTATTTAGCCTTGCTCGCCCTCACCCGCTCCAAGACGCCGCTATAACCTTGGGTTAGTCCGATCATCAAGTCGGGGCATGTATGCAGTGACGTTGTGCCGTACGCGCCTAACGCCTCGGCTTCTGCTGTGAGGGCCGCCACCTCGTCGCCGGTGTCGCCCCATTTGTAGCGGCGGAGCATGTGCATCTCCCAATAAATTTCCCCGACAATGCGTTCATGCGGGTGGATTGCGGGCGGGGTATGGTCGAGTAAAAAGGCGTAGTCGGCGGCCCAGCTTTCACCGCTCATCTCATACCCGTTTTTATTGGAAGGGAGGTCGTCCAAGTGCGGGAACGGGCCGATATGTATCCAGCAGGCGTGATCGCCGAGCGATGAGCCGGTTTTGGCGCCGCCCCAGCCGCCCAGGTTGCGCTTGCCCGACAGGGCCAGCTCGCGGTTGCGGGCGGCCAAGTGGGCGATCCGCTCGGACTGCTCAAACTTTGGTATAAAATCCAGCATTACATTACCCATACAAAACACCCCCAGAGCATCTCATGTGAAATTTACCCATATATGCGCTTGTTTAAGTGCATCGCTTACACGCCCGATTTTTCGCTCGTTAACGCGTATTGCTTACATGCCCGATTTCGCGCTTGTATACGCGCATTGCTTACATGCCCGTTTACACTCTTAGTTTACGCGCCTTGTTTGATCAGCCCGGTCACTACAAGCTTTTCGCCGGGGAATCCCTTTGATATTATTAATGCTTTAATTTTATCGACTTCGCTTTGCTTCATCATCGCGCGCCCGGCATATGGCCAGGGCATCTGCATTTTGGCGTACTTGGCGGCGCACGCGGCATTGAACGTGCAAAGCTCCCACCGCTCGACGACGTCTGCGGCGCGGCTGATCAGGTAATCCGCGATGCGCCCAAGGTTGTCGTCCGTATCAGTGTCGCCGGGTATGAGCGGCGTGCGCACCCAGAGCGCGACTTTGCGGCATTGCGGCGCCGACGGTAGCAATTCTGGGCATTGAGGCGCCGACGGCTGCGATTCAGGGTGCTGGCTTTTATCGATGTTATGGTTAGCACTGCGGATGTAAGCGGCGATGGTCTCGAAATTATTCTGAATCAATTCATTGCTCCTGCCCGTAAGCGCCTTGTGTTGGCCTGCATCCATCAGCTTTATGTCGAACAGCACCGCGTCGGCGTAAGACATTGCCTTCATAATGGATGCCTCCGGCACGTGCCCGCAGGTGTCCATGGCGATATGCACGCCCTGGGCTTTCAGTTTTTGGAAAAATTCTTCGAGGAACACAGCATGCATAAGCGGCTCACCGCCGGATACGGTGACGCCGCCGCCAAACTCGTCGTAATATACTTTGTCCCGCATCACCTCGCGGACGAGCTCGTCCACTGTCCACTCCGTGCTCGTAACAGCCAGCGCCTTCGCCGGGCAAGCGGCGGAGCATCCACCGCAGCCGGCGCACGCGCCCCTGTTTATGTGTATGCCATCTTCCCCAGCTACCAGCGCCGCCTTCTTGCACGCCCGGACGCACTCCAGGCAGCCGATGCATTTATCGGCTGTATACCACACTTCCTGTCGGGCGCTCAGGCTTTCCGGGTTCTGGCACCAGCGGCAGGAGAGCGGGCAGCCTTTCGTAAAAACAGTAGTGCGTATACCAGGCCCGTCATGCGTAGTCCCCCGCGACACCTCAACTGTCAATATTGTAGAATCGCCCATAAACTTATATTATATGTACTTTTATATATATACCCGCCATGTGTGGTTATGCGTCCAGCCTGTGTGGTCTTTTAGCTTTTGGTTGGACATAAATGGGGCGTAGCCGGGCAGGTGGCTCTTCATGCGCAGCAACAGGTCGGGCCGGAACTTCTTTATGATATCCATCGTCGGCTCCGAAGCAACTGTGTCGTCTGCATGACAATAGTATGCGGCATACAATGGCAGCGCTTTGTTGGCCGCACACTCCATGATTTTAATATGCGCCATCGAGCAGTCCTCGAACGAAACCCACGGGTTGAGAACCGAGTGCATGCTTTTTACCGGTTCCGAAAAGCGCGGCGCCATCCTCTTCCTCGTCTCGTCGTTGAGTATCCAGCCAGAGCGAATCGCATAACAGCGAAGGCCATACGAGCGAGCGTACGAATCCAGCAGAATTTCCCCCGCGTACTTTGAATAGCTGTAGGAGTCCTCGACGTCGACCGGATGCTCCTCGTCGATGGGGAGGTATATGATCGGGAAATCCGTATTTGTGATGCGGTAACCGTGCCCGGTGGCGCAGTTCGAGCCGGTCTGTACAAATATGCCTATGTCGTTGCGCAGCGCTCCCTGCAGCATATTGTACAGTCCCATGATGTTCGTCTGCATGGTCAGTGGGCATGTTTCGTAATCATTCCAACTGTCGCTGTCCACCGTGTCTGTCGGGCTGGGCTTCGCCGCAGGGTGAATGATCGCGTCCAGCTTCCGCCCTTTCATGGACTCGACGCAGGTCTTCAGGTCGTTTATGTCCCCCCGGATCTGCTCCAGCCCTTTCGCCTCGCCCAATTCCACCGGGTTCCGCGTGAACAGCACAGGCTCGTGCCCGCACTTAATCAAGTCCTTGATAAGCCACTGCCCAAGGCGCCCATTGACGCCCGTCAACAAAACTCGCATAAGACCTCCCCATGTTAAATAATTTATTGAAATAATAGGATGGTAAAATTATTTCTTATTTAATTTTTTTACGCACCATGTGAATATATTTTTTAGAGAATCTCTTAAACTCTTTCCAATGCTATTAATGACTGATATTATAATAGATATTACTGCCATTAATATAGAAGCCGTGTTAATATTAATTTTACATATTAACGCTAAAACAGAGATGATTATAGCGCTCAATCCTAATAATATAGTAAACAAATTTCTTAATGAAATAAACAGCGGCCTGTTACTTAAGCTTTTTTTATCAACGCTTCCGTCTATTATTTTTTTTATTCCTAATAATTGCTGGTTGTAGTAATTATTTTCATCATTGGTTTTGTGTAAGCCAAATACCAAATTATAGTCTTCCGGTACCCCGGCGTATTTTGTTTCAGTCTGAATATGCAAATCATCTATTAAGATGGTAGAACCGAAAATAATATCATTAGTGTATCTAATATTGATTGCAACATCAATTGATGATTTTTGTTTAATTTCTTCTTTTAGAGCAAGCAATTTCTTTTCAATATAGTCAATGTTATTATCATAGTCTTTTTCATTAGACTCTCTTAATGCCAAATCTGCATAGCTATAGGATTGGGGCAAGACTAGTGTAAACTTAAATTGATGTTTATTATTAGTTAAGTATGTTTTTCTAAGGAAATTTATTAAATAATCTGCGCCATTCCCCATGCCATGGGATATTATAACGACTTCATTTTTAGCAAAATAATCAAGATATTCGTCTAAATTTAGCAAACCATGCTCAGCCTTTTCGTCAAAGACTCTATATCGAAAATCCTTATAATATATACGCTGAACACCAGCGTCCACTGCGCCCTTTATTAAAAGGTCTTTCTCAAAATCCGGCAATGTAGCTGTATTATTCGTCTGCATACAAGCCTTTCGTAGGTTCACTCATTAGAATAAAATGATTATGTACTTCGTTTTTATTGCAAATTTCCCACCATTTTATGATAC
>WRLR01000185.1 GCA_009777515.1 Oscillospiraceae bacterium | reverse complement strand
CGACGACGGAGATGCGTCGATTGACCCGTTCAATATGACGCTGCGCCAGATCATGAAAAAAATCGATGACCAGTTGGGGATGCACGGCTCGTGCGACATCACCCCGGATGGCAAACTGATCCTGAGGACCGCGCAGGGCGGGCCCGGCAGCTCTGTGGAGCTGGCGAGCATAGACGACGCGTTTTTCGAGTTCCTCTTCGGGACCGACCCGCTCGTCAAGAACGGCGCGAACGAGCCTACCCACGGCTATTACCGCAGCGGCGTGCCCTACAGCGCGACAGACACGATAGCCTTGCCGCCGGGCTTTGAGATGAATATATTGATCAACAGCACTACGGACAGCCCCGCATCCATCACTGTCGGCGGTTTTGCGGCCGGCATGGGCATCATTGACATCGTCGATCACATCAACCAGGCGTGCATGTCCGACCCCGCGATTTCGTTATTGGTGCTACCGTCCGAGTCGAATGCATTCAACTTCGCGAGCGTCGTGAACAGCAACGGCGAGCAGTTGTACCCGCCGCTGCCCGGACAGGCTTCGCCGGATAACGATGTGGCCATGTACCTGAAGATACAGTCGCATACATGGGGCACGGGATCTAATATAAAGATCGAGAACACGGCGGCGCAGCCGCCTGCGGATTTTGCCGCCGGGATGGCGGAGCTGTTCGGTAAGGGGACGATCAACGCGCCCGTCATTATGGGCGGGGTCGACGGGATAGAGCAGGAAATGTGCATGTGGCTGGACGTGGCGGACGCGCAGCTAGGGAACCTGAACCGCATTTGGACGGATCTGGGCGCGCGCATGAACAGGGGCGAGCTGACGCAGGACAGGCTCGACATGGACGGCATCGTAGCGGAGATGCTGCTTGCAGAGACCGAGAGCGTGGACGAGGCCAAGACCATCATGCTGTTGCAAATAGCGGAGACGGTCTACAGCGCGTCGCTGGCCGTTGGCGCGAGGGTGATCCAGCCGTCATTGCTCGACTTCCTGCGGTGACACGGATGTATTTAATAAATTTAAATAAAATTTCTTAAAGATGATGTTAGCCGCCCATTTGTGGGTATATAAATGATGTACAGTATTTATTTAGCATTTGCAACACGCTTTTTTTGGTAAAAAACAGTCGGCGGGAGCGGCGTCTGCGAACCCTCGAAACCCCCTCTCGACACGTATGTTGCGACTCACGCCCCTTAGTCAGTCTGCAGCTTGTCGCCGCAAAGCCGACCATCCTTTCAGGTCAGCAGGAAGAGCCTTTTTAGATAGACGGGCGCCCTGCTGATTTTTTTCTGCCATTTTGCCCTATGATTTGCGGCGCGTGCGGCGCTTCGGCTTTTGGGGCGGGGGCTGCGCGGCGCCGGACGGCGGGACCTCCCTGGGGAGGCCCATCTGCTCGCGAAGCCTCTGCGCGAGCAAGGTGTTGCGATCGGCGCTTTTTTTGTTGCTGACAGCCATGCCCAGCGCCTTCTTTGACCCAACCAGCACGAGCGCTTTTTTCGCCCTCGTGATGGCTGTGTAAAGCAGGTTCTTTTGCAACATCATGTAGTGCTGCGTCGTCACCGGGCAGACGACTATGGGGTATTCGCTGCCCTGGCTCTTGTGGACGGTGACGGCGTAGGCGAGCGCGACCTCGTCCAGTTCCGACGCGTCGTATTCGACGTCGTTGCCGTCGAACCGAATGATTAGGACGCGCTCCTCGCTGTCTATCGACACGATCTTCCCGATATCGCCGTTAAACACGCTTTTGTCGTAGTTGTTGCGGATCTGCATGACTTTGTCGCCCAGCTTGTACACGGCGGAGCCAAATTTGATCGCCTCGTCGTTCCGGTTTAAAATCGCCTGCAGCTCGGCGTTCAGCCGGTACGCCCCGACCTCGCCCCGGTTCATCGGGCACAGCACCTGGATGTCCTCGACGGCGTCAGCCTTGTAGTACGTAGGCAAGCGCTCGAGACACAGCTCCTTTATCGTACTGGCCACCTCCGAGGGTTCGTCCTTGGCGATGAAGAAGAAATCGGTGCCGGCGCCGTTCCGGATGTACGGGAACTCCCCGGCGTTGACCTTGTGGGCGTTCTTAATGATGTCGCTGTGCTGCGCCTGGCGGAATATACGCGTCAGGCGCACGGTGGACACGGCCTGCGAGCGTATGATGTCGCCCAGCACGCTGCCCGGGCCGACGGAGGGGAGCTGGTCGACGTCCCCGACGAATATCACCGCCGCGTTGGCGGGGACCGCTTTTAAAAGGTTGTATGTGAGGACTATGTCGAGCATCGACGCCTCGTCTATGATCAAGACGTCGCAGTCCAGGGGGTAGGCCTCGTTGCGCTTGTAGCCGTTCGGGGGCTTTAGCTCCAGCAGCCGGTGGATGGTCTTGGCTTCGCGGCCCGTCGTCTCGGACAGGCGCTTGGCGGCCCTGCCCGTCGGCGCGGCGAGCAGAACGCGCGCGCCGAGGCGCTCGCACACATGGATTATCGCGCTCGTCGTGGTCGTCTTGCCCGTGCCGGGGCCGCCCGTCAGGACCATGAAGCGGCTGGTGAGGGCGGATTTCACTGCCTCTTTCTGTATGTCGTCGTAACGGACGGCGGACGCGGCTTCGGTCCAGCGTATGCCGCCCTCGATCCGGCTTGTGAGCGCGGCGTCGGCGCGGGGCGCCTGACTGCTACGCTTCGAAGAAGCGTTTCGCCCCGCGCCGGCGGCTATCTGCGCGACGAGCCGGGCGACCCCCGCCTCGCTGTGATAAAACGGCGGCAGATAGATTTTGTCCCCGTCGTCCCTGATGATCTTGCCGTCGCGCTCGAGCTCGGCCAGCGACTGGGCGCAAAGCTCGTCGCTTATTTCCAGGATTTCCTGCGAATCCTCGATGAGCTTGTCCTCTTTGGCGAAGCAGTGGCCCTCGTCGGAGAACTTGCCGAGCACATAGACCATGCCCGCGCCGCGCCTTAAGGGGGAGTCGTGCGGGAAGCCCATTTTTTGCGCTATCTTGTCGGCGGTGACAAAACCGATCCCCCAAATGTCGTCGGCCAGCCTGTACGGGTTCTCCCGGACGACCTGTATGCTCTTGTTGCCGTACTCTTTGAATATCTTGATCGCGTACGCGGTCGACACGCCGTGCTCCTGCAGAAACATCATGACGTTTTTTATTTCGCGGTGCTCTTGCCAGGCCGCTATGATCATCTCGACGCGCTTATCGCCTATGCCGGGGACTTCCGCCAGCCTGCCGGGCGCGTTTTCTATCACGTCGAGCGTGGCCTCGCGGAAATACCGCACAATCCTGCGGGCGTTGGCCCGGCCAATCCCTTTGATAAGGCCGCTGCCTAAATATTTCTCTATGCCGGAAAGCGTGGCGGGCATGGTCTCGCTGTAGGACGAAGCCGAAAACTGCAGCCCGTATTTGGCGTCCGTCGTCCACTCGCCGTAGAAATCGGCGGAGGCGCCGGCGTTGATTCCGGCGAAGCGGCCGACCACTGTGACGAGTTCCGGGATGCCGGCGCTTTTTACTTTTATTACGGAAAAGCCGTTTTCCTCGTTAACGAATGTAAGCCGCTCGACGACGGCCCTCAAATGCTCCATAGCCCAACTTTACTATATATCGCAGCGCTTTGCAATAAACGGGCGGGGCCGCGCGCCGCCGCAGCTCTTGCCCCAGCCCGAACCCGGCCCGGCCCGACCTGGTCACAACTCGGCCCCGACCTGGCTACAGCCCGACCCGGCCCGGCACATTCAAAAGGCTCAATAAATAAAAATATTTTTTTGCATGTAATTAGTTGCATTGTTGCTTGAAATCATATATCTTGTATATTATAATGGATAGTGCGCTTGTTAAATACTATATTTAGTGCCGCGTTGGCAAGGCGCTTTGGCGTATTTGCTTTATGTTTCTAAATTTTTTAAGGTATGGGCGGCCGCTATGGCATGCCGCAGAGGCTGCAAACGCGGGGTTTACAAAGGAGAATGTTTCGCGATGATTTCGACAGTATTGAAAAGGGATGGCAGGGAAGTCGAATTCGACGGGCAGAAAATTACGGATGTTATCGACAAAGCCAGGCGCGCCGTCGGGCACAGGGACTATGAGACCGCAGCGGAGCTGTCGGGCCAGGTTGTGGCGCGGCTCGAGCATATATACGAGGGCCGCACGCCCACCGTCGAGGAGATACAGGACGTCGTGGAGCGCGTGCTCATGGACTGCGGGCACGCGATAACCGCCAAGGAGTTCATTCTATACCGGGCGGAGCGCACGCGCATCCGCGAAATGAACACCCGCCTGATGAAAATATACGAAGACATCACGTTCAAGCCCGCGAACGAAAGCGACATAAAGCGGGAGAACGCGAACATCGACGGGAACACCGCGATGGGCATGATGCTCAAATACGGCTCGGAGGGCGCCAAGGAGTTCTATGGCAAGTTCGTGCTGAAGCCGGAGCACGCGCGCGCCCACAGGGAGGGCGACATCCACATACACGATCTGGAATTTTACACGCTGACGACCACGTGCTGCCAGATCGACATCAAAAAACTGTTCAAGGGCGGGTTCTCCACGGGGCACGGCCACCTGCGCGAGCCCAACGACATACAGAGCTACGCGGCGCTCGCGTGCATAGCCATCCAATCGAACCAGAACGACCAGCACGGGGGCCAGAGCATAGTCAATTTTGACCACGGCATGAGGGACGGGGTCGTTAAAACATACCAGCGGCTGTACCAGACGAATCTGCACAAGTCGTACGAGCTGCTGTCGGGCGAGGCGGCGGACATCCGGGCCATAAAAGCCGCGCGCGCGCGCGTATACAGCGAAACGGGGCTGTTCCCGAGGCTG
Source organism: Oscillospiraceae bacterium (assembly GCA_009777515.1). Classification (GTDB taxonomy): domain Bacteria; phylum Bacillota; class Clostridia; order WRLR01; family WRLR01; genus WRLR01. The sequence goes on along the minus strand of WRLR01000185.1, from coordinate 1,265 downwards.
GGGGACTGCGGGGCGTATTGCGCCGCCGAGGCGGAGCTGCTGGAGGCTGCGGGCCTTGACGCCGACTGCCTGCATAGGGCCCAGGCCTACGCCGTCGGCAAGGCGGACGAGGAGATAGACCGCAGCACGTTCCAGGCGATGGAGGCTTTTATACACAACCTCAACACGATGCACAGCCGCGCCGGCGCGCAGACGCCGTTCAGCTCCATCAACTACGGCATGGACACGTCGCCGGAGGGGCGCCTTGTCATAAAAAATATTTTGCTCGCGACGGAGGCGGGCCTCGGGCACGGGGAGACGGCCATATTCCCCATCCAGATTTTCCGCGTAAAGAAAGGCGTGAACTACGATCCGGGCGACCCCAACTACGATTTGCTGAAGCAGGCGATCAGCGTCAGCGCGAAGCGCATGTACCCCAACTTCGCGTTCCAGGACGCGCCGTACAACATCAAGTATTACAAAGAGGGCAAGCCGGAGACCGAGATTGCGTACATGGGCTGCAGGACGCGGGTCATCGGCAACACGTTCGATCCGGGCAACGAAATCTCGAACGGCCGCGGCAATTTGAGCTTCACGTCCATTAACCTGCCCCGCATCGCCATTAAAGCCAACCGCAACATCGAGTTCTTCTTCGACGAGCTCGAGCGCAAGCTGAACCTCGTCGCGGATCAACTGTTGGAGCGCTTTGAGATCCAGGCGCGCAAAAATGTGGGGAACTTCCCGTTCCTGATGGGGCAGGGGGTCTGGATAGGCTCCGAAAGGCTGCGCAGCGGCGAGGAGCTGAGGGAGGTCCTAAAGCACGGGACGCTCTCCATCGGGTACATAGGGCTGGCCGAGTGCCTGGTGGCGCTGACCGGCGCGCACCACGCCGAGAGCGCGGACAGCCGCAACCTTGGCATAGAGATAATCGGCTTCATGCGCCGCTTCGCCGACAAGGCCAGCGCCGACCACAATATGAACTTTACGCTGCTGGCGACGCCGGCGGAGGGCCTGTCCGGCCGCTTTGTCAAGATCGACCGCGAGAAGTACGGCGCAATCGCCGGCGTCACGGACAGGGAGTATTACACAAACGGCTTCCACGTGCCCGTGCACTACGAAATAAACGCATACGACAAGATTAAGATAGAGGCCCCGTATCACGAGCTGTCGAACGCCGGCCACATCACCTATGTGGAGCTGGACGGGGACGCGACGCAGAACCTGGAGGCGTTCGAACGCATAATACGCGCCATGTTTGACGCGGGCATCGGCTACGGCTCCATCAA
>WRLR01000184.1 GCA_009777515.1 Oscillospiraceae bacterium | reverse complement strand
AACAGGTTGTGGGCCCAGGCTGCGCTCAGCCTCAGCCTCGCGACCGGCGGCAACGGTGGGGACGGCGGTAGCGGAGGAGGCGACGGAGGCGACGGAGGCGACGGAGGCGACGGAGGCGACGGGAACGGCGGCGATGGAGCTGGCAACGTCGGGCCGTTTACGATCAGCGGGACAAAAATCCTGCTGCAGGACGGCTCCGAGTTCGTCATCAAAGGCGTGAACATCAACGGCCCGGGATGGTGCTTCGAGAGGGACACCCTGCAGGACGTTGGCTTGCTGATAGACGTTTGGCAATTCAACACGGTGAGGCTGTGCGCCGCGAACAAATGGGACTGGTTCGCGGCTGGCTGGAACAGCGACTTTGAAGCCATTATCAAGGCATTCACAGACAGGGGCGTCCTCGTGATCCTCGAGAACCACGACTATACCGGCACATACCCGTCACTGACGGAAGCCGGGGGTTACGACTACGAGGGCAACTATGTGCAGCCGCTGTCGCACCTGCGGGCTTGGTGGATAGACAAGGCGAACCGCTTCAAGGACAACCCGTACGTATGGTTCAACATCATGAACGAGCCCGGCTCGGCGGCCAATCAGGCCTCCGCCAACCTATGGCTCCAGATTCACGATACGTTGATCGGCGACATCAGGGGCGCCGGCGCCGACAACATCATCGTGCTGGACGAGCATGCATGGGGGCAGGGAAACGGCTACTACGGCGGGTCGGCGTCATACGACAGCGCCATCATCAGGAACGGGCCCGCGCTCAACCAAAAGTACGAAAACCTTGTGTACTCGCTGCATGTGTACGAAGCCTGGGCCGACGGGGAGGGCAGGTTCAACCGCTACTTCCGGGACGCGGCCGACAGGGGCCTGTGCGTGATACTCGGCGAATTCGGTGTGATACGTAATAATACCGGGCAGCAAAACGCCGTCAGGAATATGTATAACTCCGCCATCCCGAACGGCATCGGCAGGATATACTGGGCATGGGACGATTATAATTTGCCGATGACTGCGGTTGGCAGGGGTTGGCAGATTGACAGGACAGACGGGGTAATGCCGGGAAACCTGTCGTGGGTGGGCGAGCTGGTTTGGCTGGACAACCGGGGGCTGCTGACTGCGCCGATAGAAACGACATTACCGACAGCCAGGCCGACGCCGACAGTCAGGCCGACGCCTGTGCCAACGCCCAGGCCGACGCCTGTGACGTCAGCAACTCCTGCGCCAACGCCAACCGCAGCGCCTACGCCTGCGCCAACGCCAACACCCAGGCCAACGCCTACGCCTGCGCCAACGCCAACACCCAGGCCAACGCCTACACCTGCGCCAACGCCAACGCCCAGGCCAACGCTCAGGCCGACTCCCGCGCCAACACCTACACCTAAGCCAACACCGGCACCCACACCCAGGCCAACGCCTGTGCCAACGCCTAAACCAACACCTACACCAACACCAAAACCAGCACCTATGCCGACACCTAAGCCAACACTAGCACCTACGCCCAAACCAACACCAACACCAATGCCCAAGCCAACGCCAACGCCCAAACCAACGCCCGCGCCTACCCCTGCACCCACTCCCGCGCCAACACCCACGCAACTGCCTGCGGGCGACGACATAACAAGCAAATTCACCGATTCCATTTTCCTGGCGGCTGTCCGATCGATCGTCAACAAGCCATCGGGCGCCATTTATAAGTCCGACGTAGAAAAAATTAAGACGCTATCGTTAAACTATATGGGCATCGGCAGCCTGGACGGCATCGAGTACTTCACGGGGCTCGAATCGCTCAGTTGCTATAACAACCGACTGGCGAAACTGGATGTTTCAAATAACGCCGCGCTGACGTATCTGGATTGCCACAGCAACCAATTGACCGAACTGGACTTGACGAGAAATACCTCGCTGCGCGTGCTTTCCTGCAGCTACAACAGGCTATCGGCGCTGAACCTGTCGAACAACGCCGCGCTGACGAACCTGGACTGCGGCTATAACCTAATTACGAACCTAGACGTGAAAGTCAATACAAGGCTGCTGTGGTTCGATTGCAAGAATAACCAGTTAACGCAACTGGACATATCGGACATACACAACCTACATTGGTTCGACTGCAGATACAACAATATTAAAGAACAAACCGACGTAATCGGTTGGCAAAAAGCCACAAACTGTTTCTTCGACCCGCAAAATCCATAACTATTTCGGCGTTTCATAATAGTGTTCACGACAGTGCCGTCACCAACATGGCACGAAAGTATGGAGTCGTGGACACTATCGCGGCGCAACGCGCCGTGCGGGCGTTTCACGCCCGTAAGGTGAGGGGAACCGCGCTTCCCCGAACCGACAACTTTCATAATAATACCCTACAAAATCAAAAAGCGGGCGGCCCCCAGTGGCTGCCCGTATTGTTTTTGTAGGGACGACCGCCCCGGTCGTCCGCGCCCTGTCGCCTGCCCGTCATTGCAGCCGCGCAATGCGCTTTGACCCGCAATCCCGCACCCCACACAGTCATTGCGGCTTCGTAACGCGCTTCGAGCCGCAATCTGCAATCCCGCACCTCCGCACCCCTGCACCCCCGCACCCCCTTTATGTATGTGAAATTATTATCGTTGATTTTCGCGAATTGTTGTGTTATCCTCATTCGTAAGTTATTTGTCAAAAACTAACAGTCTGCGGATATACTTTTATGGAATTATATACATTACAATAGTGTGATAATGTAAATAATTGCCAGGCGGGGGAGCACACATGAGCGGCGCAAACTTGGCGGGGGATCTTCCTGAAAAAAGGAAGATGGATTTTAAGTCATGGCTTAAAAAGACCGGCAGGCAGTTTTGGCGGACCAGGTACTTGCAACTGTTGATATTGCCGGGCCTGGTTTATTTCATCATATTCCAATACGGGCCGATGTACGGCGTGCAGATCGCATTTCGGGACTTCCGGCTTAACCGGGGCATATTGGACAGCCCGTGGGTCGGTTTCCTGCATTTTCAGCGCTTTTTTGACCATCCCAACTTTTTCAGGCTTTTCAGGAACACCGTCCTATTGAATTTGCAAATACTCATCATGGTATTCCCGCTGCCGATTTTTTTCGCGCTCCTGCTGAACGAGCTTCGGAACCTGCGCTACAAGCGGGTCGTCCAGACGATCAGCTACCTGCCGCACTTCATTTCTCTGCCGGCCATCATCGGTATCATGGTCATGATGCTCAGCCCCACCGACGGCATTATCAACATCCTGCTGGAGCGCATGGGTTTCGCCCGCATCTTTTTTATGGGCGAGGAGTGGTGGTTCCGCCCGCTGTATATAATTTCCGAATCCTGGACCACGATTGGGTGGAGCGCCATCATATATATAGCCGCGCTATCGGGCGTGAACACGGAGCTGTACGAATCCGCCGCCATAGACGGGGCGACGCGCTGGCGGATGATGTTCGCCATTTCGCTGCCGTCAATCGCACCGACTATCATCATCCTCTTTATCATGCGCATAGGAAACCTGATGTCGCTGGGCTCGGAAAAAGCGCTGCTCCTGCAGTCTCCGTTCAACATGGATTCCAGCGATATTATCAGCACGTTTATCTACAGGAGGGGCATCCAGCACGCGGAACACAGCTTCTCGTCGGCTGTGTCCGTTTTCAACTCGGCGATCAACATTGTGCTTTTGCTGGCGGCCAACGCCGTGTCGGGCAAGGTCTCGGACACTAGCTTATTGTAAATTGTACTTAATTACATGCCGTAAAAATGATGTCGAAAAATGATGACGTAAAAATGATGCCGTAAAAATGATGCCGTATAAATGATGTAGTATATTGTAGTATTTATGATTTAGAAGGATAACATTATGATTAGGGATACATCGCTATCGTCAAAACTATTGGACGTCCTGGTGCATACGGTAATGGCCGTAGTGCTGGTCGCTACGCTGTATCCGGTACTATTCGTGCTAGCCGCGTCATTCAGCTCGAAAATCGCCGTCGACGCCGGGCAGGTGACGGTATACCCGATTGGTTTTCACATCGACAACTACAACCTGGTGTTCAGCGAGTCCCGGATCATGAGGGCGTTTTCGAATTCGGTGCGCTATACCGCGATAGGCACATTGTCAAATCTGGCGGTGACGAGCATGATGGCCTACGCGTTGTCGAGGAGGCAGCTCGCCTTCCGCAAGCTCTACAACTGGATCATTATAATACCCCTGTATTTTTCCGGCGGGCTGATCCCGACGTTCATATTGATGGTGAGCCTGGGGTTCTATGGCTCCATGTGGGCGCTGATCCTGCCCAACCTGGTGGGCATCACGAACTTGATAATAATGCGCACGTTCTTCCAAAGCCTGCCGATAGAGCTGGAGGAGTCCGCCTCGTTGGACGGCGCGAACGATCTGTTGATTTTCTTCCGTATTATACTGCCCCTCTCAAAGCCCGTCATCTTCACGATCCTGCTGTATTACCTGGTCTTCTACTGGAACTCGTGGTTCTCCGCCTTCATATACCTGCCGGACGCGAAGATGGCGCCGCTGCAGCTTGTCATCAGGGAGTTGATTGTCATGGGCCAGTCCATCCTGCAGGCGGTGGAATCGGGGACCACCAGCGACCTTGGCGAAATCAACCTGAACGGCATACGCTACGCGACGCTCTTCGTCTCCATGATCCCGATGCTTGTAATATATCCGTTTATACAAAAATACTTCGTGCAAGGCGTCATGATCGGCTCGCTCAAAGGCTAACTGAAATGCTAACTCAAAGGCTAACCTTAATGCTAATTAGAGCACACGCTCTGGTTATAGCTCTATTACGAAGCAAAAACAAAAACTTTAAGGAGGAAATTCTATGTCTGTTTTACGTAAAACGAAATTTAGATTCATCGCCCTGCCGCTGGCCATCGCTTTCATTATAATGGCCGTCGGCTGCGGCGGCACGACGCCTGCGCCTGCGACCACGGCGGCGGCGACTACCGCTGCGGCAGCTGCCGCGACGACGGCAGCGGCTGCCGCCGAAACCACCGCAGCGGCGACGACCACAGCAGCGGCGGGCGCGGCTACAACGGCGGCTGCGGCGACGACGGCGGCGGCTACAACTGCGGCAGCCGCGACCACAGCGGCGGCGGCGCAGACAGAGGCCGCGTCCGCGCTCAGCCATGACGAGCATATGACATTTTCGATGGTGAGGCGCATAACGGAAACCGTCGAGATCACCGAGAACATATTCATGGAAGAGCTGAACAAACGCTTCAACGTCGATTTCGACGTTGAGAACATCATGGCGGTCGATTACCTGACGCGCATCCAGCTCAGGTTCGCCATTGGGGATGTCGCCGACATGGTGGCCCCCACCAGGAATGAATGGGGGTTCCTGGATTTGGTTCGCGACGGGTTCGTTAGGGGCTTCACCGATGATGAAATCAACCATTTCATCCCGGGCTACATCCCGATGTGGGGGCCCGACAAGTGGCCGACGATCAGGGGCATATCGCAGTGGAGCAACGGCGACGTCTATATTTTCCACGGCGAGCGCGCGCAGATCACCAACCAGGCGTGGATATTCCGGGGCGACTACATGGAGGAGCACAACCTGGATTACCCGGAGACTATCGAGGAGTTCACGAACCTTATGAGGCACTACCGCGACAACACCGGCAACATACCGTTCGTGTGGCAGATGCAGAACGACCCGCTAAACGCCATCGTCTGGGTCATGGCGCCGTTCAACATGCCCGAGCTGGCCCAACGCGAGTTCTCGTACATCGACATGCGCACGGGCAAGTTCCACGCCAACGCGTTTTCGACGGAGGACTGGCGCGACGCGCTCAAATACCTCAACATGATACATACCGAGGGGCTTTTATGGACGGAGTTCGCGACGGCGACGGCCGAGCAGCGCAACAGCCTGTGGACGCAGGGGCACGGCTTTACGATGTGGGGCTGGGTCACCAACATCAATTCGGAATACAACATGTACTCGCAGCAGTTCGATCCCAGCTATTATTGGCAGTGGTCGCCGCTGATGATCGCCAACGACCCATCGCAGGGCACATTCTATAAGCGCGACCCGTTCCACAACGCCGACGGGTTTGCCTTTG
>WRLR01000183.1 GCA_009777515.1 Oscillospiraceae bacterium | reverse complement strand
GCCGCCCTCGGTCGTCCGTCTGCCGCAGTGGTACAAAGCTTTTGTAGGGACGACCGCCCTCGGTCGTCCGCCCACCGCAGCGGTAAAAAGGTTTTCGTAGGGACGACCGCCCTCGGTCGTCCGTCTGCCGCAGCGGTACAAAGGTTTTAGTAGGGTCGACCGCCCCCGGTCGTCCGCCCGTGTAATTTTGTAATATGGTACAACATTATTTTTCGAAGGGACAAATTTTTGCTATGCCGCGTATGCCAAATGAAACACAGCCAAATGATACACAGCTAAATGATACACAGCCAAATAAAACGCTGTCATATAAAACGCAGATGGAGGCTGCCCGCCGGGGCATTGTGACTTGCGAGATGGAGACGGCAGCTCGGGACGAGCGCGTCCCTGCCGAGGAGCTGATGCGGATGGTCGCGTCGGGGCATGCCGTCATACCCAGCAACATCAACCACAAATCCGGCCGCCCCAGGGCGATCTGCGGGACGTTGAAAACGAAAATCAACGTCAACCTGGGCGCATCTGCCGATTGCCACAACACCGACGTGGAGATGGCAAAGGTCCGCAAGGCCGAAAGCCTGGGCGCGGACGCCATTATGGACCTCAGCACGTTCGGCGACACGCGCGCCTTCCGGCGCGAGCTGGCGGCGGGGTGCGGCGCAGCGCTGGGCAGTGTGCCGATATACGACGCGCTGGTGTATTACGATAAGGATTTGGCGGACATCAGCCCGGACGAGTGGCTGGACGTCGTGCGCATACACGCGGAGGACGGCATTGACTTCCTCACGATACACGCGGGCATGAACCGCGCCGCCGCAGCGCGCTTCAAGAGGGCGCGGGGGCATGGCGGCGGGAACGGGCGCGGGTATAACGGCGGCGGCGGGAACGGGTACGGGTGCAGCAGTGGTAGCGGGCATAGCGGCGGGAACGGGCGAGGGCGGATCACGAACATCGTCTCCCGGGGCGGCTCGCTGATGTACGCGTGGATGGAAATGACGGGGCGCGAGAACCCGTTTTACGAGCGCTTCGACGATTTGCTCGATATCTGCCGGGCATACGACGTGACGCTCAGCCTTGGGGACGCCTGCCGCCCCGGCTGCGTCAGCGACGCCTCGGACGCCGCGCAGACGGACGAGATGATCACATTGGGCGAGCTGGCTCTCAGGGCCTGGGACAAGGATGTGCAGGTCATCATCGAAGGGCCGGGGCATATGCCGATCGACCAGATCGCAGCGAATGTACAGCTCCAAAAGACCCTGTGCCACGGCGCACCATACTATGTCCTGGGGCCGCTGGTGACCGACGTCGCCCCCGGCTACGACCACATCACATCCGCCATCGGCGGGGCCATCGCTGCGGCCAGCGGCGCCGCGTTCCTTTGCTATGTGACGCCCGCCGAGCACCTGCGGCTGCCCGACGAGCAGGATGTGCACGACGGGATCATCGCCGCGAAAATTGCCGCGCACGCCGGGGATTTGGCCAAAAAAGTTCCCGGCGCATATGAATGGGACGACAATATTAGCCGCGCCCGGCAGGAAGTGAACTGGGAGGCGATGTTCGCGCACGCCATAGATCCGGCCAAGGCGAAAAAAGTGCACGACGAGGCGCCGTCCAAGATTGCGGGCGCTTGTACAATGTGCGGCCACATGTGCGCGATGCGCAACATGAATAAAATTTTGAACGGCGAACAGGTCACAGCGAGATAAGGATGTGTTTGGCGATATGCTGGTCAACGGCGCAGAGGTTTCGCTGGAGGATAGTAACGGCAATAAAGTGAAGACTATAATAGCGTTTTTGGACAGGGAGGGCTACGGCGCGGGGCGGATCGCTGTCGAAAAAAACGGCAAAATCATACCCAAGGCTAAATATGAGACCGAGCCTATTGACGATAGCGATCGGCTGGAAATCGTGACGTTCGTGGGGGGCGGCTGACCAAATGCGCGTTACGTTGAACGGGGCGGAGACGGAGACATCCGCCTGCACTGCATTTGACCTGCGCACGGGCGACGAGGGCGCCATCGTCATTTTGAACGGATATCAAATTACTAGCGATCGCGTGCTCAATGAGGGCGATCAGGTATGTATTATCAAGAAGGGCACAATGCCGGACAGGGGCGAGCTGGAGGCGATGATGGCTGCTCGGCACACGCCAGGCGTCCATGAGCGCATGAAGTCCGGGCGCGTCGCAATCGCAGGCCTTGGAGGGCTCGGCTCGCACGTTGCGGTGTTTCTCGCGCGGATGGGCGTGGGGGAGCTGCTGCTCGTAGACTTCGACATCGTGGAGCCGAGCAACCTCAACCGGCAGCACTACATGATCGCCCATTTGTCCATGCCTAAGACCCAGGCGCTCAAGAGCCAAATCATGGGCATTAACCCTTATATTCGTGTTATGACGCGCGACGTCAGGGTCACCGCCGGAAACGCTGCATCCGTGTTCGCTGGATGGCCGATAGTGGTGGAGGCCTTTGACGACCCGGCAGCCAAGGCGGAACTGGTCGAGGCGCTACTCGCGGGGGGCGGCACGAAAATTGTGGCCGCGTCCGGGCTGGCGGGTTTGGGCGACGCTAACGACATACAGACGCGCAATAGGCTCAGCAATTTATATATCTGTGGCGATTTGGAATCGGAAGCGGGCGAGGGGACGGGACTGATGGCGCCCCGCGTGGCGGTCTGCGCCGGGCATCAGGCCAATATGGCCGTCCGGCTGCTGATGGGGCTGGAATGAGTATCATGGGCGCAGACGAGGGTTCGCGGCGCGATGAAGACATCACGTCCTACGAATGTGTGGATGGTTCGAAGATGTACGGTGTTTTCGGCGCGATTAATACATCGTGTCCAATGGATTATGTTTGAAGTTCGTAGGTGTGTAAATTTCACATAGTATAGGGAGATCGGCCATGGGCGACGAATTAATTATCGGCGGGCGGCGGTTTGGCTCGCGCTTCATACTGGGCTCCGGCAAATTTTCGCTGGAGCTGATTCGCGCTGCGGTCGAAAACGGCGGGGCGGAAATCGTTACGCTGGCCCTGCGCAGGGTGAACCTGAAGGGGAACGAAAATATTTTGGACTACATCCCCAAAGGCGTCACTCTGCTGCCCAACACCTCCGGAGCGAGGACGGCGGAGGAGGCACTGCGCATCGCCCTGCTGGCGCGCGAACTGGGCTGTGGGGACTTTGTGAAAATCGAGGTCATCAACGACAGCAAATACCTGCTGCCGGACAACTTCGAGACGGTTCGCGCGACGGAGATGCTCGCAAAGGAAGGCTTTGCGGCAATGCCCTATATGCACCCCGATCTCGCCACTGCGCGGCGGCTGCGGGACGCAGGCGCGGCAGCCGTCATGCCGCTGGGCGCCCCGATTGGCAGCAACAAGGGCCTGTTGACGCGGGACTTCATCAAGATCCTCATCGATGAGATTGATTTGCCGATAATAGTGGACGCGGGCATTGGCCGCCCGTCCCAGGCGTGCGAGGCCATGGAACTGGGCTGCGCCGCCGTGATGGCCAATACTGCCGTCGCCACGGCGGGCGACGCGGCCGCCATGGCGGGGGCGTTCAAATGGGCGATCATGGCCGGGCGGGCCGCGTACCTGGCGCGCCCCGGCAGGATATTGGACGGCGTGGCGGAGGCCTCCAGCCCCCTGACAGGCTTCTTAGATGACTAGGTGATTTATTAAATGATAAATGCTTTAAATGGCGGCATTATGCTCCATCAGGGCTGGATGGAGGACATCGGAACGGATATCATGGACAGGGTGCTATCGGCGGGCGGCAGGTATGACCCGGGCGCCTGCACGGCATCCGATGTCGACGGTGCGCTGGCCAAAGACGTTTTGGACGAGTCCGATTTCGGGGCGCTGCTGTCCCCTGCGGCTTCCGGCATGCTCGAACAGATTGCCGAACGCGCGAGGTCCGAAACCGCCCGGTATTTTGGCAACAACATATCGCTGTTCACCCCACTGTATATTGCTAATTACTGTACGAACCATTGCTCCTATTGCGGCTTTAATTGCGAAAATAAAATCAAAAGAGGCAAGCTCGCGCCGGACGAGATTGAAGCGGAGTTAAGCGCCATCGCCGCCACCGGCCTGGACGACATCTTGCTTTTGACGGGCGACTCGCGCGCGGCGTCGGACGTGGACTACATAGGCGGGGCCGTAAGACAGGCTGCCGGGGCGTTCAATACTGTCGGCGTCGAGATATACCCTTTGAATACAGACGAATACGCCCATCTGCTCGAATGCGGCGCCGAATATGTCAGCGTATACCAAGAGACTTACGACTTGCCGACATACGACAAGGCGCACCCCGCAGGGCCGAAGCGCTGCTTCCCGTACCGCTTCAACGCGCAGGAGAGGGCGCTGCGCGGCGGCATGCGTGGCGTAAGCTTCGGGGCGCTGCTGGGCCTGGGGGATTTTCGCAGGGACGCCTACTGCGCGGGTCTCCATGCGCGCCTGCTGCAGCAAAGGTACCCGCGCGCGGAGGTGTCGTTTTCGGTGCCGCGCATCCGTTCGTTCCACAACCACCCGGAGGGCGGCGCACACAGCGTCGGGGAGCGCCAACTGTTGCAGGTGATGCTGGCATACCGCCTGTTTATGCCTTTCGCAGGCATAACGATCTCAACCAGGGAGCGGGCGGTTTTCCGCGATCACGCGGTGGGGCTGTGCGCGACAAGGATGTCGGCGGGCGTCAGGGTGGGGGTCGGCGGCCATGGCGCCGAGCAAAAGGGCGGCGAGCAGTTTGACATATCGGACCCAAGGGGCGTGGGCGAGATTCACAGCATGCTGCTAAGCCGGGGGCGCCAGCCCGTATATTCCGATATCACCAGGTAATAAGCAAAAGCCATTAAATATAATAATAATTGTAAAACTAAAAACATAATTTTTATATAAGCAATATTATGGATATATTCATTTATTACTTGCTACACATGCATAATGCTGCACATGTGCAAAATGTAACGCTGTAAATATGTCTGCCAGGCGGACTGCGAAAGAGGGCCATCTTATATGAATGTTGTGGATTTGTCGCTCTATCTTGTCACGAACAGCGACGGGCGGGGCGAAGACGAGTTTTTGGGCATAATCGCTAAGGCGTGCGAAGGCGGCGTCACGCTCGTCCAACTGCGCGAGAAGGATAAAACCGGCCGCGAGTATGTGGACATCGCCCACAAGGTCAAGGCTATAACGGACTGTTTTAGCGTACCGCTCATCATAGACGACCGTTTGGACGTCGCGATGGCTGTCGGAGCGGCGGGCGTACATTTGGGCCAACAGGATATACCAGTGGCCGCCGCCCGCCGGATAATGGGCGCAGGCCGGGTAATCGGGGCTTCGGCGAAGACGGTGAAACAGGCGATAGACGCCGAATCGGCGGGCGCGGACTATTTGGGCGTGGGCGCCATTTTCCCGACCACGACGAAAGTGGTGACCGCCATTACCCCTGTCGGGACGCTCGACGATATCGCTAAGGCGGTGAAGATACCGGTCGTGGCGATTGGCGGGCTGAACGCGGGCAACATTGGGACGTTGTTCGGTAGCGGCGCGAACGGCGTCGCCGTGATAACAGCTATTATGGATAGCCAGGACCCAAAAGTGGCGGCGGCTGAGCTGCGCCAGGCGGTAATGAATAATTTCATGAAAAGATAAAATAAGAAAAAAAGAAAAGAAAAAAAGAAAAGAAGAAAAGAAGAAAAGAAGAAAATATGAAACGCATGTTAAAAGTTTTGACTATTGCGGGCTCGGACTCCAGCGGGGGCGCGGGGATCCAGGCCGACATTAAAACCATCGCCGCCCATAGGATGTACGCGATGAGCGTAATAACGGTCCTCACGGCGCAAAACACCACGGGCGTGTTTGCCATTCATGAGGTGGCGCCGGAATTTGTCGGGCAGCAGTTGGATGCGATTTTTACAGACATAGTACCGGACGCCGTAAAGGTCGGCATGGTTTCGAACACTGGGATCATCGAGGTGGTCGCGGAAAGGCTCCGAAAATACGGCGCAAAGAACGTCGTGGTCGACCCGGTCATGGTATCGACCAGCGGCAGCAAGCTGATCTCCGACGACGCGTGCGGGACGCTGGTCAGCGAGCTGTTCCCGCTCGCCGCGCTGGTGACGCCCAATGCCCTCGAGGGCGAGCGGCTTTGCGGGTTCCCTATAGAGAGCGAGGACGATATGCTGCGCGCTGCCAAGGCGATAAACAGCGCCAACGCATGCGCCGTGCTGGTCA
>WRLR01000182.1 GCA_009777515.1 Oscillospiraceae bacterium | reverse complement strand
CGGGCCGGAGTTCATCGTCTGTGACGAGCCGATTTCCGCGCTCGACGTGTCCATCCAGTCGCAGATAGTCAACATGCTCGAGGACATGCAGGCGGAGTACAGGCTGACGTATTTGTTCATCGCGCACGATATATCCGTCGTCCGGCACATATCCAATCGCATGGGCGTGATGTACCTGGGCAAGCTGATCGAGCTGGCGCCGAGCGGCGATATCCACAGGGACCCGTTACACCCGTACACGCGCTCGCTGCTGTCCGCCGTGCCGACGCCCGACCCCAAGAAGAGCCGGATGATGGCGCGCGTGGCGCTGGAGGGCGACATCCCCAGCCCCATCAACCCGCCGTCCGGTTGCCGCTTCCGCACCCGGTGCCCGCTCGCGGAGGCGCGCTGCGCGGACGAGGAGCCTGCGTTCAAGCATTACGGGCAGGGCCACTACGCCGCCTGCCACATGATATAAAATAATATGCACAACGCCCGTAGGGACGGCCGCCCCGGCCGTCCGCATTAATGCATGATGTATGGTAACCCATATAATATAAAAGGATCACAGGGAGGAATCTCAAATGAAACCAAAAATCAACCTATCGAAAAAAAGGACCCTCGCCCTACTGCTGGCGGCCGCGCTGCTGATGGCGCTGATCGCCGGCTGCGGCCAGGGCGGGACCGACACGACGACGGCGCCGGCCGCGACCACGGCCGCGACGACCGCCGCCGCAGTAGCGGAGGTCGCAGACGCGGCCGATGATGCAGACGACGAAGCCGAAGACGACGATGCCGCCGAAGCCGCGACGACGCAGGCGGCTGCCACTACCGCTGCCGCGACAACCACGGCGGCGACCACTGCGGCGACAACCGCCGCCGCCGCCGACACGCCCGCAGACGCCCGGAACTCCGTCAATGTGTGCATCGCTTCTTCGCCCGACACCATCGATCCCCAGTTGAACACCTCCGTGGACGGCGCGATGATGATCCACCACATGTTTGAGGGCCTCGTCAAGTGGGAGGACGACGGCAACGGCAACGCCGTGCTTGCCATGGGGCAGGCCGAGCGGTACGACCGCGAGACCAATCCGGACGGCACGATAACCTACACCTTCCACCTGCGCGACGGCATCAAATGGAGCGACGGGCAGCCCGTCACCGCGCAGGACTTCGTGAACGGCCTGCAGCGCCTGGTCGACCCGGCCACCGCAGCCGACTACTCCTACATGGTTGACGGCATCATCGTCAATGCGCGCGAGATACTCGTGCCGACAAATTTCGAAGAAATAGAAGCGACGCCGGAGGACCAGGAGCCGCCGACGGCGATATATGAGAAGCAGCCGGATGAGCTGGCTGTCGCCGCCGTCGACGAAAAGACGCTCACCATCACAATCGTCAACGAGTGCGCGTATTTCGACGAGCTGCTCGCATTCCCGCCGCTCTTCCCAACGCGCAAGGACCTGGTGGACGCGCACGGCGACCAGTGGGCCACAGAGCAGGCGACGTACATCGGCAACGGGCCTTATAAACTGACGGCTTGGGAGCGCAACAGCTACATCGAGATATCCAAAAACGACCAGTATTACGATGTGGCGAGCCAGGGGCCTGAAACCATTAAATTCGCACTGATGGACGACGCCAACGCGATATACACGGCGTTCCGCAACGGCGAGCTGGACTACATCCAGTCACTGCCCGTCAACGAGATCGCCGGCCTTCTGGCCAGCGGTGAACTGTATGTCAACAAATACATAGGCACATACTACATGTCGTACCAGGTGCAAAAGGCGCCGTTTGACGACGTGCGCGTGCGCGAGGCCTTCGGGCTGGTCATAGACCGCAACTTCATAGTGGAGAACATAACGCGGACCGGCCAATTGCCGGCGTCCGGGTTCGTACCTGCAGGCATCAGCGACGCCGACCCGTCGGGCCCAGACTTCCGCTCGCTCGGCGGCGACTGGTACAGCGTCGATCCGGCGCAGTATGACGCGAACTGCGAGCGCGCGCGCCAGCTCCTGGCCGACGCGGGCTACCCCGGCGGCCAAGGGTTCCCGACCGTGGAGTACATGTACAACACCAGCGACAGCCACCGCGCCATCGCGGAGGCGCTGCAGGCGGACTGGGAGAGGGAGCTGGGCGTGACCGTCACGCTGGCGAACCAGGACTGGGCTGTCTTCCTGCAGACGCGCAAGAACGGCGAATACCAGATAGCCCGCAACGGCTGGATAGCCGATTACAACGACCCGATCTCGTTCCTCGATATGTGGGTGACAAGCAGCGGCAACAACGACGCCCAATACGCAAACTCGGCTTTCGACGCGTTGATCGCCCAGAGCCGCCAGATAACCGACCAGGCCGAGCGCATGCGGATACTCCACGATGCTGAGAAGCTCATGCAGGACGATTACATGCTTGCGCCGATCTATTACTACACGTCGATGTATATGATCAACCCCGGCCTCAAAGGGCTGTACTACACGCCGCTGGGTTATTATTTCTTCAACAATCTGTCGTGGTGACAGCGGTAATTAACTAAAGGCAGGGGCGGACGACCGAGGGCGGTCGTCCCTACGAGACAACGGAGCGGCTATGTTGGGGCGGTCGTCCCTGTGAAATTGATACGGAGGGCGAGGGCGCCAGTCAGTCCGGCTGGCGCCTTCGCATACATGATTGAAACTGTACACCGGCAAAGAATCATATAGCGTCATCAGGGGCAAGATTACGTCGCTCTTGTTTCTGTCGACCGGTTTTTTGGCCTACGCATATTCCGCAGGGCGCCCGGAATGGACCGAGGAGGTCTACTCGCGCGGCCTGTACCCTAAGGTCATATCTGTTTGGAGCGGGATTACGTCGCTCTTCGGTTTTTCGCTGGCGGAGTTTCTTGTCTACGCCGCTGTGCTGCTGGTCCTCTCGAGGATCGTACGGGGGGTCGCATGGTTCATACATGAGCGGACCGCTTCGGGGCGAGTATACTATCTGATCGATCTGATTTTATCGGGCGCCGTTTTTGCAACCGCCATCTGTTTTGTGGTGATTTTATTGTGGGGGTTGAATTATAACCGTCTCCCTTTTGCAGAGACTTCCGGGCTCGACACGTCGCCTGTGCCGGTTAACGTGCTGGAGCAGAGCTGCATGCTGCTGGCGGAGCAGACAAACGAGCAGCGCGGCCACGTGCGCGAAGACGCGGACGGGGCCATGGCGCTCAGCGTGCCGCAGAAAAACACGTTTGCACGCGCGAACGAGGGCTACAGGGTCGCCGCCGGAGAGTTTGAAACATTGGGCGACTTCGAGCCCGGGCGCCCAAAGCCCGTGCTGGCTTCAAAATTTATGAGCTACGCGGGGCTAGTGGGCATCTATTTCCCGGTGACAGCCGAGCCCAACATCAACACAGACGTCACGGACGCCGAAATCCCGTATGCCATATGCCACGAGCTGGCGCACCAGTTGGGCTACGCGCGCGAGGACGAAGCCAATTTCATTGCGTGGGTCACATGCTCGTACAGCCCGTATGAAGACTATAGATATTCCGGTTCGCTGATGGCGCTGCTCCACATGCTTAACACGCTCCAAAGCCGCGACGCGGCGGCGTGGGGCCGCGTCCGCGCCATGTGCTCCCCGGACGTGAACCGCGACCTGAACGCAATGGGCCAGTATTGGCAGCAGTTCGAAGGCCCGGTCAGCGAAATATCGGAAACCATCAACGACACGTACCTGCGCGCGAACAGGCAAAGCGACGGCGTGCAGAGCTACGGCCGCATGGTGGATCTTGTAATAGCGTACCTGCGTGCGGACGGTCAAGTATAACAGTTGCCATATTAGGACGGACGCATCGTGCGGACGGTCAAGTATAACAGTTGCCATATTCGGATGGACGCATCGTGCGGACGGTCAAGTATAACAGTTGCCATATTCGGACGGACGCATCGTGCGGACGGTCAAGTATAACAGTTGCCATATTTGAACGGACGCATCGTGTAAACGCATCGTGTTAACGCACCGTGCGGGCGCGTCTTACGGACGTTCGCGCGTGTTTACCACTTGCCGCGCTCGCGCCACGCATATGCCACGCTCGCGACATATGTATGCAGCCTATATGTGATATGATTAATCATAAGCGTGGTATATATATATGAAGAATTAAAATAATGTTGCTATTATTTGTTTTTCGTGACAAAATTGATTATAATAGTCATATTGCCGGACGATATGAAAAAACGCGAATAAAAACGGAGCAAGCCCGTACTGATGATTGATTTTTTCCGGCAAATCTATTATATTATATGTTGAAAAGGGGTTTCGCTGCAGTTTACTAGGTATCGCAGTTACGGAGATGCACTATGCCAAATATTAAAAAAATTTACTTCCGATTGTTCGGCACATTCGACGTCGTCGTCAACAAAAAATCAGTTCTGACAAAAGGGGTGCGTCAACAGGGCTTCAATAAACTGTTCATCTTTTTCCTGTTGAACCATGATAGGGTTTTCGAGATCAACACGCTCATCGACAAAGTCTGGCCGAACAAAGATTACCACGACAACAATTCAATAATGCGCACGCAGATATTCCGCTTGAAGCGCCAACTGACCGAGCTCGTCCCGGCGCTCGATTTCAAGCTGGACTTTACGCACGGCGGCTATTGCTTTACTTATGATCCCAAAAACGTCGTCATGGACACCGATGTATTCGAAAGTCTGTGCGCCAAGATATTTTCCAGCAAGCAAGCGGGCGCTGCGGGCGCTGCAGGCGCTTCGAGCGCCGCTAGCAATGCGACCGCCGAAAGCGAAAGCTTCTCCGGCTTCGGGGCAGATCAGCCCTCGCGCTCTCTGCTGCCCCCGCTCAGGCTCGGGTCCCCGGGGCTACAGTCGTCCGGCCCGCTGTCCGTGCCGCCAATCAGCTCATACATGAGGGGGCGCCCCGAAAAATCGCCCGGCAGGCCGGAAGCGGGGTTCGCGGTCAGCGGCATCCAGCAGTCCGACAGCGAAATTATGAAGCTGTGTTCCGACGCGCTCAGGGTCTATCAAAGCGGTTTTTTGAACGAGACCGCTTTCGACGCCAGTTGGCTCGAGTCCTACAGGCAGAACTACCGCCGCATGTGGCTCAGGGTGATCGAGACGTTTACGGATGTGTGCAATCGCAACCAAAACTACGCCGATATAATAACGCTCTGCCAGGAGGTCCTGCGCTTCGAGGACTCGGAAGAATATATCCACGAGATATATATGGACGCGCTGCGCAACGCCGGCTACCACCAGGACGCGCTGCGGCACTATGACGTCATCACGTCCATACCCGCGCACAGGGACGCGTTCATGAACTCGACGCGGCTGCGCGATCTGCAGAGGAGCATCCATCGCGAAACGGACAACAACAAACTGATAGACGAAGAGGACATAGAGCAGTACATTTCGGACCTTTCCAGCGAAGCGGGAACGTTCGTGTGCGAGAAGGACATGTTTTTGAGGCACTGCTCCGTCCTGCACCTGTCTTCGGAGCGGTCGACGCACCAGCCATATGTCTGCATTATTGAGACCATCGGCTACAACACGGGGGACGATCTGTTCAAGCGGCTGAACGATATTTCGCTATTGACCAATGTGTTAAAAAACGCCTTCCGCAAAAGCGACATATTGTGCGAGTGGAACGATCGGCAGGTACTCGTGCTAATGGCATGCAACCAGACATTCAACGCGGAGGCCCTGACCCAGCGGATCAAGCTCGCCATTTTGCGCGACAACCTCACGCCCGAGGAGGAAGCCAACGAGAATTTAAATTTATCCGAGAGGATGTTCTACCTTCCCCTCAATATTAAAATAATGCCCATCAGCGACGTGGTAAACCAGAACTGATAATTTTTGGAGGTTAGGTCTGTGACAAACATTGGTACGATAATATTGAATATACTGCAGGTGCTGTTCTCAATTTCCATCATCATAACGGTTCTTTTGCAGTCGGGGAAGTCGGCTGGGATCTCCGGGACCATCGCGGGCGGCGCGGAGACGTTCTTCGGCAAGAGCAAGGGGCGCACCATCGACGCGATGCTCAGCAAATATACGTCCTTTGCGTCCATCGCCTTCCTCGTCACCTCGATTATACTGTTCATCTTTTTAAAGCGCTCGGCATAAATCAGCCAGCTAAGCTAGCTAAGCTAGCTAAGCTATTAGTTACTATAAACTATAAGTTATTTGCATTTTCATTTAAATATTAAGTATGTTCCACCGGGGCGGCCGCAAGGGCCGCCCCTGCGAGTGTGCAT
>WRLR01000181.1 GCA_009777515.1 Oscillospiraceae bacterium | reverse complement strand
GGGGGGGGGGGGGGGGGGGGGGGGGGTAGGGAGGGGGGGGGGGGGCCCCCCGCGCACCCAGGGGGAACGGCTGATCCTGTGAGTGTTTCGGGGTGGTATGTCAGTAAAATATAGTTTTTGTTTAGGTCGATGCCGAGCTCAAATGCAAGCTCACCGTGGGACAGAAGCTTCGCTTCCCTGACGCACTCTACATGCAGCGCGCCGACGTTGAAGACGCGCTTCGGGGATTCCCCCATTTGGATTATGCGCCTGGCAGACTGCTCGTTGCTTGGGAAATGCAGGGCGCTCATTTTCGTTATGGAATGGCGAAGAAATTCGTCGACGGCGCCCTCGGACGTGTCTCCGCCGCTGATGTGGGCAATTGGGACGCGCATCATGGCTGCGGCGGTGGCTGCGGCGAAAATCTCGAAACGATCGCCCAGCACGACCAGCATGTCGGGTCTGTTGGCGGCAAAATAGTCGGCGTACGATATCATGCCCAACCCCGCCGACTTTGCCATGCCGGACGCGGTGTCGGACGAAAGCAGCATTTCAATCTTCGCGTCTATTGCATAACCGTCCGATTCAATCTCGCTGCAGGTGTACCCGAACGCTTCCGACAGGTGCGACCCCGTCGCGAGCAGGCGCAGTTCCATGGTTCCATCGCCCGCTATCCTTGCGATGAGCGGCCGGAGCAGCCCGTAGTCCGCGCGCGTGCCGGTTACCACGCATACCCTTTTCCTTCTATTATATAAGTCATTCAAATCGCCCGCTCCGTTTCGCCAAAAATTCCGCATATAAAAAGTCATTTTCGTTGTCGATGTCTAGGTCGATGTTGACATCCATGCCAACGCCCATTTCGTCACTTGTACAGGACGCGCCATTTATGATCATGGCCTTGCCGTTCGGCCCGTAAAAACTTTTCGTAGCTTCGTATGCGTCGCAGCGACTGACATACAGCATCCCATTTACACGATATAACCGCTCTGGGGCGTACTGCCCATGCGGCGCTTGCCGCTCCTGCGCCTGCTGTTCCGGGGCGTACTGCCCATGTGGAGCATGTTGCTCCATTCGAAATTGCCGCAGCGTGTCGTTGGGGGATTCAAATAACGCCAGCCCCATGTCCTCAGGCAGCGCACAGACCAGCCTGAGATCCGTGTCGAACGGGCTGAACGAAACAACGGACGCCAGGCCGCCGTCCACGGCAGCCGCGACCCCGTCGCGTATATGCCCAGCCGTCCGGAGCGGGGTCGTAGGCTGCAGCAGGGCGAAGTAGTCGAAAGTTTTGCCCAGCCGTTCGCGGTAGCTTCGCAGTGCGTGGATAATGTAGCCGCTGGCGGGGCTGTCGTCGCCGGACAGCTCCGGCGGGCGCAGGAAAGGCGGCTCCGCGCCGTACTGCGCGGCAATCACGGCGTACTGGCTGCTGTCGGTGGAGACAAAAATTTCGTCGAGGACGCCCGACTTTCGCGCTGCGATGATTGTCCACGCCATCAACGGCTTGCCCATAAACGGGCGGATATTTTTGTGCGGCAGCCCCTTCGAACCGCTCCGCGCCGGAATAATCCCGATGATCGACTTGTTTTTATACATACATCACATATCTATTATTTATCATATTAATTAGTTTGTATGCGCACGTTAAATTTCTATTTGTTCGTCAGCGGCGAAATCGCGCGACGCAGGTTTGCCGATCACCTCGAACCACCGCATCGGCGATATGCCCCCGCCCGGCCTTTTGGCTGCGATCATGTCCTCCCGGATTATATCGCCCCGGCGGATTGCGCGCGCGGCGACAACGCTTTTGCGGGCGACGGAGAGGTTTTCGGCCTCCGACGGCGACGGCGCCTTGACGCCCCCGCCCATCGCGGCTTCCACATTGCGGACCGCACGTACCATCGCCGCGAACTCGTCCGGCTCCAGGCTCGCCTTGTGGTCGGGCCCCGGCAGCGCTCGGTCGAGGGTGAAGTGCTTTTCAATTGCTACGGCGCCCATTGCCGCTGCGGCTATCGCGGCTTCTATGCCGGGCGTGTGATCGGAATAGCCGACCGGGAGCCCCATTTCAGCTCGCATCGCCGGTATGGCAAGAAGGTTAGCGTCCGCAAAGGCGGTCGGGTACTGCGTGTGGCAGTGCATGAGGGTCAGTTGCGCGGCGCCGCCCTTGAACACCTCAGCCGCAGCCCGCACCTCGCCCATTGTGGACATCCCGGTCGAAAGGAACACCTTAACGGGGAGACGGGCGATTTCCATCAGGTATGGCAGGTTGGTTATCTCGCCCGAGGGTACTTTAATGATGGGGCATCCAAGGCGGGCGAGCGTTTTTATGCTGTCCGAATCGAACGGGGCGGCAAACAGGGTGGCGCCGATGGACTTCACGTGCTCGTCCAGGGTTGCGTACTGTTCGGCGGACAGCTCGAGTTTTTTCAGCATGTCAAGCTGACTCTCGCCACCATCCGTCGTCTCGCGCTGGTACGCGGCCTTTTGCGCTCCGGCGGAGGTCATGCTTTTTGCGACGAATAGTTGCGTTTTGACGGCGTCCGCCCCGGAGCGTGTGGCGGCGTCTATCAATTTTTTACCCAACTCGACGTCGCCGTTGTGGTTGACTCCGATTTCCGCGATGATGAAAACCCTATCCATCCAACAAGGATCTCCTTTATACAACTCATATACAGTTGATTGTAAAAGTCGCGGACGCACAATGTGCGTCCATACATATGGGCAGCCAATTTTACTTATATACAAAATGTTGTAGGGGCGAACAGTGTTCGCCCGTAATATACCGGCTTTTACAGTCGCTTAACAACTCATATAACGAACGTGTTACGATCGGGCTACGATCGGGCTGCGATCGGGCTACGATCGGGCTGCGATCGGGCTACGATCGGGCTGCGATCGGGCTACGATCGGGCTGCGATCGGTTTTGAACAGCTTATTAGTGTGTTATGAGCGGGCGGATCACCCGGCAGGGGTTCCCGTAGGCTACGACGCCGTCGGGTATGTCGCGCACGACGACGCTGCCCGCACCGATCAACGCCCCCTCCCCCACCCTGACACCCTGTATAACGACGCTACCCGCCCCAATGTGAGCGCCCGCCCCGACGCGCACCGCACCGCACAGCGTCGCCCCCGGCGCGATATGTGCATACGCCCCGACGATGCATTCATGTTCAATGACACAGCCAGTGTTCAGGATGCACATCATCCCAATGTCGCAGCCTGCGTTTACGCATGCGCCCATCCCGGCAAATATACCCGCACCGGTCGCGTATGATGACAGGCTGCTCAGATAGGCTTTGGGGTGTATGATGTTCGGGACGTCGTAACCGTGAGCGGATGCGAGCGTGAACAGCCGCTCGCGGCGCTGCCATTCGCCTATGCTACTAAGGGAGATGAACGCGCTGGCATACTCGCCCCGGAGCGCGCCCAAGTCGTCGTCTGTCCCTATGACGGGGACGCCCAGCAAGGAGGCGCCGACTTTGCTTGGAATGTCTAAAATTGCAACGCAGCCATTGCTTTGCGGCGCCAATGCGCCGTTCTCGTGCAGCACCAATGCTCCGCTCTCGTACAGCGCCAATGCCCCGCTCTCGTGCAGCGCCTCCAACACCGAAATTGCATGCCCGCCGCCGCCGATGAGGAGCAGCCCCGTACTATTAGTACTATTATTACTATTAGCCATACGCATGGATTTCCTCCGCCACTCGGCTTATGTCGTCAGCGGATAAATTCGTGCTACATGGAAGGTTAATGATACGCGCATGATAATAATGAGCGCGCTCTATATTAAACGCCTTACAATTTACATACATGGGCTGCTCGTGGCAGAGGGCCCAAGGCGGGCGGGTTTGTATGCCCCTGTTGAAAAGATGGCGGATAAGCCCGTCCCGGTACTGCTTGTCAGCCTGGCAGACATAGCTGTAGAACCAATAGTTGGGCCTGCATCCGTCGCGGAACGGCAGCAACTCGACGCCATGTTCCCGGTACAGGCTGTAGTTCGCGCGCTTAATGTCCACGAACACTTCGAGCTGCTCGAGCTGCGCCAAACCGATGGCGGCCTGGACATTTGTCATCCTGTAATTGTAGCCGATTTCGTCATGCGTATAAAAAACCTCGTCGGTCTTGGCCTGGGTCGACAGGTGCTTCATGCGCTGCACCCGCCGAAAATCCGGCGACGTTATCATCCCGCCGCCGCCCGTGGTGATTATTTTGTTTCCATTGAACGAAAACGCCCCGTAGTCGCCGATAGTACCGGCCATCTTGCCCGCATATGCCCCTGTGCTGAAGAACGTCCCAACCGCCTCGGCGGCATCTTCTATAATAATTATGTTGTATTTTTTGCACAGCGGCGCCATGCGCTCCATATCTACGGTATTGCCGAATATATGGGCGGCTATGACGGCTTTAACGGGCCGGTCGAGCGACCTGTCGTAGCAAAACCCGTCGTCGCGCATTTCGCATTCACTGCCGAGATAGAACCCAAATTTGGCGGGATCGATGCACAAACTGTCGTCGCAGTCCATAAAAACCGGCTCCGCCCCGACGTAGCGTATGGGGTTGACGGACGCAATAAATGTCAGCACGGGGGCGGCAACCAGGTCTCCGGCGCCGATGCCCGATTCGGCCAATGCAAGGTGCAGCGCCGCTGTGCCGCTCTGGCAGGCCGTCACATATTCCACGCCGCTGTAGCATGCGAACTCGTCTTCGAAACGCGTGATGGACGGGCCCCCAGTGGAAACCCATCCATCCACCAATGCCTGATTGACATATGCCAATTCATTGCCGCTAAGGTTAGGTACTGAAAGCGGGATCATATGTGTTCCTCAAATATATTTTCGTGAGTAGCTATCATACGGACGCAATCATGCGGACGCAATCATACGGATGCAATCATACGGACGCAATCAGACATTGTATATATCTGCTTTATAATTTTTCAGATTGCCGTCTTTCATGAACCACGCCACCGTGTTTCGGAGGCCCTCGTCCAGTGTATAACTGGGCGCATAGCCCGTGAGGCGCTTGAGCTTTGAGTTGTCGCAGACAAGCCGGAAGACCTCCGAGCCGCGCGGGCGCACACGCTGTTCTTCGCGCTCTATCTCGACGCCCCCGGCGCCCATGATATCGCGCAGCTTGACGAACACGTCGCCGATGCTGACCTCGCCGCCGGAACCAATGTTTACGACCTCCCCGGTCGCCGCGTCGCACTCCGCGACTTTAATGAGCGCCGCGCAAATGTCTGTAACATAGTTCATGTCGCGCGTGGGGGTGACGTCGCCCAGCTTCACGCGCCCCGCGCCGGACGCGATCTGCGTGATGATGGTGGGGATGAACGCGCGCGCCGACTGCCTGGGCCCGTACGCGTTGAACGGCCTCGCTACCACGACCGGCAGCTCGAAGCTGTTCCAAAAGCTCAGCGCTATGCTGTCGGCGCCAATTTTGCTGGCGCTGTAGGGCGACTGCGGCTTTAGCGGGTGCTTCTCGTCGATGGGCGCGTAGTCGGCGGTGCCGTACACCTCGCTCGACGACGTCTGTATCACGCGCGTGGCGCCGCCGCTCAGCGCGGCTTGGCAGATGTTTAGCGCGCCGATCACGTTCGTTTCGACATAGCTTTGCGGGGCGGCGTATGAATACGGTATGGCGATGAGGGCGGCAAGGTTGAATATCACGTCGATGTTCCTGCACGCCGTTGCGCACATAAACGGGTCGCGCACGTCGCCCGACAGGAACTGCACGTCGTCCAGGTTGTTCGCCAGGCCGTCCAGGTTGCCGTAGCTGTTGAACGAATTGTAGCAGCAGAACGCCGTCAGGCTGGCGCATTTGCTGCGGAGCGCCTCGATCAGGTGCGAGCCGATGAACCCGTCCGCGCCGGTGACCAAAACAGACTTATTCGTCAGATCCATATGCCGCAAACCTCCCGAACCGGAGCTTAAATATTAGCTATAATTATCGATAATAACAAAATGATAATGATTATCTGTGATACTAAAATGATAATGATTATCGATGCTATTAAAATGATAATGATTAACGATGTTATTAAAATATTAATAATTATCAATGATAAAAAATGATTATAGCCAGTCTCATATATACCACTTTAATGCGATATAAACCTACAAAAGCATATACAATGGTTCATTATGTATACGCGTGTGGGATTGCGAGTCGAAGCGCATTGCGCGGCTGCTATGACGGAAGGGTTTGGTGGAACGGGGTGGGGGCGGGGCGCTGGGCGGGCGGGACGAATGCGGGCGGGACGCCCGCG
>WRLR01000180.1 GCA_009777515.1 Oscillospiraceae bacterium | reverse complement strand
GACCATGTCCAGGCCGAACTGCGACTCCCACGGGAAAACGATGTTTACCCCGCCCTCCTGCCACAGCGTTACGAGCGGGCGCTCGTCGCCGTCGCTATCCACGATGAAGTGCTCGCAGCCACCGGTTTTTAGGGCGGATGTCAAGCGCTTATAATTGGGCAGCAGGAATTCGCGGAACATCGCGGGGCTGATGAGCGGCCCGTTCTTGCTGCACATGTCTTCCCATATAAAAATGTAATCGAGGCGCACTCGTTTTAGGATCTCCGTAAATACGGATATCCAGAGATCGCAGAGCGTTTCTAAAATTTCGGCCAACAGTTTTGGATCGTCGTAGAACATGAATATCAGGTTTTCGAACCCGCACAGCTCCCTCGGCGCGCCGAAAAAACCGGCGGGGCGGTCCCCGGCGTAAACCGGGAGCCCGCTGTTTTTGGCTTCCTCGCATATGCTGTCAAAATTATCCGGGAGCCTCGGCGCGGCATCCCCTTTCAGGCGCTCTTTCACCGCGTCCCAACTGTAGCGGTCCTTGACGATCCCGTCTATGGCGATCGGCATGAGCTCCGAGCCTTCTTTTAGGATTTCCAGGCCGCCCCACGCGTTGCGCGTATAGACTTTTTCGCCTTCGCGCTTCACGACCTTTACTTCGAATTCGGGATACACCAGCGTCTTAACGGGTATATAGTAGCCGCGCCCGTAATCGAAGCCCATCATGTTGCGCACGTCGTCCGCGTCGGCGTCGGCTTTGAGGCCTTCTGTCTTCCAGCGCGACAGGCACGATGGGAAGTTGCATTTGCCCATGTAATCCAAAAAAGGCGCCCTATCCACCGGCTCGCCTTTAAACAAGCGATCAAACCGCTCCCTGTGAGTGAGTTCCATATGCTGCCTCTCTTATCATGCATACAGTTCGTATACAGTCCGTATACAGTCCGTATGCTACGAACAAATTAATAGCGTCACGTGCATTTGTCCAGTCATTTTATTATTCATTTATCGTAAACCTAATTATAACAAATCAGTGCTGTTTCACCAATTGTGGTAAAATTTCTTGGGGTGGTTGAAATGAATCGAAAAATTAATAGTGCATTTGTATATTGTTTGATTTTATGCCTATTTTTGATGGGGACGGCTTGTTCTGATGTTGTAGATGTTGCGACAGACGTATCTACATCGGACGATCATGTCGCTGGAGTCTCTCGTAATACGCTTAACGATGATGCTGAAGAGGCTTATAATGATGCGTTTGATGATGTTGAAGAGGTTTTTAATGATGCGTTTAATGATGATATCGGTGACGCGCATGCTACGCTAGATCATATGCCTGTGTTTAGCTATGATTTTGCCGGGAAGGCCACTGCCACGGCGCTGCCGACGCCTACCGCGCAAAAACTGCCGTTGTGGCGAGGATTTAATTTGTTGAACTTTTTCAACACCTTACGCTATAGGCCTTTTGACGAAGAGATATTTGAGATTATCGCAGCGTTCGGGTTTAATTTCGTGCGGCTGCCGATAGACTACAGATGTATGATTACGGGCGGTGACTGGTTCGCGCTGGACGAGGGCGCGCTGGAGCAGCTTGACAGGGCGGTGGAGTTTGGGATCAAGCATGACATACACATTTGCCTGAACCTCCACAGGGCGCCGGGGTATACCGTCGCCAGCCCGCCGGAGGCCACGGACTTATGGCGACAGCGCGAGCCTGCGGAGGCTTTCGAGCATATGTGGGGCGCGTTGGCGCGGCGCTACAGCGGCGTGCCCAATGAGTATTTGAGTTTCAACCTCGTGAACGAGCCGCCGGATATCGACGAGACGGTATACGCAAGGGTCATGGGCAGGGCGGCGGGCGCGATATGGGAGCACAGCCCGAACAGGCTGATCATCGCGGACGGCTTGTCATATGGCGCGAAGCCTTCATATATGATAATGGAGCTCGGCATGGCCCAGGCGACGCGCGGCTACCAGCCGTTCAATTTGACGCATTACAAGGCGGAGTGGGTGAGCGGGGCGGACCGGTACCCGGCGCCGGCGTGGCCGGACATTATGATACCGATGTACCTTTACGGTTATGCAAAGAGTGATATTCGAACAATATACGATATCGATGTGGGTTCCGCTTTCGCTGGGACTGGGGCCGAGAGCGAGGCTGGGGGCGAGGTTGGGGTAGAGGCTGGGGGAGAGGATGGGGCCAGGGGGGAGGATGAGGTCGGGGCTGGGGCTGGGGTAGAGGCTGGTGCCGGGGGTGCATATCGACTCGATATCAATGTGGGCATCGTGTCCGACAGGGCGCGGCTCGTCGTGAAAGCCGACGGGCAGACGCTGTTCAGCAAACTGCTCGTCAGCGGCGCAGGGGAGGGCGAGTGGAAGACCGAGGTATACGCGGCGGAGTGGAACATTTACCAAAACATATTCGACAGGGACTACAGCGTCGATATCCCGGGCGGGGTTGGGCGCGTGACGGTCGAGGTCGAAGCAGGCGACTGGATCAGCGTAAATTATTTGAGGTTTTCACTGCCGGTGTCCGAGGGAGAGGGAGAGGAAGAGGGAGAGGGAGAGAGCGGGGGCGGCGTGAGTGTAGGCGGCGTAAGTTTAGGCGGCGTGGGCAGCATGGATGGTGGCGGGGGTGGCATAGACGGGGGCGGCACAGGCCGGGTGGAGATCACGATTACGCCGAATAACGCCGACTGGGGTGCGGCGATACCGCCGATGGTTATAAGCGCAGACGGGCAGGTATCGGCGGCAGTGGGCGCGTCGGCGGCAGGCGGGGAGCCGTCCGCTAATGGCGCCGGTATGACGCAGAACAGGCAGTGGTTGAGGGAGACATACATTAAACCTTGGGAGGATTTGATGGCTGCCGGGGGCGGCGTCATGGTCGGCGAATGGGGGGCTTATAACAAAACGCCCAACGACGTCGTTTTGGCTTGGATGGAGGACTGCCTCGCGAACTATAGCGAAGTAGGCTTGGGGTGGGCGCTGTGGAACTTTGACGATGCGTTCGGCATCATTAACAGCAACAGGGCGGATGTGGAATATGAAGTATATGGGCGCTACAGGCTGGACAGGAAAATGCTGGAACTATTGCAGGGGTATGATCGTTAATTGCAAAAAGTATACATTATCGTTAGGCTTAGAATAAGTAGTTGAATAAATAATTGATAGTTGGGTGGTAAAATTACAAATGATCGTTAAACGTAGAATTATTATATGATCGTTGGGCGCAGAAGTGCAGAATTAAAAAATTGAGTTTGCCCGGTATATACGATATGATGATTCGTAAGAAAATCACCTTGAATGATGAAAATGGAGGGAATGGCTATGCTTTATCGTCCTTTTGGCAGAATGGGCTGGAATGTATCGGCCGTGAGCATGGGAACCTGGAATATCGGCAACCAATGGGGCTATTTGTCGGACGACCAGGCGCTCGACATCGTGCGGGCGGCGCTGGACAACGGCATCAACCTGTTCGACACCGCTGACGCGTACGGAATCCCCCATGGCATGTCGGAGCTGCGGCTTGGTAAAATTATCCCGTCTGTCCGCGATAAGGTCTTTATTGTGTCAAAAATCGGAAACTGGGGGCTCCGCTCGGACGACGGCCTCAAATTTAAGTCAATCGACTCTGTGCGTCTGTGCGGCCATGCGATATGCGGCAGGATGAAAATCGAATACGCCGACGTCATGCTCTGCCATATCGCGAATATCGAGGATCCCACCGTATTTATTGAAGGGTTCCAGGCGCTGGTAAAAGAGGGGTTCGCCCGCGAATACGGGATATCGACGAATAATTTCGATGTGTTCAAACGGTTCTATGATATATCGAACGGGGAGTGCGCAGTGCTGGAACTGGATTACTCGCTAATCAACAAGCAGCCGGAGGAGCAGATCCTCGATTTTTGCCGCGAGCATGGCGTGGGCGTTCTCGTGCGCGGGCCTTTGGCCATGGGTGTTTTGGCCGGTAAATACGACGAGTCTACGGTTTTCACAGATAATGTCCGGGCCGGATGGAACGACGGGCAGCCGGGCAGGGCTAAATATCTGGACAACCTGGCGAAGATGCGTTCCGTCAAGGGCAAATTGAGCGAAATAAATCCGGAGCTGCCACTCACACAGGCAGCGGTCCGCTACGTTATATCTCATCCGGCGCAGCCGGTGGCCATCCCCGGGATGACCAGCCCGAAGCAAGTAGCGGACAACGCGGAAGCGGGCAAGTGCGTGTTTACGCCGCAGGAGTTCGCGCAGTTGTAGTGCGGCGCGGGCGGCGCGGGAGGTGCGGTAGTAGGCGAGGGGATGCGGCGAGGAGAATGCGCCGAGGGAGACGGCGGGCGAGACGCCCGCGTACCCAGCGAAGTGCGGATGCGGCGGGCTCGACGCCAGGCTGGACGGCGGGCGAGACGCCCGCGTACCCAGCGACGTGCGGAGGCGCCGGGCTGGACGGCGGGTGAGACGCCCGCGTACCCAGGGGCGTATGGATGGTCAATATGATTTGCTTTTTTACATTTAAGGTTAATAAATCATTTAAGGAGTTTATATATGGCTTGGGATTATAAGTTTACGATGAGCGTGCCTTCGCATTTTGATGATGAGGATATGGAATACGTGACACAGTTGGGGCTTCGGTATGTGTATACGTCCATATCAGGCGAGGATTACAGCCACAAATCGCTCAAGGAACGGTTTGAACGGGCGGCGTCGCACGGCGTCACGATATCGCACATGATGGGTTTTACAAAGCCCTACGACGTCTATCTGAACCTGCCGACCAAAGACGAAACCATGAAGAAGATGGAAGAGTATCTTCATATCATCGCCAGCTTTGGCATCAAGACACATACCATGACCTGGGAGCCGGACCAGGTGTGGTCGACCAACAACCAGGCGTTGGTGCGCGGGGCGAGGACGCGCTTCACGGACATAAACGAGCTGGCCACCCGCCCGCTGTCGCATGGCCGGGTATACACCCGCGAAGAGATGTGGGACAACCTCGCGTACTTTATGAACAAAATGATGCCCGTTTATGAGAAGCTGGGCATCACACTGACGCTGCACCCGAACGATCCGCCGACGAACGTCGACCTCGGCGGCTGCCCGTGCCTTATCCGGGGGCTGGACGACTACAAGAAGGCGTTCGACATCGCCGGCAGCAAAAACCTGGGCATGGAGTTCTGTTGCGGCTGCTGGCTGGAGGGCGTGACAGAAAATATGGGCGACGTCGTGGAGGACATGTCGTGGTGCCTGGAGAACGACAGGATCCGCATCGTGCATTTCCGTAACATCGACCAGCCCATGCCCGTGTTCACCGAGGTATATCTCGACATGGGCTACTATGACATGTACAAAATCATGCGCACGCTATGCAAATATAATTTCGACGGCGTGATTACCCTCGACCATTCGCCCCTGATGGTGGACGGCCCGAAGAGGCGCGTGCCGATGGCATATGCGATTGGCTATATGCGGGCGCTGGCGGAGAGGGCCATCGCTGAAATTAACTAGAAAAATTGGCCTAAGGAAATCGGCCAAAAATGATAAATAATTCAAAATAACAATATGTAGGGGCGATTGTTAATCGCCCGTGTTTTTAACATATACACACGCCCGTGTTTTTACATATACAAACGCCCGCGTGTTTTACACATACACACGCCCGTGTTTTTAACATATACACACGCCCACGTTTTTTACATATACACACGCCTGTGTTTTACATGCACCCACGCCCGAGTCTTATACACATACCTATAAATATTTATTAAGGAGTGATACATCCATATGCCTGAATTTAACCCTCCTTTGACGTTTGATCCGTTCCCCATATCGGACGCGGAGTTGTTGGACCGCTACGAAAAAGCGTTCACCGCTGCGGTCAGCGATGTCCTGCACCGCGATTACCGTCTCAACAATCAAATCCTCCCCTCCAACATCAAGCCGCTGGCGCCGGGCGCCAGAGCGGCCGGCATCGCGTTCACCGTCAAGGGCTACCCAAGCCATGTGTCGGAGCGCGGCAGCGACCCCAACAGCCGCAGGGCCAAAATGTTCGAGGAGATCGAAAAGGACACGATTGTCGTGTGGGACACCAGCGGCGACGAAGAGAACGCGCAATACGGCGAGATGATGTCGGCGGCCACGATGATGCGCGGATGCAGGGGCGGCATAGTGGACGGCGGCGCTAGGGACACCGACCGCATCATCGAAATGGGCTTCAAAGTTTGGTGCCGCTACACCACCCCGGCTTCCATGGCCGCCCGCCACGAAATCCTGGGCTGGCAGTTGCCTATAAAAATCGGCAAGGTGGAAATCAATCCGGGCGACGTCATCTTCGCGGACAACGACGGCATCATAGTGGTTCCGCGCGGCATTGCGTACGACGTGCTATTGAAAATTGAGACCATCGCCGCGACTGAAAAAGGTTGGAGGGAGATAATTGCGTCCGGCCTATCCCCCAGCGAAGTAGTGCGGCGTGGCGGAAAGTTTTAAGAGTATTTCAAAAAT
>WRLR01000179.1 GCA_009777515.1 Oscillospiraceae bacterium | reverse complement strand
CCGATAAAACGCAATATTATCCGTAATCCACCGATGCTAATATCACAATCTTAAATGTGCGCATATCTTTTGGGCGTCGGTAACAACTACGGGTACGCGCGGCGCCATAGCCAAGTGGTAAGGCAGAGGTCTGCAAAATCTCTATCCCCGGTTCAAGTCCGGGTGGCGCCTCTAAAATTAAAACCCTGAAACCAATGCAACACATAAGGTTCAGGGTTTTTTATTTGCCAATTAATCACATATATTGACAAATATGGTATAATTAACATGTTGTCGCACCCTATACTGATAACAGGAAGGGGGTGCTATATGGTTAAAATATTAATCTCATTCGCAGTCTCCGTCGCGGCGAGCATAGTTGGTTTCTATGTTTGTAAGTGGTTAGGCGGTAAAGACGACGACAACTAGCCCGGAAATGAAAACCCCGCAGTCGCATCTGCGGGGTTTTCTTGTGCCATATGGTACTACTAATCTCATTCTATGTTGCATAATGCAATCTTATCATAATTTTTTTCACTGGGCAAGCCCCTGTTCCTTAACATCTTCAAATTAATTAATATTGATTAATATGTGGTTGCTGTTCATACCTAACAGTTAATTAATTTCTATTAGTCGTAGGGCGCGACGCCCTCGGCGCGCCGAGGTAAAACGCCCCCTTTCGTCCCATATGGGGTGTCGCGCCCTACGAGCTCAGTGGTAACGCTAAGCTGATACTTCCATCGCTGTTAGGCTTGAACTGTAACAATGTATGTTTCAACTCCGTATATGGTTCGCTTTGTTATTAACCCTCGAGAGCAGTAGTCTGGATTCGTAGGTAACGTGACGGCGTATCAGGTTGGGAAAACGCCGTCATTTTAGCCTTCAGAGGTTTTGCTTGTCAATTTCAACCGCCGTTTTCTTTTGGGCGGTAGACGTCGCGCTTCCAGTTTAGAATGTGGTTCTTTAAAGCAAGATAGCTCATCTCGCTCATGGAGTGCTCCATCCTGCACGCGTCGCTAACAGCGGTTTTTTTGTCGACGCCCAGATATATGAGCCAATCGGAAAAAAGCACATGCCGATCGTACATGGACTCCGCTATCTTCCGGCCCTCTTCGGTCAGATAGATATACCCTTCCGCATCGATCTCCACATAGCCCTTCTCGCGCAGGTTTTTCATGGCGACGCTAACGCTCGGCCTGCTGTAGTCCAGCTCGTTTACAATATCGATGGATCGGACCTGGTGGCCGTCTTCGCTCAGCACCAGGATGGTTTCCAGATAATTTTCAATAGATTCGTGCGCTCTCAAATGCGGCTCCAGCATAAACTTTTATATACAAGTATATCACAATTATTTTTTTAGGTTCAAGCCAAAAACGCCTTGACATGGCTGTTAGCCTATGCTAACATTGATTCGGTCGGTTAGTTTTGCCTAACCTACTGCAGTATATTAAGAGGGGGGCTTTGCATGCGCGTGATCCTATATAGCGCTATAGCCGGGATTTTCGGGACAGGGGCAGGCGGGTTCATATCCTCGATCCTGATGAAGCGCTCGTCTGATAAAATGGCTTGCTGGATGCTCTCCTTCGCGGCGGGCATCATGACCAGCGTCGTATGCTTCGGTTTGGTCCGTGAATCCATTGAACTGACCAATATCGCCGTTTCCATACTCGGGCTCATCATCGGCATCATCATTATAATGGTCCTTAACAGGATAGTGGACAAACATACCGGCGCAGGCGCCGATGGGCTTGCAAGCGTCAACGTAAAATTGCACCAAACGCACGAGGAGCTGTACCATGAAAGCTCAATAATCAGCGAGCGGGACAAATTGCTGCGCTCCGGCATGATTATGCTGTTTGCGATCGGGCTGCATAATTTTCCCGAAGGCCTGGCGATAGGCGCGGGCGGCAGCCACGACGTTCAGTTGGGCCTTGTGCTGGCCATAATCATTGCGCTGCACAACATACCCGAGGGGATGGCGATTGCGACGCCGCTGCTCGCAGGCGGCATTTCGAAGTCGATGGTAGTATTATTGACTGCGCTCTCCGGGGCGCCGACGCTGCTGGGCGGGCTGATCGGGTCTCTGCTGGGCAGCATATCGGATTTCGCGGTCGCGCTGTCGCTCTCGACGGCTGGCGGCGCGATGCTCTACGTCGTGTTCGGTGAAATCATCCCCCAGTCGGTCATCATGGTAAAAAACCGTTCGGCGTCTATCGTGACGCTGATTGGCATTATTATTGGGCTGGTCGTGGCGTATGTATAGGTAATTAGAGGTAAGCATAAGTAAGTATAAGTAAGTTAAGGTAAACATAGGCATGTATAGGGCATGTATAGTGGGCATAGATTTATAAATATATATCTATGCCCACTATATGTTTATATATGTTTTTAAGGCGGCCGCGAGAGCCGCCCCTACAGGCGCCAAAGCGTGTTCGTAGGGCGCGATGTCTTCATCGCGCCGCGTATTGGACGTCTAATGTCTAATAGGGTATCTATATTTCATTTCATACGTTGCGTTTGATTCGTTTGTTTAATAAAAAATTATTTTGCCTATTGACAATTCATGGAATTTATAGTAAAATTCCCCTATGTTAAGATGGCAATATACAGTAAATAACCCATATATAGGGATATTAATCATTATTTATCTTGGAGTAGGCGGATGAGCAGGATTAATATGGCGGTATTGGACGGCGACGCTCGATATATGGAAAATTTCGCGGACTATATAACAGGGCATTATAGGCACCGCTTCAATCTATTGACGTTTTCGAGTTCAGACGCATTTATTGGGCATATGAGGAGCGCTAACGCCGAGGTGGATATTTTGCTTGTCGCCGCCGAGGTATACGGCGACTGGGCAACGAAGCTGGATCTGGGCATTATCATTATGCTCGGCGGGGGTGGCGGCGGGGCTGGCGGCAGGGGCGGCGGCGGGGCAAACGGCGGGAGCCGCGCTGGGAGCCGCGCTGAAAAGAACGGCGCCGTAGAAGGGGATGCTGGCGCGGGCATGGACACTGACTTAGGCATGGGCGCGGGTGCGGGCATGGGTGCGGGCATGGGTGTGGGTGCAGTTACGGGTACTGGCGCTGGCGTGGGCGTTTGCGCATATGTCGATAGGTACAGCGGAGCGGACAAGCTGGTTGCGGATATATTAGCAATATACGCAAACAGTGATCGGCAGTCGGTAGACGCCGGGGGCGCGCGCAGCGGCCGAGACAGTAAAATATGCGTTGTTATGTCCGCAGAGGGCGGCTGCGGCAGGACGTCCGTCGCCATAGCCCTGTGCTCGCACTATGCGAAACTCGGGCTCAGGGCGCTTTACATCGGGCTCGATTTTTTGAACGCTGAGAGCTTCGCGTTCGACGCCGAAGATGCCGAGGGCGCCGCTGGGGGCGCGGATGGCCTGCGCGGCCCGTTTGGCCCGCGTGGCGGAGGGCTGTCCGATATCATATATACGTTAAAGGCGAAGCCGGATAAACTTGGGCTAAAAATTGAAGCCCTGGCAAAGCCTGTAGCGGGAGTAGGTTTTTATTACTTTTCCTCTCCTCTGTATCCGATGGATATAGATGAGCTACAGCTTTCCGATATAGAAACGCTCGTCTCCCGGCTGCGCGGCTCAGGCGTCTACGATCGGGTCGTATTTGATACAGTCAGCGGCCTGTCCCTTCGGAACAAGCTTTTAATGGAAATGTGCGACAGCATCTTTTTTGTGGCGCGCGGTGGCGCCGCTGGGGAAAAGAAGCTTATTCTGCTAAAAGGGCAAATAGATAAATCATTTGGCGCGCATGCCGGCGAAACCTACAAGCGCTGCCACATAGTCCTTAACCGCGCTGCGCAGCGGGACGGCGCAAACAGCTTAGCAGTTATGTTTCAAGCAAAGGTAACTGTGGCGCCGCACTGCGACGAATTGCGCGACGATTACAGCCCGGAGGCGCTGTCGAGCATGACGTCCGGTTTTGGCGCCGCCCTCGCGGAAGCCGCGCGCCGGTCGTAGTGCGCAAAATAACAATGTAGGGCGCAACGCCCCATCAACGTAGTTGATGTTAGCATCGCAGTAGACGTTTGGCGCAACGCAACAGGGTAGGGCGTGACGCCCCATCAACGCAGTTGATGTTTGGCGCTCCACAGCGGGGCACAGCAAAGCGCACCATAGCGTAATCACACGCAGCGATGTACAAGAGGTTAATTTGGATAACAATGTAGCAAATGAAATTAATAATCGCCCGCCGCCCGCCGACGAGCTGTTCGCGCTCATAAAAGGCGAGATACTGGGCAGGCTGGATCTGCGCCGCGACATGGAGGACGGGGAGGTGCAGGACGCCATTGACGGCATTGTGCTCGAAAAATCGGACGAGCAGTACATATCCGTTTCGGGGCGCAAGAGGCTGGCGGAACGCGTATTTAACTCCATACGGCGCCTCGACGTGATCCAGCCCCTCGTCGACGACGCGCATATATCGGAAATTATGGTAAATGGCAGAAAGGACATATTCATAGAGCGCGATGGAAAGGTCGAAAAAACGGATCTGGCGTTCGAAACAACAGAGAAACTGGAGGATGTCATACAGAGCATTGTTTCAAAAATAAACAGGACAGTAAACGAAGCGTCCCCCATAGTCGACGCCAGGCTGGCCGACGGGTCCAGGGTGAACGCCGTGCTTCGGCCCATCGCCATTGACGGGCCCGTGTTGACCATTCGCAAGTTCCCCGAAAAGCCCATGTCCATTGAACGCTTGCTGGCATTCAATAGCATAGACGAACAGATGGCCGGCTTACTGGAAGTACTTGTCAAAGCGCGTTACAACATATTCATCAGCGGAGGGACAGGCTCTGGCAAGACGTCACTCCTCAATGCCGTCGCCGCGATGATTCCCGAGGACGAACGCGTCGTCACGATTGAAGATTCCGCAGAGTTGCAATTAAAGACCCTGGGTAACCTGGTCAGGCTCGAGACGAGGAACGCCAACTCTGAGGGCAAGGGGCAAATTGACATGGGCAGTTTGATTAAGTCCAGTCTGAGGATGAGGCCCGACCGGATCATCGTAGGGGAGGTGAGGGACGGGCTGGCGGCGTACTACATGCTCCAGAGCATGAACACCGGGCACGACGGCTCACTTACGACGGGGCATGCCAACTCCGCTTTGGACATGCTCTCGCGCCTGGAGACAATGGTGCTCAGCGAGGAGGCGCTCCCACTGGAGGCGATACGCGGGCAGATAGCGTCGGCGATAGACGTGATCGTGCACGTGGCCAGGCTCAGGGACGGCAGCAGGAAAGTGGTGGAGGTTTCCGAGATCAATGGTATGGAAAACGGTAAAATCGTAATGAACAAATTGTTTGAATTCCTTGAAACAGGTGCGGCGGATCCTGCGGGCCCTGCGGGTTCTGCAGGTTCTGCGAGCCCAACGGATCCTGCGGACCCGGACAAAGGCCTGGATGTGCGCGGGGATTTCAAATACACAGGAAATAAAATACGCAATACGGTAAAACTCAGGCTGGCCGGCCTTCGGAGCGGTTTTTTTTGCGGGGGCGGGCATGAGTGACGAATTTTGTAACTACAACGAATACCGCATGTCGCGGGCGGAGCTGTTGTTATCGGCTGCGGCCGCCATGCTCGCTGTGTTTTTTGCGACTTATGTGTTCTATAGGAGCATTGCGCTGTGCGCCGTTATATCGCCGCTTGGCCTGTTCTATCTGCCGTACAGGCGCAAACGGCAAATAGCTAAACGCCGCGAGGCCCTCAAGCAGCAGTTCAGGGACATGCTGTATTCGCTCTCGTCGAGCCTCATGGCAGGCAAAACCATGGAGTCCGCGCTACGTGAGGTCCGGGGCGATTTGGAGGTGATATACCCTGACCCCGAGACCGCCATCATCCGCGAGGTCGATATTATACTGCGCAGGACATTGTTAAACGAAACAGTCGACGCAGCGCTATACGACTTGGCCGAACGGTCGGGGATAGAAGATATCGAAAGCTTTTGCGACGTCCTGTCGACTTGCCGCAAAATGGGTGGGAACCTGGTCGAAATTGTCAAAAACACGACCAATATCCTCGGCGACAAAATGGAAATCAAAAATGAAATCGACGTACTCCTGGCGCAGCGCAGGTTTGAAAAAAAAGTTTTAAACATTATGCCGGTGGCTTTGATATTAGTGCTTTCATTAACGGCGAAGGACTACATCGAGCCTGTGTTTTCGACATTGGTCGGCAAGTTGGTCATGAGCGTTTCCATTGCGTTGATTGCCCTGTCGTGGCTGATATCGGAAAAAATAATGAACATCGATGTATAATAGGCGCCTAATGGCTGGCGGGGGCCGGTCATGCGTATCCGAACGCGAATGTTCTTGTAGGTATAAAAATGGGAGGGGCGGCGATGCAGTGGATAACGGGTTATTTATTGGTGGCGGCTCTTTTTGTACCGGCGGCCTGGTGCGTCGGGGGCGCGCTCATGAGGAGGGGGGCCTTCGCCTATTACGGCAATCTGCTGTTGGACGACCCGTTCCGGA
>WRLR01000178.1 GCA_009777515.1 Oscillospiraceae bacterium | reverse complement strand
CAAAATTAATGGAAATCATCCCCCTGCCCTTGTCCTTGACTCTGCCCACTCCCTCACTCCTGTCCCTGGCCCTACCCAACCCCCGCCCCAATCCAGCTCCAGCCCCCACTCACTGCCCATGTCATTGACTCTGCCCACTCCACCCTCATCTCAATGCCGACAGCCTCACCCCACGCTCCAGATGCTCCTGCCCATACAGGAAAACCCAAGCCGCAGGCAGCATATAAAAAACCGAGGCGGCAAATACCAGCCCGATGTTCTCTTGCCCGATCCTATATAAAATGACCGACAGCGGCTCCATCGATGCGTCTTTTAGGAACACCATGGGCTGCTCCACCATGGACCAGGCGTCCGCAAACGTCAAAATGGCCAGCGCCGCGACGCCCGCCTTTGACAGCGGCAGGGCCACATGGACAAACCGGCGGATATGCCCCGCGCCGTCGATTTGTGCCGCTTCAAACACACTGTACGGGACGCCTTTCATGCATTGCCGCACGACAAACACGGCGAACGGGCCAAAGCCCCACGGAAGTATGACGGAAAGGCGTGTATCCAGGATGCCCAGGCGGTCAGCCATGATGTAATTTGATACAAGCGTCGCCTGGAAAGGCAGGACCATCACAATTATATAGACGCAATACAGCATCTCCTTGTACCGAAACTTCCAAGCCGTAAAGCCGTAGGCCGCCAGCGGGCCAACCGCCGCCTGCATCAACACTATCGGAAGCGCCAGCTCCAGCGAGTTCATAAACGAATCAAGATATACCGGCGTTTTGAACAGCAGTGCGCCGTATTGCTCAAATGTGGCGTTGCCAGGAATCAGGCGGTATTCGGCGTAATGGGTTCGGCCACGCAACCTATGGTCGAAAAAATCATATTCCGCGCCGTAGTTCCGCGCTATTTCGCCCTGCGGCATGAATGAATTGGTGAAAATAATTACGATGGGGATGATGTAAATGAGCGCAACGAACACCAATGCCGCCATAACCGCGATGTTTTTAAGCTTCTTTTGCGCCATATTAAACACTCCCCTTAATCCTCCCTTTTTTCACTCCCCAAATGCTAATTTCTTTTCAAACGCAAAATACATAGCCATAAAGGCCGCAATAATAAACGTAATCACAAATGAAGCCACCGTTAGGTTTTGATAGTCAAGCTTGGCGAACTGGTTATTCATATAATGCTGCAGCATGTATATCCTCTCGTTGGGGTAACTGCCCGCCAGCATGTAGAGTTCCCTGTACGCCTTGAAAGCGTTGATAAAAGACATCACGAACATGATAAAGATCGAAGGCGCCATGTAGACAAGCGTGATCCCAAAAAACATGCGTGCCCCGCCCATCCCTTCGAGAGCCGCCCATTCGTAATAAGCCCTTGGTATATCGGTGAGCCCCGCCAACGCGAGCACTAGGTTGAAACCCATGTTTTTCCAAACATACACGCCCACCGCGATGGCGAATGAATACTCCGTCTGGAGCCAATCGGTGTTGGCGCCCAAAATACGGCTCAACAGCCCATTGGGCATGAACAGGCTCCGGAAGAAAAACGCCGCGCACGCCGATGGGACGACCAGCGGCGACATAAAGACCGTTTTCAGCCAGCCGCCGCCTTTCGTTTTGAAAAGCATGCATGCGATTGCCAACGGGACGGCAATATTTAAAGGAATGGCGACCGCCATAAATTTGGCAGTGTTCCCCGCCGCGAGCCTGAACGCCTCGCTGGACAACAGGCCGATGAAGTTAGCCAGCCCGACTAAGCGGCCATCGGCGTCAGCGGCCGCGTATCCAATCGACATTATGAACGGGACTATGTAAAACAGGGCCACCCCGGCAAAACTTGGGACGATGAACAACGACGCCGCTATATTATCCTTGGTCGGCCGAGTAATGTGCGCCCGTCCATTTGTTTTATTAGTAATTTTCATGTTATTGCCTTGGCCACACTCCTGCAGCGCTTATGCCTTACCCTTGTTTTTACATTACTCCTGCAGCGCCCATGTCTTTCCACTGTTTTCACATTACTCCTGTAGCGCCTATGCATTGCATCATTCATTTAAGTAAGTGTTTAGCCTGGACTGCAGGCTTTTGGCGGCCTGCTCCGCGCTTACCTCGCCCTGGAAGAACCGCCGCATCTCAGCCATGACAAAGTCACGGATAAAGACGTCCGCATACGCAAGTTCGTATGAAGAAAGCCGCTCGGCAAGCTCGTCGAATTTGGTGGCGTTCCGCGCAAGGCTGCCGCTGCCAAAACCGTCGGGCACATACCCGCCCAGCTCCAGCTCCTTAAATACCAGTTCTGCGCTTGTCTGCGCTGCCTTTCTATTGACGGGGCAGTAAAGCAGTTCCGGAGAAGACTGTATTTCATCAGAAATCAAAAATCGGATAAAATCAATGGCGAGTTTCGTATTATTACTGTTGGCATTCACTGCGGGCAGAAATGAAGACGCCAGGAATAAACTTTGCCCGGCGCTGCCGGCCACATCGGTCAACAGGAAGACGTTTTCATAATCTACCGTCCCCACATGGCTCATCGCTGGGGAATACAGGACCAATTGCCGGATCAGAGGGGTTTGGCCTATATTTGGGGGCGCGAGCGACCCTGAGATGGATTGGACGTTTTTTAGCAAGGATATAAACTGATCCCCGTCAACATTCGCGCTTTTGTTTTCTATGTCGACAAAATCGCCGAAACTCATCTCGAACAGCTTATAAGCAAGCGTCATCCGCCCCATGCCGAATCCGCTGTCGTTAAACAACGGCGTTCCGGGGTACTTGTCCGCCAACTTGAGCAGCGTTTCAATAGTGATGTGCCGCGTTGGCTCTTCGTCGGCATATGCGCCGTTGAACGAAAAGGCCTCGAACGAAAAGCATAGCGGGACTACATAGCGGTTGCCTTTGTAAATATAGGCGTCCATTATATTTTTATAATAGGCCTCGGGTGCGATGTTGATTTTTCCGTCCAGGCCCAGCAGCTTGTTCTTGTCGGCGAGCTTCCACCATGGGACGCGAGAGACGTCGATGATGTCCTCGCCCAGCCCGCTCATCAGGGCGGTATTGATTACCTGTGAATATTTAAAAGTATCTTTGTCTTCCCCTTCGTATATAGTAATGTTTACTTTAGCCCCTTCGTAGGTTTCCTCGTATTTCCGCGCGGCGGCATGTAGAAATTGGCTGTCATAAAACGACGCGACTATCAGCTCGCCGCCTGTCGCAACTGTGTCCGCGTTTGTGTTTACGTTTGTGTTCGCGCTTGCGTATGTACCGCAACCAGGCAGCAAGGCAACAGGCGCAACAAGCAAAAGCAGCAGTAACAGTAAATATATTTGTAATGGCAATATAAGCGGCAATGGTAATATTTTCTTTTTCATTCTATGCTCCTTAACCAGTTATAATCATGCTCTCATAAAATATGGAAATCGTGTTTTTCTCCTCATCCCACTGTACAGTGGCGTCAATGGCCTTTGTTATGGACATAAGCGGCAGCATAAATTCCCCATCAATAATTCGCTGCGGCGCGGCGGGTGTTACCCGATCCCCGTTGCATATAAAGCCCTGCTCGCCTGATGTAATTATGACGGTGTACCATCGGTTCTTAATCGTCGCTGTAGACAGTTGGCTGTCCCAGCCTACTGTGAACGGGGAGTCTGTGTTCCCGTTCGCGCCGTCTAAATGCTCAAAGACGCCATGGACCGGGACGAAGACCTCGCCATCTGTATATATTGCCTGTTGGCCGACAAAAGTGGTTGCCTTACCGCTGACGACGACCGTGACGTTCGCATAGGCATTCGCATTGGCACTATCATGGTTGTCCGGCGCCGGCGCCTGTGTTTGCATCGGCGTTGACGTCGGTACTGGTGCTGGCGTCGATGCTGACTGTGGCACAAGTGTTAGTGCTGGCGTCGGCGTAAGTGTTTGCGTTTGCGGTTGAGGTTGGGTTGATTTTGTTGTTGGTGTTGGCGTCGGCGTAGGTGTTAGTGTTGTAATTGTTGTTTGAATAATTTCATTATCGTATTTTGGTTGCGTTGAGTGACTGTCGTCGCCAAATGCGCCGCTTATGTTAACATCGTGATTGCAACCTGCCAATATTGCTGCTAAGCATATGAAAAATACCGAAATTGCTTTGTTCATTTTGTCACCTCTCATCGAATATGAAATAATCAGTTGCGACTATTAAAATCGGCGCGACGAGGGCGTCGCGCCCTACAGCGATATGCCAAAACCTGCACAA
The DNA here is from genome assembly GCA_009777515.1 of Oscillospiraceae bacterium. Lineage (GTDB taxonomy): Bacteria > Bacillota > Clostridia > WRLR01 > WRLR01 > WRLR01. Next base: position 2,308 of record WRLR01000178.1, on the reverse strand, counting down.
TGTCGTAGGGCGTGACGCCCCCGGCGCGCCAACAAGTCGCCCCATGCAACAACGCCCCTGTCCTGTTCAAAATAAAAACACCCCCCTGCTTTGATTTTTATCAATCATAACAGGGGGATGTTTCATTACTGTATTGGGGCTGTGTCTAAGATGTAAAATCTAAAAGTTTATTGCGAACGCGACGACTATTCATTTATAACCACTATTATTTCACCAGCCGCAGCCGGTTGCGTCGTGAGATAGAGATTTACTTCCGTAACAATGAACGCATGTCCCGTTATATCCGAACGGATTTCAGCCGTCGCTAAAATCATACTATCCGCGATGTTGGTGCTGGCGAATATTTCATTGTCCTCTATTCCAATTTGCCATTTATCGTCGCTATGCATATCTAAGTATGAAACAAAAGCGTCCACCAGTTTTGTCGCACTCTGATTACCAAAAAATTCGTCATCAGTCGAAACAACGATATTGGCTTTCCACAGTTGGCCCGCTACGGCGTTTATTACAAATATAGCGTCGTACCGCTCACAGGTCATCTCGATTGTCCAATAACTATAAATGGCATCTAAAAAAACAGCCGTTTGCCCGTTGGCCTGGTTTTGACACAAATAAGCATTTATCTTTTCTATTTCCTGTTCAAGGATATCTGAGGGAAGAACGCCTTCCTCGCAAAAAAAGGCCAGGCCGGACTTTGCAACCTCGATAGCCTCCTCCATGCCCAACTGCGCCTCCGAAGGCTCATGTACCCGTTCGCTGCCCGTCGCCTCCCAATTGTGCAAGATATTGTAAACATCCTGCCCAGTCAATACAGGCCGCTCTTGTTTCATGCTATCGCCCGTTTCCACACTATCGCCTGTTACCACGCTACTACCCGTTTCCACGCTACCGCCTGTTTCCGCGCTACTGCCGGTTTCCACGTTATCGCCGGTTTCCTGGCCCGCGCCTGCTGCTTGCGAAGGCACGTCGATATATACGGTCCCTGTTGTGGAAAGCAAAGCGTCCGATTTTATGTCTATCAGCATGCTTGTCAGCGCCCACCCGCCGACGGCTATGGCTAAAGATAAAGCAAGCCCTGCAGCCGTATATATTATTTGCCTGCCCGTCGTCTTCATTCCCCGCTCCCCAGCCTTAAAGCTATTGTGACGGTCGTCCCTACGCCCTCGCTGCTGCTGATATCCAGCGGGGCGCCATGGATCTCCGCTATTTTCGCGGCCAGCGACAGCCCAAGCCCCGCGCCGTGCTGCCTGCGCGAGCGGGACTTATCCACCACATAAAACGCTTCGGTAATCCTTTTTAACTCCGCAGTCGGTATCCCGCAGCCATTGTCTGTGACGTAAATGTCATAATGATCGCCAATAGGCTTACCAACCACCTCGATGCTGCTGCACCCGGCTTTCATGGAATTGTCTATCAGGTTGAGCAGCAGCGTCTTAAACAGGTCGTACTCCACTATTACGCGCGCGGGCTGGGTGTTCAACTGGAGCGTAACCCTCTTGTCTCCGAACAGTGGCGCCAGGCCGCCGGCAATGCCCGACAAAAGCTCGTCTGCGTAAAATGCTTCAAGCGAAAACTCCTGCCTGTCCAGCACAATCAAATCCATCAGCTTCAGCGACAGCGCCTCAAGGCGTAGTCCCTCACTTAATATATACCATGCGGCTTCCTTGACTTTATCCGCTGTGAACGTTTTTTGGTAGAGCATGTCTGCGTACCCAATAACGGAGGTCAGCGGCGTTTTAAGCTCATGGGCGAAACTGGCGACGAAGTCTTCTTTTTGCCGTGCGTTTTCATACAACTCGTTAATCCTGTCCTCGACGGCGTCCGCCATCATATTGAAGCTCTGAGACAGCTCGCTAATTTCGTCGCCGCCCGCAACGGGCAGACGCTCGCTATAGCGGCCCCGCGCAATCCCTGCCGCCGCTTTGTTCATCTTTGTAATGGGGCCGCTAATAAAAGCGGAGAGCGCCGAAATCACGGCTAGGCCAAGCAAAAGCGCTATGCCGTAGACTCTTGTGAAACTTTGCGCCATCAGCTCCTTTTGCGCGACTACGTCGCTTATGTCCGAGGCGACAAGCAAATAAAGCGCTTCATCGCCTATATTAAGTTTCCCGCATACCATGATGTAGCTTACGCCGTCCACTGCTTGAAACTGGTAGACATGGGCGCTATCAGAAACGCCGTCCAGCACAGCAAAGCTGGCCTGCGGCGGCAGCTCGGAATATAGAAGCGTCTTATCTTCCGCGAAAAACGCTGTTAGGCTGTTCAAGTCCGCAGACAGCCGCCCAAGCACGCTCTGGGGCACGACGCC
>WRLR01000177.1 GCA_009777515.1 Oscillospiraceae bacterium | reverse complement strand
AAGAGTAATATCCCGATGCGCGGAAGGAGACTTATGTGGATAATTTATTTATAACAGGCATAAAAATATACAAATTCCGAAATATTAATAACCTTGACATAAAGCTCTCTCGCAATGCGCGTACGCACCTCATAATTACCGGGAAAAACGGAAGTGGAAAAACGAGTTTATTGGAATTGTTAGTACAGAATTTTATAAAAAAATTTATAATCATGGAAGATGGTGTTAGTTATACTACATCAACTGATTTATTTGATATTGATAGAAGTACTGACTCCAAAAAAGTGGGCGAAGTCAACTTTAACATTGATGCAAAAATAAGAAACGTTTTAATGGTCAGCATACCAGCAGAACATTTATTTCATTCCTCTACTTCTCTAGAAATAGCAAACATTCAAGAAAAAAATATAAATAAATCCATTAATGTAATAACAGAGTCCTTATATAAAAACATGCTTCAAACAATGGTTACCATGAGAATACAGCAATTGGAGTCAAAAGAAAATAACGATCAAGAATTATTTATGCAAAGCGAAAAATGGTTTAATGTGCTTAAGGATGTACTATGCACGATTTATGAAAACCGTAATTTAGAGTTAAAATATATACCTCAAGAGTATAATTATAAATTTATTCTTGATGGCTATGAATTTAAATTAAACCAAATGGCGGATGGTTTTTCCGCTTTTTTTCGAATTGTGTCAGAAGTAATGGAACGTATGGACAGTTATACTAATTATAGATGCAATTACACTCTTCCTGGTATTGTTCTGATTGATGAGCTAGAAACACATATGCATATCTCCATGCAAAAAATGGCATTGGGATTTTTAACAAAGATGTTTCCTAATCTTCAATTTATTGTAACTACTCATTCACCATTCGTGATAACTTCGCTGGAAAATGCAGTTGTTTATGACTTGAGCAGACGGGAGCGGCTTGAAAACCCATATCAATTTTCATATGAAAACATAATTGAAGGTTATTATGACATTGATATGTATTCTCAAAAAATGAAGGATAAATTCGAAAGATATAATAAATTGGCTTTCAGCGAACGTTCTGGTGACGAAGAAAAAGAGTTCAGCAAACTACGAATTGAAATGCAGGCGGTTTCTCCTGCCCAAAAGGAACTTTATATCGCTATTAACAATGTAGAAAATAAGAGGAAGCTAATGGGAAATGGTTAAACTGTGTAAATCGGAATTACCAGACGGTATAACAATTAAATCTCCAGACGATTATCAGACTGGCGCCGTTTTTCAAATCTTAAACGAAGATTGCTACGGAAAATGTTATATATGCGAGCATATTCCCATCCCACCGGTAGTTGAGCATCTCGTCGCCCACAGAGGAAACCCTGATTTACGGTTTAGCTGGCATAATTTGTTTTTAGCATGTTCATACTGTAATAGTGTAAAAAACAGCGCGGAATTTTATGATGGCATAATAAATCCGACCAAAACTGATCCGGAAGATATTTTTACACTCGAACTGTCATTTGGCGGATTAAAAGAAAAAGTAATTGTCAAAATTATAAACCAAGCTGAAAATAATGAGCTTGTAAATAAAACGGTAAAACTACTAAATTTGGTGTACAATAATTCATCTGTCAGAGATAATAAAAAAGTGTCTTCTGCGAATTTGAAAAATAGGCTTTCCAGGAATTTAAGAGACTTTTACATACTTATAAGTAATTATAAGGCAGAGCGTGACGATGTTAACTATAGCAACATAATAGATGAGCTTTCACGAAAAAGCGAATTTGCGGCATTCAAGCGTATGATTGTACGCTCTGATCCTGAATTGTGTAATATCTTTAAAAAAGCGTTGCTATGATATGTATTCAATAAGATATGTCCGAGTATCCAAGGGGTGTTTTTAACGTAGCCAGAGGATGTCGGTGTCGTTTGCGATGTGGTTCATCGAATAGACATACAGAACAACGTCGGTGCTGCCGGGGGCGTCGCTGCCGTATTCTTGCAACAGTTCGCTGGCCGTACCCCTGTAGTGCCTCAGATCGACGGCCACTATTTTGTCGAAATGCGTTATCAGCAGCGGCAGTAGGCTGTTGGCGTACGAATCTTTTATGACGAAGAGCGTGCGGGGATCGCCGGTTTCGACATCTGCGCCACTGACAGAACCGAGGTTGTCTATGATGGTCAGGCCGTGTATCCCGCCAAGGAACACGGAATATTTGTCCCAGTCCGTCAAATACTCATCAAAGAACACGCTGATGCGTATATCGGGCTCGTTAGCCGCGTCAATCACGGTCACGTCCACAGGGCAGGGCGGCGCCCACAGCTCGATGGTATCCGGCCCGGTCAGCCACAGCCCGCTCTTGGCGTATGTGGAGCCATAAAAATCATCTACGACCTCAATCTCAAACGCGTCTCTGGGCAGCGGCTCGTAGCCGAGCGTCCCGCCCAGCGAACTATATGCCATGTACACGCCCGCGCTGTTCCAATGATGGTCCGTGCGGTAATAGACCGCTTCATCGGAAGCGGCAAAGGCCTGCCGTAAATCTACATATGATATGCCCGCTTCACCCAATGAGCCCGCTATGTCTTCGAGATCGAACGTTGCGCCCAAGACGCTTGCGGCGTCCACACCGTCCACGCCGCCAGCGCTGTCCGCGTCATCCGCTCCGCCCGCGACGCCCTCCCCACCTACGCCGACCAGTTCCACATAAGCAGCAATAAGGTAGGCGATATCGTCGTCCATATAGTTTCTGGCGATGCGGCGCGGCAGCCTCGCGATGTAGCCCGCGTTGGGCGGCGTTATAATAACGGTGTCCGTCACGCGCGCCTCCTCGCGGCTTTGCGCGTTAATAATGGATGCGAATTCCGTGATTTTGTTCAGGCGACGGACCAGTTCGCTCGGCGAGTACGCGGGCGGGGCTTCGACCAAGTTCCCTCCCCCGTCGACGATCACGTCCCTTGCCGCCTGCCTGCCGCTCAGGTACCAAACATAGGAATCTATGCCGACGAAAAACTCCCTGGCGGGCATATTGTCGGCCATCCAATCATCCACGCGCTCCCCCCACCTGCCCGAAAAAAGCGCGTCGCCCGTAAAAGCGGGCCAAGTGGCGCGGTAGCGCTTTTCAAGCCCATAGAAATCGGGCGCATTGGCAAATATCCAATAAAGCGGCACAATAACGGCGGCGAGCGCGCACAGCGCGATCAGTGCGTACCGGCAAATGTTTTCATATGTCAAGCCGTTTTTATCTTTATCGTTCGCCATGCGGCCCTCCGTAGCCGTACTGGACGGTTGTCGCTGTTGCTTAGAACCTGAAGTATATAAAGGGGTTGTAGCACTAAAAACCGGGGTATTTGCCTACTGTGCAAATGTTATTTAGAACCTGAAGTATATAAAGGGGTTGTAGCCCCCGGCCGTGACGGCGGCGACGCACAGCACCAGCATCGCGAAAGCCCCGGCCGCCTCCAGCGCGCGGAGCCGCCGCCCTCCGCCCGTCACAACCGACCACACTGCCTTGGGCAGGGGCGTCGCGGCGAGGGCGCACAGTATCAGCGTCGGCAGGTACGCCACCGCGTATTGCAGCGAGGTCGACGTAAACATCCCGCCATACAGCAATGTGGCGCCTGCCACACCACCTGCCGGCATGGCCGCCAACGATATCCCGGCGACCGCCGACGTGTACCCATACAGCTCGGCGATGTAGCTGAACGACTGCGACAAATCAGTCAGAGCAAACAGCCCCCACCCTATGACGACGAGGCCAAACGCATATAGGCGCCTGACAAGCGCCGGAACATTCAGCTTATCAAAGACGCGCAGTAAAAACGCCCGCTCAATGATTAAAATGACGGCAAAATACATGCCCCACAGCACAAAGTTCCACGACGCCCCGTGCCAGAGGCCGGTGAGGAACCACACGACGACCAGGTTGAAGAGGTTCCTGAAAATGCCCCGGCGGCTGCCACCCAGCGGGATGTACACATAGTCGCGGAACCAACTGGACAGCGTGATGTGCCAGCGCCGCCAGAAGTCGGTGATGCTGTTTGCTATATATGGATAATTAAAATTGCCTGGGAATTTGAAACCGAGCATGAGGCCCATCCCCACCGCCATATCCGAATAGCCGCTAAAATCGAAATATATATGGAACGCGTAGGCAAAAAGCCCGACCCACGCCCCTGCGACGCCGTTTCCGCCGGGCGCCGAGGCGAACGTCGCCCAAGCGGCGCCGACCGGGTTCGCGAGCAGCAGCTTCTTTGACAGGCCCATGATGAATATCTTTAGCCCCCGCTCGACATCGGCAAGTTTTGCCGAGCGCTTGCCTAGATAGTCGACGACGTCGCGGTAGAGCACTATCGGCCCCGCGATTAGCTGCGGGAACAGGGAGATGAACGAGCCAAATTTCAAAAAGCTGCGCTCCGCCTTCATGTCCCCTCGGTAGACGTCGATGACATAGGCCATCGCCTGGAATGTATAGAAGGATATGCCGATGGGCAGCGGCGGTGCGGCGAAGCCAAAGTCCAAGCGGGGCAAAGGCGGCAGGCCTGCGAAGTGTATTATGCGCGGGAGGGCGTATGCTATGGAATCGATGACGAACCCGGCGTACTTGTAGAACCCGATGAGCGTCAGGTTTAAGATGACGGACATGGCCAATACGGCTTTTTTGTGCTTCAGACGCGCTATCAGCAATGCTGCGGCGTAATTGTGCGCAATGGAGAACACCATGAGCAGGAGGTATACGGGCTCGCCCCATCCATAGAAGATGAGGTTCATGACGAAAAGAAATACGAGCGCGTACCTTTTCGGGATGGCATAGTACCCGAGGAACACAATCGGCAGGTATGCGAATATAAAGATGACGGACGAAAAGACCATGTTCTCCGGTTTGTTGGGTGCGGCTGGGTACGTCTGCGGTGTGGGTGCGTGCGGTTGGGACGCGGCTAGGGAAAATCCTCGCTATGAAACGAGTGTCAGCCCTCGCCCTACGTTGTTTTGCTTAGGCGCTTCGGCTCAGGTTGAGTCAGGATGGGGCGCGGCGCGAGCGATATATTATCCGCGCACGCTGCGCCGCATTGCCGTCGCATTGCCATCATTTAATGTTGTTAAATCCTATTGAAGCAGCCGTACGGTGTCGCGGGCTATCGCCAGTTCCTCGTTCGTGGCGATGACGAGGGTGCGGACCTTGGCGCCGGGCGTGCTGATGTCTATGTCCCGCCCCGCTACGGCCTCGTTTTTGTCGCCGTCCACCTCTATGCCCATGAACTCCAGCCCGCCGACAATGCCCATACGCACATGGGCCACATTCTCGCCCACCCCCGCCGTCAAAACGACGGCGTCGATGCCGCCCATTGCTGCGGCGTACTGCCCGATGTACTTCTTCACCTGGTACGTGAACATCTCTATGCCGAGCTTCGCGCGGGCGTTCCCGCCCCTCATGGCGTTGGTAATGTCGCGGAAATCGCTGCTCACGCCCGTGACCCCAATCATCCCGGACTTTTTGTTCATTAAGTCATTGACGTCGTCCGTGCCGATTTTTTCGTGATCCATGATCCATGTGACCACGGCGGGGTCAATCGAGCCGCAGCGCGTCCCCATCATGAGGCCGTCGAGCGGCGTGTAGCCCATGCTCGTCTCCACCGACTTGCCGCCGTCCACCGCGCAGATGCTCGAACCGTTGCCGAGGTGGCATGTCACAATCTTCAGGGCCTCCAGCGGGCGCCCCAGCATCTCGGCGGCGCGCGACGCCACATATCTGTGCGAAGTCCCGTGGAACCCATATTTGCGGATCCCGTATTTTTCATAATAGTCATATGGCAGGGCGTATAGATACGCGCGCTGCGGCATGGTTTGATGGAACGCCGTGTCGAACACGGCGATGTTGGGCGTGCCGGGCAGCAACTGCATGCACGCCTCTATGCCGATGATGTTCGGCGGGTTGTGGAGCGGCGCGATTTCTATGCAGTCTTTGATGCCGTCCAGGACTTTGCCATCGATGATGGTGGAGTCCGAAAACTGCTCCGCGCCGTGGACGACCCTGTGGCCGACAGCCGTTATCTCCCCAATGTCGGAAATGACGCCGTTGTCCTTGTCGCGCAATAGCTCTATGACCTGTGTGATCGCGTCGTTGTGGTCTTTCATGTCAACGTTGATGATCAAGGGTTCTTCGTCGCCCCTGGTCTGCCTCGCGAACGATTTATCCATGCCCACCCGTTCGCACAGCCCCTTGGCGAGCACCAGCTCGTTCGCCATGTCGATAAACTGGTATTTCAATGACGAACTGCCGCAATTGATGACCAATACTTTCTTACTCATGCTCATGTTTGGATTTAGCCCCCTGCTTTGTCGAATATTTATGCCTGCTGCGCCTGTACCGCGGTTATCGCGGCGACGCCGGTTATATCCTCGGCGGTGCACCCGCGCGAAAGGTCGTTCAGCGGCTTTGCGATGCCCTGGAGGAGCGGCCCGTAGGCCTCCGCCTTGGCGAGGCGCTGCACGAGCTTGTAGCCGATGTTGGCGCTATTTAAATCCGGGAAGATAAGCACGTTCGCCTTGCCATCGACCAGGCTCCCCGGCGCCTTTGAGTGCCCGACGTCCGGCACGATG
>WRLR01000176.1 GCA_009777515.1 Oscillospiraceae bacterium | reverse complement strand
AGCGCCGCTCATTAGGTCGCTTTTGCTCTGCAACTGTTTGCCGTAATACTCTTTTACTTGCTCAATGATTTTATTGTCCATGTTATCTTTATCCTTTGCATAAATGATTTTAGCAACATTCGCCGTCACCGCAGTCGCAGGACGGCTCTTTGCCAGTGAACCAACTTATAATCATCGCTGCCGCGCAGCCAACGCCCGCATTGACTTCAATCGCTCCCGAAGGGCAATTCAACGCACAAGCCCCGCACTCCATGCAAAAGTCTTTTTGGACTATGCGCGCCTTTGTTCCATCCAAATCGAATACGCCGTGCGGGCAGACTTCCAAGCACTTGCCGCAACCGACGCATTTTTCAGAAACATAGGATAGCGAGACCACATTTTTCAAGTATTTCAGTTTCATGTTTCCTCCTCTTAACCCGTAAAAGTCTTTATCAGAATCAATACTATCCCTGCCAAAAGAAAAATGACAATGAAGGGAACAGCAATGGTCATTTCCCTCAACACGCCTGACGGAGACGTGAAGGTTGACGCTCCCGTAAAGTTCATGGCTAAAAACGAAGTAAACGCGGACAGGGCGAGCATATATCCGATTCCCAAAAGAAGAAAAGGCGATGCGAACCAACCATAGTTCCAAACGATAAAAGCTGTGCCAATCGCGCCCAATAGCCAACCCTTAAAGGCAAAGGCTTTTCCGGGAACCACGGGGAGCAGCACAGGCGTAATCACCGAGCCAATCAGCATAGCGGCGGCATACGCAAGAAAGTCTTTCATGCCGAAAGCGCGTACAGCAAACAGATTTATCAGGAACATAAAGCCAAATATAACCATTGAGATTTTAATAACTTCGACGAGTTCCATCGGCGTCAATACGAGCCTATCCCAAAGGGTGAATTTGACGGTCCTCATTTCCTTTGTCGCCTTGTATCCCGCGTCCACGTAATCTTTGATGTCGCTTGCCCGCACCGGCCCGTAACTGACATCGAATCCGGAACCCGCCGCCACTTCATGGGCGCTCACGCCAGTCGCGCCAAGCTGCGGCAAGATAAGGTTCTTGTGCGACACATACTTTGACAATTCCGATGCTTCGATGCGCCGTATCAGCTCTTCGGTGCCGAACGTGCCTTCGCCTGCGGCGCACCATACGTTTATGCCCTTTGTGTCGAGTATCAGGAGCCAGCAGTTGAGGCCGTCTAGGTTTTTCCGCAGGGTGTCGAAAGTCAGCTTATAGTTGGCGCTTACAAAGACCGGGGAACTGTTTTCGGGTTTGCCAACGGCGTACAGCCCCGGCTCGACTAAATAATCCATGCGCCCGATTCCCAGTCTTGATTTCAACGCTCCGAGATGGTCGTCTAGCGTAAGCTTTGTTGAAACTGTTGGAACTGTTGGAACTGTTGGAATTGTTGTAACAGCCGGCTCGCCGCAACACTCGCCGGTTGCGCAGCAACTATTGTCTTTGCTCATATACACCCCTCCTCGAAAACTATTCCACAGCATATACAGCCTTTTTTTGCTGTAGTCACTTCGTTTAAATATGCCTTAAAATTTTTGACGGTCTCGCTGTTTAGCGAATAATAAGTCCATTTACCATCCTTGCGCGCGTTTACCAGTTTGCTGTCGCAAAGAATTTTCATGTGGTGGGAGAGGGTCGGCTGCGTAATATTAAACTTCAATAATATAATGCAAGCGCAAAGCTCGCCGCATGAAAGCATGTCCATTATCATCAATCGGTTTGGATCGGACAGCGCTTTAAACAGCAGGGCGTATTCTTTATATTTTACGTTAACCATACAACCACATACCATACAACTTCATATTGATGTTTATCTATCAGTGATATATAACTATCTGTGATATATATCATATTGATGTTTATCTATCAGTAATATACATGTCATATAGATATTTGTCAATGTATTTTACAGATTTTTATTGCGGGCGGGACGCCCGCGTACCCAGGGGGGAACGGCTGCGTACCAAGGCGGGACGCCCGCGTACCCAGGAGGGGCGGCTACGCACCCAGACGGGACGCCCGCGTACCCAGGAGGGGGGATGGGTTACGCCCATGTGGATGATTGACTATGTCGAGGTGGTAAAATATACTTATCTAAGTATCTTCTTGGGGTGGGTTACATGAAAAGGTTGCCGCTTGGCATACAGAGTTTTCGGAAAATTATTGAGGGCGATTATGTATATGTCGATAAGACGCGATATGTATATGAGCTTATCAATGGCGCCAGCTATAATTTTTTATCGCGGCCGAGGCGGTTTGGAAAGTCCCTCCTGCTCGACACAATAGAGGAAGTATTTAACGGTGATAAACGGCTGTTTGAGGGATTATGGATTCATTCGTCTGACTATGACTTTACTAAACATCCGGTGATCCGGCTGGACATGAGCAGTGTATCCAGCGAAAATCCAGATACTTTAAAAACGTCCATTGCATCTGCCTTAAAAAGGCGCATTCAAAAAGAAAATTTAGATATATCGGACGATATTCCTTCTGATTTATTTATATATTTAATTGAAGGTCTATATAATAAATACTCGCAAAAAGTTGTAATACTTATTGATGAGTATGATAAGCCCATCCTCGATCACATCGCCAACGTAGAGATCGCGGAAGCCAATAGACAGGTCATCAAAAATTTTTGTGGTATTCTTAAGTCTATGGATCCGTGTTTGCGTTTTTCATTGATCACCGGTGTATCCAAGTTTACTAAAACTTCCATATTTTCCGAACTTAACAATTTGTTCGATATTACTTTTTCGTATAAATTCCCGGGTATTTGCGGTATCGAAATTAATGATTTAAACGAATATTTTAATAGCCATATAGAGCATTTGTCGACAGTTGACGGGCTGCAAAATACCGGTAGCATATACGATCAAATTCTAAATTGGTATGACGGCTACTCGTGGGACGGCAAAACGAGGGTGATAAATCCTTTTTCGCTATTGAATTTTTTGGAGCATAGGCGTTTTGGAAGTTATTGGTATGCCAGCGGGACGCCGTCGTTTTTAATTAGAATGCTAAAGGAAGCCCCCGCTTCATATTTATCGCTTAAAAATTTGAAAATCATTGAAAGATCACTTGAAAACCCCGATTTGCGCAAAATGGAAGTCGAGCCCCTCTTGTTTCAAGCTGGCTACCTTACGGTAAAAGAAACATTACATACAAGTGGCGCGCCAGTCTATGCGCTTGACATACCCAACATGGAGGTGCGCGAAGCTTTTAATATGCAAATAGTGGCCGCTTTCACTGAAAATGGCGATATAGCGGTTGAACAAACGCAAATGCAATTGCTTGATGCGCTCCGTTCCAGCGATATGCAAAAAACGCTTGGGCTTCTACGAAGACTATTCGCGTCAATCCCATATAATCTTCATATCGACCGCGAAGCTTACTACCACTCCATTTTCTTTGCAATTATGACAGTGCTTGGGTTCGATATTGACATGGAAGTATCCGTTTCGGGCGGCAAGGTAGACGCGGTCCTTGAACTGCCGGAGGTCGTGTATGTCATTGAGTTCAAGTATGCAGACTGCCCCCGGGACGCCGGCGCGGAGGAAAAAGCAAAGTTATTTAAATTATCTTTAGATGAAGCCATGGCGCAAATATCAAATAAAAAATATAGCGCTAAATATATAGGGACCGGAAAACCTGTCCACCATGTGGCGTTCGCCTTCCTTGGCAGGGGCGATATCGAATTGAGGGCGGAGTTGTTAAAGCCGTTGCTGTAGGCTTTTTAGGCGTTGCCCTCGCTGCTTCTCGCCGCATGTCGTAGCCATTAAATTTCATTTCGGCAAAATTATGTATCAGTTTAAAATTTACCAAAGAAGGGTATTAAGAGTTTATACCTTAACTAAACGTGTTTTTTTATTGGAGTGAGTTTATGGATATAGCGTCGATCGCGGGTCTGATTATTGGGTTTTTGGCTATTATCATATCAATATCCTTAGACAACGGGCCCAGCGCACTGTTTGCGTTTATCAATATACCATCCGTATTCATCACTGTCGGGGGCGGCCTTGCCGCTACGATGATAAGCTATAAACTCAACGATTTCATCCGGATGATGAAAATATGCTCGAATATTTTTACGGCGAAAGAAAATTCCAAAGAGGACATGATACGTACGCTGGTCGACCTGTCCAACAAGGCGCGGCGCGAGGGGCTGCTCGCGCTGGAGGCGGAGCAGGACAGGATCGGCGACGACTTTATAAAGCAGAGCCTCCAGCTCGTCGTGGACGGCGTGGAGCCTGGCACAATCCGGGAGTTCATGGAGCTGGAGCTGGCGAACCTCGACAGCAGGCATTTGCTGGGGCGCTCGATATTCAAGACCATGGCGGCGCAGTTCCCGGCGTGGGGCATGATTGGTACGCTCATCGGCTTGATCAACCTGCTGGGCCAGCTCGACGACCCTTCCGCCGTGGGGCCCGCCATGGCCGTCGCCTTAATAACGACGTTTTATGGCAGCGTGCTCGCCAACTATGTATGCAACCCGGTGGTAGACAAGCTTACGATACGCAGCAGGAGCGAGATTCAACTAAAAGAGATGATCATCGAAGGCATCCTATCTATACAGGCTGGGGAGAACCCCAGGATCATGGAGCATAAGCTAAAGACCTTCCTGTCCCCCGAGCAGAAGACGCGTTATGAAGAGCTGGTTAATAATGCTCCCGCAGCCGGCGCAGGGCAGGTGCAGGAAGCGACATAAAGCATATATAGTACCAATATTGCATAAAGACACGGTACGCGATTAGGGAGGCGGGCCATTGGCCAGAAAAAAGATCGAAGAAGAATCGCGCGGCGCACCGGAATGGATGACTACTTACAGCGACCTCGTCACGCTGCTGCTGACTTTTTTCATTTTGCTGTTTTCGCTCTCAGCTATTGACGCGGCTAAATTTGAAGCCATAACGTCGTCGCTGCGCAGCTCGTTCAACGTGCTCAACAGGTCGGGGATGCTCAACAGCAACACCGGCGATGCAGTGGTAGCCATTACGAACCAGACGAACGCCCAGGAGGAAGCCGAGGAGCCGCCCGTTGAGCCAGGCTCGAAGGAGCATATCGAGCAACTGGAGGGGACCATATCGGAACTCAGGCAGGAGGTCGAGGTACTCAGCGTAGAGCTGGCCGAGTACCAGGAACTGGACGCAGAGGCTGAAGCTTCTGCTTTGGCTAATGCCAATGCCCCGGATGATGCGCGGGACACCACTCCGTATGAGATGACTGAGGAAGAGATTATCCAGAAAGAGATTAGGGACGCAAGGCAGCAGAAGCTCAACAATTTCAAACAGGACATACTCGAAGAGGTAGACTTGCTCGGCATCGGCGGCTATGTGTCCATCGTCAGCGAGGAGGAGCGGCTCGTGCTCCGCCTAAACTCCCAGATACTGTTCGATTCGGGCAGCGCGACGCTGCGGCAGGAGGGTCGCGATGTAATGCTGTCGCTGGGCGAGAGCTTTCAGGACCTGGATCATTTTATTGACGTGCAGGGGCACACGGACAATGTGCCTATCCGAACGAGCCAGTTCCCGTCGAACTGGGAGCTGTCTACGCAGCGGGCCACCAATGTCGTGCGCATATTGCAAGACGAATGCCAGGTGCCGCCGTCGCGGCTGCGCTCCACGGGTTTTGGCGAATACCAGGAGATCAGCGACAATGCTACCCCGGAAGGGCGCCAAAATAACAGGCGCATCGATATCGTGATCACGACCAACTAAACATTCTATAAAAATTTCGCGAAACGGAACCGTATGGATGCACGCATACGGTTCTTTTTGTGCCATTTTTCGAACGTGGGCGGGCATTATGTGGTACAATCGCATAATGATATTATTTTCGAAGGGGAAGACTTATGGGCGGCAGCATATTTGAAGCGGGCATGTTGATAAGCTTTGGCCTTGCGTGGCCTGCATCTATATTGAAATCGTGGCGCAGCCGGAGCGCGAAAGGGAAGAGCGGCGTATTTTCCATGATTGTGATCCTGGGCTACATCTGCGGAATTACGCACAAGTTCCTGAACAGCAGGGACATCGTGATGGTCTTTTATTTTATAAATGCCCTGATGGTTTCTGCGGACCTTTTGCTGTGGTTCCGCAACAAAAGGCTCGACAAGCTGGCGGGGGGCGCATGAGCGGCTGCGGCGGGGGATGAGCGTCGGCGGGGGACTGGGCGGCCGAGTGCAGTGTGGGCGCCGCAGGGCGCCGCAGGGCGTTGCGCGGCGCTGTTGTTTGACATCGGTATGGAACAGCCATATAATGCAATGGTGAGTTTTTTGGCAGCAGTGGACCGGAGGCTGGTTTATTGAAAGATTCAAACGACGGCGGCGCAGACGGCGCCTTGCTCAGGCTGGAGGGCATAAAGAAAAGTTTTAATGGCGCGCCGGTGCTTCGGGGCATCGATCTGTCCGTCCGCCCCGGCGAGTTTATTACGCTGCTCGGCCCGTCCGGCTGCGGCAAGACGACGACCATCCGCATCGTCGCAGGTTTCGAGCGCCCCGATGCAGGTAGGGTATGGCTGGACGGGCAGGATGTCACCGATCTTGCGCCCAACCGCCGTGACGTGAATACGGTGTTCCAAAACTATGCCCTGTTCCCGCACATGAATGTCGAGGCCAATATTGCGTACAGCTTTAAAATCCGCAGGCGTCCCAAGGCGCAGATTCGCGAGGCGGTCGCCGCCGCGCTGGAAACAGTGCGGCTGGAGGGGTTCGGGAGGCGCATGCCGCACGAGCTTTCG
>WRLR01000175.1 GCA_009777515.1 Oscillospiraceae bacterium | reverse complement strand
CCCAACTGCTTTTTTATAACGCTGTGATAATTGATTGTATCCACGCACTCACCGCAGCCCGGGGCGTTGTCGCCGCAGCCGCCGCACCGATCATATATATAGACTGTCAGGAGGACGGGCGCAGATGCGCCGCTCCCAACATTTGGGGGGGCCTGCCCATCGATAACGGCTAACGGGGTGTTTTGCGTCAGCATCAAAGTCGCAAACAATATTGACAGCAATAAGATTATTCTAATGGTCAGCATAAAGGGTGGTTGCATAAAACTTTCCGCCCGTTGCCAAGCTCCCTCATTTCCGGCTTGCTTTTCAGGCACTCGTCCGTCGCGTAAGGGCACCGGGGGGCAAATTTGCAATGGGTAATCTGGTACTCTTTTTCCTCGATGTCCGACATAACTATGTCTTCCTCCCATTTGTCGCCAATGCGCGGTATAGAGTCCATCAGCAGCTTTGTATAGGGGTGCGCGGCGTTATCCATTATGGATATGCTCTCGCCGTACTCAATCAGCCCGCCCCTATACAGGGTCGCAATATAATCGCTAACGTAATATGCGGTCGACAAATCATGTGTGATATAGATAAAGCTGATTTGGTACTTGTCTTTTAGTTCCTTGAAAAGGTTCACGATGTTCATTTTTAAGGACGCGTCTATCATGGCCACCGGCTCGTCCGCCACAATGATCTTTGGGCGGGTGATGAGCGCTCGCGCTATGGACACGCGCTGGAGCTCGCCGCCGGAGAGCTGCGACGAATATTTGCCGTCGACCAGCGACAAGGAGAGGCCGACCGAGTGGAGGGCCTCGTCCACCTTATTTTCGGCTTCGGTTCTGTTTTTTGCGATGCGTAGGCGCAGCGCCGTGTTATACAAGTATGAGTCAACGGGCTTCCTCGTGGAAAACGCCTCAAAAGGGTTTTGAAAAATTGGCTGGACATCCGTCAGGAATTTGATGTTGTCGTATCTACCTTTCGTATACGAGACGCCGTTCAATATTATATCGCCGCTGGTCAACTCATATATCTTCAGGATCAATTTACAAAGCGTGGATTTCCCGCAGCCGGACTCGCCCACTATGGACAAGATCATAGGCTCGCTTGCGGGAAGATTAATCGATATGTCATCGACCGCCGTCAGCCTGACCCGCGACATGACGCTGCCGATTTTGAAGACTTTGCTGGCCTTTTTTATTTCGAGTAGGTACTCAGCCACTGTTCGCGCCCCTTTCATTTAAGATATGGCAAGCCGTAAAGCGCCCGCTCATAATCTCCCTGTACTCCGGCACGGCTCTATGGCATATGTCCAAAGCCCTGGGGCACCGGTCCGCGAAGCGGCAGCCGGGGGGAGGAGACTTCAATGACGGGGGCTTCCCGGCGATGCCCGCGCGGACGCTTTTGTCGCCGACACGGGGCAGCGCGTTGATCAGCAATTGGGTATATGGGTGCTGGGGGTTCGTAAATATATCGGAAGTCTTACCGACCTCCATCAGGCGACCGGAGTACATGATGGCCATCCTGTCCGAGATTTGGTAATGGACGCCAAGATCGTGGCTGACCAAGATCATCGTGTTTTTATATTGCCTCTGCAACTTTGTCAGCATCATGAGGATGCCCCTTTGCACGACCACGTCCAGGGCGGTAGTCGGTTCGTCCGCAAGCACGACGTCCGGCTTGGGCTGCATGAATGTGGCCAACGCTATAATGCAGCGCTGCCGCATGCCCCCGGACAGTTGAAACGGGTACGACTCCAAAATGTCGGGTGAAAGGTTCAAATCAACCAGATACTGCGTGATTTCCCTAAGGAATTTATCCTGGCCATTTTTCTTTTTAGCCTCGTCGGGGATTGAGTCCAGGAACTGATTCTTTAGCCGCGAAATGGGGTTAAGCACCGACATAGCCGCTTGCGGAATATATGATATATGGCTCCACCAGCTTTTGCTGATCTCCCCGGTCGAATATGAGAACGGGGCGCCGTTTTTAATGCCGGACAATATCACGGTTCCTTTGTCGATTTGCAAGGGGAACTCGATTATGTCATATATGACTTTAAGAAGCGTGGATTTGCCGCATCCGGACTCGCCCGCGATCCCGAATATCTCGTTGTCTTCAATGTCAAGGGAGATGTCGTCCACCGCTACAATGTCGCCGTCCAGCATTTTATATGAAGCGGTAATATGATCAAGTATCAACACTGTCAGGCACCTCTCTTTTTGACCACAAATTCGTTATAGCCCGATATAAGCATGAACAGCGATATGAACAGGACCATTATGGTGACAATCGGCGACCCTATCCAGAGCCACAGCCCCCCAAGCAGCGCGTTGCGCGCTCGCGCCCATGATATCATGTTGCCTAGTGTCGGCAGCTTCGCTGAAGAGAGCCCGAGTACAGCCAGGCTCGACTCCATCCCGATGGCAGCCAGCACAGCGTTCATGAAGCTTGACAGGGTCCAGGTCAGCAGGTAAGGCAGTACTTCCGTGATGACGATTTGGACGACCCCCTCCCCGGAGAACCTCGCCGTCTGGATAAAGTCCCGCTCCCGCATGGACAGGCACATGGCGCGGACGTGCCGCGAGGGGTGCGCCCATGCGAAAATGGCCAATATTGTGGCAAGCGGTATGATCGAAAGCGCCCCGCCGATTAGCGACGACATAAGGATGAGGATCGGGAGCGATGGGATGACGATGAACGTATCGGTCACCATCATCATGATGCGATCCGGAATGCCGCCCAGGAAGCCTGCCACCAGTCCGTAAAACACGCCAAAAATAGTCCCAAAAACCGCGACCACCAACCCTATAGTTATGGAATTTCTGAGCGCAAAGAGCAGCATCCAAAATGTATCTTGCCCGAGGGCTGTCGTACCTAAAGGGTTTTTAAACGAAGCCGGCAAGTTTTTCCCGTACGAGTTGAAAAATGTGATTTCCGGGCCGTTGTAAAAAATCGTGACAACAAACGCAAAAACCAATAGCAAAGAGATATTAACGAAACCAATCTTGAACCGCAAAGGCGCATGCTTCCAGACAGTTTTCATAAATTACGCCCTCCTTAACGCAAGCGGATGCGCGGATCGATGATTGGGTATATAAGATCCGCAATGAGCGTCGCGGTAGCTATGGCGACGATGGAAATTGAAACGGTCGCCATAATCATATTGTAGTCCCCGTTCATGATAGCACTTTGCACCAGGCGGCCCACGCCCGGGTACTGGAAAATGATCTCCGTCATCAACGAACCGCCAAAGACGCCGCCAAGGCTGATTGTCAGCCCTGATACCTGCGGGATTATGCTGTTGCGGAACACATATTTATTGGCTATCCGGCCCTCTTTGATGCCCCGAAACCTAGCATAGCGCACGAACTCCTCCTCAGCGATGTTCTGTGACATGGCTTTCATGCTAATGACCCACCAGCCGAATCCAACGATAATCATCGCGAAAGCCGGTAATATAGATGCGCGCAGCAGAGTCATTATGAATATCCTTGACCCCTGGTTGAGCATGATGGACGTAGTTATTGGGAACCATTTGAGGATGAAGCAAAAAATGATCTGCAGTACTAGCGCCAATATAAAATACGGGATGGGGTATATGAATATCGCCAGCGATTCCAATATTTTTGAGGAGCGCTTGTTTTTCCGGAATCCAGCCATCATGCCAATCAAGTTGCCCAGCGTCCATGCGCTGAGCAGCGAGAACAATGTCAGCCCTGTCGTGTACGGAAGATATGTAAGGACTATGCCTGACGCGCTCGCTGGGAAGTTCTGTAGCGACGGGCCAAAATCAAAGCGCAAAGAGCGTTGTAAAAATGACGTGTACTGCTCCCATAAAGTCCCCTCCAGGCCATATTGCACGCGCAGCACCTGGCGCATAGAGTCAATCTGTTCGGCAGGCAGGCTTGTCCTTGTAAGCATCATCGATATCATGCTTTCAACGGGATCCGTGGGCATGATCCGGGGGATGAAAAACATGAACGTGATGCCAATGAATATAACGAAAAACCACGCCGCCAAACGGCCGGACAAGTACTTTAAAAATCGCATGCCGCCCTCTCCCCAAAATTCCTCGGTAGCGCAAAACGGACGCCCGCCCGTGTTTGGCGGCCCCGCAGCCTGTTAACCGTAATGCAAAACGGGGCGCCATCATGCCTAAAACGGCGCCCCGTTATCGTAATACTATTGTGTCGCTTCCAACTTTGTGAGTACGCTGCGGAATATGCTCCACCACCACCACGGGCCCTCATAGGGGTTTTCATTGGTTGGGAAGCCCGTCCAGTATGTCGTGTTTATCGGGTTTAGCTTGATGCCGGACTGTACCGTTATACTGACATGTGCCTCGGTGGTCAGTTTCAGGTACTCGACCAGCACCTCATATATCTCCTCCCCGTTCGGGTCGAGCGTAGCGGCCTTCCTGACTAGTTCGGATATTTTAGCCGAGAGTTCCGGATCGGACTGTGGCAGGCGGCACGACGCAATGCCTGTCGCCCTTTCGCCTATCTCATAGCTATGCGTCTGGTCGTTCCAACTGGAGATGTGCGGGTACAGGTCCCGAGTCAGCCCGGAGCACGCGTCCCAAACACCGGCTGCGTCATAATCGCCCATATTATATATATTGTACATATCCGGCGTCATAGTAAGCTCCACTGTGACACCGAACTTCTCCCATTGGTCCGCGATCATCCTGCCAGCGCGTGACGCCTGAACCGTATTTTCCTCTAGCGTTATAATAACGTCGACGGTGAACAGGCTGCCCTCGGGGGTGTACCACTTGCCGTCTTTCAATGTATAACCGGCGCCCTCCAGCAGTTCCTTCGCCTTATCTTTATCAGTCTTCCAATAACCGGAGCCCAGCAGCTCTTTTAAATCGTAGGCGCTCAAGTCATACCCGAATATTTCTGTCATGGCCGCGCCCAGTTTTTCGGCGATATCTGGGTCCCAAGGGCTGTAACCGTCTCTGAGTGTAAATTCGTTTGTGAGCCAGTCGCTCATGGGTATAAAATAGAATTTTTCCATTAGCTCCGTGGCTGGTATAGACATGGCAGACATGCGGCCAATGCCCTCATAGGTGTTTTCGGCAATTTCTATGAAATCGCAACACAGCGTGAGCGCCCAGCGGACATCGATATTGTCGAACGGCGCCTTGCCGGTATTGAAGAATAGTCCCTTTGAGCAGGGGTCGTCGGTCGTGGCCCAGGGGTAGCCGTCATACCAGGCGCGGATATTGGGGTTCTGCGCCATCATGACCTTGAAGCCTTCAAGTGAAGACTCGTTCGCCATGACGTCGATGTCGTTATTTATCATCGCCATGACATATGTCTCTTCTGTGCCGAAGGTCCTCCACAGCACGTACTGTGGTGCCGGCTCGCCCCAGACTTTCCCCGTGGGAGTATCTGCCCAGTCGTCTCGTTTTTCAAAGAGGATCCAGGCCCCCAGCGGATCGTATTCTTTTATGACATACGCTTCGGCGGATATTATATCGCTATCTGGGAAGGCCATGATATCGTCAACATTGCTGTATATATGCTCCGGGACCAAGCGGAAGCTGGTACCCCACATACTGACGCCCAATGTGGTCATGAGGCGGGTGTAAGGCTCGTTGCAAATGATTTTTAATGTCAGATCGTCAATCAGCTCGGCTCCTTTAAACAGCCCATTGTAATACGGTTTATCGACAACGCCTTCTGTATTCATGATAGTATTGAAAGTAAAGAAAACATCGTTGGCGTCAAGCACCTCCCCGTCCGACCATTTGAGCCCGTCGCGGATTTTAATGGTCCACTCGGTAAAATCACTGTTGGGGACGGCGGGGCCGTCAGCCACCGTGGGGATAGGTTCGCCGGTCATCGTATTTATGTCCCACAGGCCCTCGGCATAAAAGATGTTGTGCAAGCCGTAACCGGTTCCTGTGCCCATCATCAAAGGGTTGAATTGCCCCGGGTTTGCCATCACACCCCCTGCACTGACAATGAGCGTTTGATTGCGCGGCGTTCCGACGTCTGTCATGGCCCCTGTCGGCAACGCCGCCGCAGTGGTAGCGGGCGCCGCCGTAGTAGTCGCTACGGCTGCTGTCGTCGCGGCTGCCGCCGTTGTGCCAACAGCCTCTGCCGTTGTTTGAGCGTTGTTGCCGCTGTCGCTACCACCGCATGCAGCAAATACACAGAGAAGTAATAATATAGCGTTTATCAGCGCAAGCGCTTTTATGGATCTTTTCATGCCAATTCCCTCCTTGTCGATATGCGTTTTAAATTGAATAAAAACATTATATGCGAACCCGGTTGATTGACAGTCTTTGCCTGATGCTTAGCTTAATCCATATTTGCTAACATGCTGATGTTACTGATTGATATTACTGGTGATGTTGCAAAATGATGTTGTTGGTTTATGTTGCTGGTTTATGTTTATCATTATGTTTATTATGAAAGTTAAAAATCCTAGATATCCAATGATTATCATAATGAAACTATCAACGCGCAACGCGACCACACGGGTAAATATGCCTCCGATGTGTTTTTATATTACTAAAGATACATTAATATATCAATAATAAAATGTATTGGGTAATACATTTTTTAGGGCTGAGATTTCAAGACTGGCGGTTAATAATGTTCATTGTTAATTAATATACTTATTCAAGCCGTTCTATCGCTTCGGCGATTATTTGTTGCCCATTTAGAATGAACTCGCATATGTATTGTCTATTGACGCTGATTGGTACTTTATCCATACAGGACATTATCAGTTCTCGGCTAACTTTAGGGATGTTCATGCCCT
>WRLR01000174.1 GCA_009777515.1 Oscillospiraceae bacterium | reverse complement strand
GTCGCTTGGTGCATTGCGGGCGAGGCGAACATGGCCTTCTACGACGACGCCAGCACGCCCATTGAGGTGCATTTGAAGAACTCCCGCCGCGACTGGAACGAAGTGGTTAAGTTCGTACGCTCCGCCGACCTGTTCCACCGGCTGGTAACGATACACCCAACATCGAACGGCCACGAGCAAATCGAGGACGAGTCGCTGCTGGACCTGGACATGCTGCAGACGGGCCACAGCGGGCTTATGTCGCTGGCGCCGTCAATGAGGCAGATAGAGAAAGCCGTCGCCCGCAAAAAGCTGCCGGTCATCAACTCAGAGGCGTGCTACGAGGGCATTTGCAGCGCGAGCTACGCCGATGTGCAGAGGTATCTGTACTGGTCCAATTTCATGCTCGGCACGTGCGGCCATACATATGGCGCGAACGGCATATGGCAGTTGAACACAAAGGAAAAACCATACGGCGCGTCACCGCATGGCTCCCATTGGGGGGACCTGCCATGGGACGAGGCGATGGCGCTGCCCGGATCGTTCCAGATCGGCGCCGCGAAGAAATTTATTTCCAAGTTTGAGTGGTGGCGCTTTGAGCCGCACCCGGAGTGGATCGGTAACCCGTGCTCGCGCGATGCGATGGACGGCTCGTTCTGCGTTGGCATACCGGGCGAAGTCCGCATGATTTTCAGGCCTTTGTATGGCGGGAGCTTCTGGGGCGAGGACAAGATATACGGCATCGAGAAGGACGTGACGTACCGCGCTTGTTATTTCAACCCAGTAACGGGCGAGGAAACCGACCTGGGCATCGCTCTACCGGACGAAACAGGCACATGGGCGACCCCTCGCGTCAACGCGTTCCATGACTGGGTCGTAGCGCTGGTCAAGGCATAGGCATTTTATACAATCAGGCTATATCTATTTCCAATAAATCTTCTACAAAACACCCCAAAACGTGAGCCATTCTGGCTAATGTTATCGCCTGAGCCTTGTTTATATCCTGTTTGCGCTGCTCATAAAGCTGTACCATCCTAAGCGCGGTTCCGGATGCCTCGGCCAACTCTTTTTGTGTCATGCCGCCTGCTTTGCGGATTCGCTGCAAATTGCTTACGCCTGCCTTTATATTGCTTTTTATGCTCCGATCGGCGATAGTTACGAATTTTGATATATCAGCCTCATGGAGCGTCGGATAAAGCGATAGCACACGGTTGAGCGTAAGCCCATTTTTTAGTATATCGGAAAAACGCAGAAACGACTGCCATTGGTAATACGCAAGAATCCAACCTGCCCAATATTCCGGACTTTTATCAATGTTTTCTGCCGACGGCTTATCAGGGCGGAAATGTAGTGTCCGGTATATGACTTCTGAAGCCAGCTCAGGCCCGGAAAGGCCGGCGACATATTTGGGACTCCCTCTCTCAAAGGCATCCGCGACTCCTGAAACAATAAAATGGCCAAAAAAATCTTCCGCGTCGAATCCGCAGTCGTTTACGGCGTAGTCAAGCATATCGCCGAGATTGTTCATTGCGTCATCTAGATATGTTTCTTCGTATGCGCGTGTCATCGTTATCCCACCTTTCGCATAATATATCTATCAAAAAAATAGAATCGGCAACCCGCTGCGATTCACGTTCTTTTTTTAAAGCTGCCCGCGCTTCTTTGTCCCTCGCGCTTTTCATTGGGTAATATGTTTCCCTGTCGGCGACCTCGCTGCGAATAAACCGGATATTATCAAACGCTTTTTTTGATTTCAACATAGTCTGATCTCCCAGTTTACCTAAAAACATTGCTTTTTCAAGCTGGGCGAGGGATAGGGCATTATTTAAAAAAGCGTTTGCAAAAGCGAAGTAAGAGTCATTTGCTCTGTAACCGATAATGATGTCGATATTTTTAGTGTCAGGCAGAAACCTGTCAAGCAAATACCTTTTTCCTTCCGCTGCGATATCGTTTGATATACGACAGCTACGGTTATTCAACAAAATAGCCATCCAATTCAATATGTTATAATCCGCCCCGGAAAGACGCATTATCGATAAGCCGGAAATATCCAATTTATAGTGATTGGCATAGCCGCTGTTTGTATCCGTACAAGCCCATTCTTTCGCGAGTTCTATTTCGTGAGTGCAATAAAACCCCAAGCCGTAATCGTTTCTTGGGTTTCCTTCGCCGAAAATGGGTTTTTTAACAATCATCCGCGATCCGTGATATATATCAACTATGTGAGCCAAAGTATCAATCCTCTCTAATCCTCTCTAATCCTCCCTAATCCTATCTATAGATTTATTATATCGCTATAACGATATCCTATCAATGGATTTTTCTTATAAAAAAGATGTGTAATAACATGCGTGATATAATTCATTGTTATAGAGGAGACATAAAATATACCGCAGGAGGTTGGCTGGGAAAAATGCCAAATAAATCAAATAAAACTGTGCAGCCGCTGATGCGCCGTTTTATATATGTTTTCTTTGCTTCGCATCTGGAGTTCCGGGTCAGGCTGTTCCATGTGCTGGCTATAGGCGGCACCATCATCAGCTTTGTAATGTGCATCCTCAGCGCAGCCAATTATACCGGCATCACGGCAGTGCTGACAAATGCCGTTTCAACAGCCCTTTCATTTTCGCTGCTGATGTACTCCTACCGCAGCGGGCGGTACCAGTTTTGCTATATGGTGACGATCATTGGCATTTTCCTTGGCCTTTTACCATTTCTGTTTTTTTCATCGGGGGGATATCACAGCGGCATGCCTGCATTTTTTGTTTTGCCGTGGTGTTCACCATTTTTATGTTGGAAGGGAAAAAGGCCATCATTTTTTTGCGGCGGAAGTATTATTTTATGTTGCCCTCTGCATTGCGTCTTATATCAGGCCCGAATGGGTCAGCAGGTTTGATAACGAGTTGGAAGTATTGATTGATGTCGTCATTAGCCTTGTAACCGTATGCGCGGCGCTTGGTATCTGCCTTTACATTCACTTCCGGCTTTACAACGCGCAGCAGCGGCAGCTTGACGAGCAGAA
Organism: Oscillospiraceae bacterium; assembly: GCA_009777515.1. Taxonomy (GTDB): domain Bacteria; phylum Bacillota; class Clostridia; order WRLR01; family WRLR01; genus WRLR01. Next base: position 3,806 of record WRLR01000174.1, on the reverse strand, counting down.
CGCCATACTCGCGCAGGCCAACCGCATGAAAACCGAGTTCCTCTCCAACGCGTCGCATGAAATGCGGACGCCGCTGACCGTCACTTCCGTCAACGTGCAGGTAGTCATGAAGATGCTCGAGGACATGGGGGAAAGCCTTGTCGACCCGGATGCTAGGGAACTTTTGGAAAGAGCCCAAAGCGAGATCATGCGCCTGTCGCGCATAGAGGCGCTGCTGCGGCGGGCGAGGCGCGTGCCCGATGTCTTGCAACAAGGCCCCCTGAAATTAAATATTATATCCGGGCAGGCCTTCTATGAAAATGAGGATTTGCTGTTGACAAAAAAGAATTTGCCCTACTGCTTCATTTCGTGCAAAACGAAAGGAAGCCCATAAGCGCTGAATCTTTGTATGAAAAGATATGGGAGCAGCCCCTGATGAGGATAGGCTCGAACAGGGTCAAAGTGTCCACCGGCATATGGGGGGTTATGGACGAAAGGATTATTAACGTTCCCGCCAAGACAATAAACGGCAGGACTATGGTTCCGGTGCTTTTTATCGCCGAGACAATTGGTTTTGTGGTGGACTGGGTAGATAGCACGCAGACCGTATATCTCTACAGCGCCCTTTATGAGCCGGAAGGCAGTTCGGGTATTTCGTTGATCGTAAGCAACTGGCCTTCCGCTGCGCGATACGAACGGGTTGAGGAAAGCGCGAGCTCTTACACAGATATTTTGGACGCTGTGGTCTTTTTAACAGTCAGAAAATTGCCCTGCGCGGGCGCTGATGAAAATTCCGTCAAAGCCGCTATGTCAGCCGGCTTGGGAGTTGACGCCGACAGTTTTTCGATAAAGCTGGAAGAGTCGCTTACTGCCCAGTATTCATATCCGACATACATCGCAGGTTACCAAACCGGTGAAAATGAGGACACGCGGGACAATTTCGCGCTTTATATGCAAACGGACGCATGCGATTTCCTCGTGATTGTCAGTGTCGCTGCGGATTTTTCGGACTATTACATGGATGAAGTATATAGTTGGTTTGCGAATCTGGAGATTGTTGAGGACTGACTATATCGGCTGACTTATGTGGGCAAACTATGCTGCGGGGTGCTTGACAGGAAAAAAAAGGCAATGTATTATTTTCCGGTGGGTATTTGTGCCCACTTGGGCATTTTGTCTGACCGGGCTGTAGATAATGCCCACAGAGGCATTTGCTCGCATAATCTATTGTAAAGGATGAAGCCTATGACACCTCGTAAAATATTGATAATCGGCGCGGCAGGGAGGGACTTTCACAACTTCAATACGTTTTACCGGGACAACCCTGCGTACAAAGTCGCTGTGTTCACCGCCGCGCAGATCCCGGACATCGCGGGCCGCAAGTATCCGGCGGCGCTGGCCGGCGGGCTGTACCCCGACGGCATTCCCATATTCGCCCAGGATGATTTGGAGCGTCTGATAAAGGAATATGATATCGACGAATGCGTTTTCTCATACAGCGACATATCATACGGCGCGGTAATGGGCATTGGCGCCAGGGTCAACGCTGCAGGCGCGGACTTCACGCTGCTGGGGCACAAGAACACGATGATAAAGAGCAAAAAGCCGGTCGTCGCCGTTGGCGCGGTACGCACCGGCTGCGGCAAAAGCCAGACGTCGCGCCGCGTCGCGGAAATATTGATGGAGCGGGGGCTGAAGGTGATAGCGATACGGCACCCCATGCCGTACGGCGATCTGGAGGCGCAGAAGGTTCAGCGTTTCGCGACGCTCGGTGATTTGGACAAGCACAAATGCACAATCGAAGAGATGGAGGAGTACGAGCCGCACATCGCGCGCGGGAACGTCATTTACGCGGGCGTGGATTACGAGGCGATCCTGCGGGCGGCGGAGGACGATCCCAATGGCTGCGACGTAATCCTATGGGACGGCGGCAACAACGACTTCCCGTTCTATAAGCCCGATCTGATGATCACCGTGGCCGACCCGCACAGACCGGGGCACGAGCTGTCTTATTATCCGGGCGAGACGACGCTGCGCATAGCTGACGCGGTCGTCATCAACAAGATAGACAGCGCGGACTTCGACGATATATTGACAGTCAGGGCCAACATCGCGCGCGTGAACCCTGGCGCGGTCGTGATAGACGCCGCGTCCACGCTGAGCGTCGGCAGCCCGGAGGCGATCCGGGGCAAGCGGGTGCTGGTAGTGGAGGACGGCCCGACGCTCACGCACGGCGAGATGAAGATAGGCGCGGGCATCGTCGCGGCGCGGCGTTTTGGCGCTGCGGAAATAATCGACCCGAGGCCCTACGCGGTAGGGAGGCTGGCGGAAACGTTCCGCCTGTACCCCAATATCGGCTGCCTGCTGCCCGCGATGGGCTACGGCGAGCAGCAGATGCAGGACCTATCGGCCACGATAGCAAAGACCGATTGTGACTCCGTTGTCATTGCCACGCCGATAGACCTCGGGCGCGTAATAAAGATTGATAAACCCAACACGCGCGTCGAATACAATTTACAGGAAATCGGTAAGCCCGATCTTAGCGACGTCCTGGGGGATTTTATCGGCAAGTTTTTCAAATGATCTGGCCATGTGCCGACAGTTTGCATAAAATAGATATAATTTTCGTTGGGGAAGCAGCCTTCTGCTTCCCCAACCCGCATCTTCTGCTTCCCTAAACTGTATCTTCTGCTTCCTTAAACTGTATCTTCTGCTTCCCCAACCCGCATCTTCTGCTTATTAAATCCTCTCAGATGATATGCGAATTTGTATCGATACTATAATCCGCCAGGCCCTCCATATAGCGACATTTGCCGCGTATTAGCTTCGAATTTACGCATATAACCGAATACGTCGTCAGGGCGGAACAATATGCCGCGCCGCGCGCATTCGTCTTGGTATATAGCCCACAGCTGCTCGTTGGCCGGGCTGTTGCAAACGTAGCTGTTACCGAATGACTTGACATAGCGCTCTTTGACGCCGGGGAAATGCAGGTCCAGTTTTTTGTAAAAATACTCGCGGTTGCCGTCGCGCAGGGTGACGCCGAAACCAAAGCAGATAATGCCGCGTACGCCTGCCCGGACGCAGTAGTCAAGCAGCCCGCGCAGGTTTTCTTCGCTGTCGTTGATGAACGGCAATATTGGCGACAGCCACACCACGGTCGGAATCCCCGCGTCCCGCATAGCCTCGAGCACGGCGAAGCGTTCGGCGGTGGTGGAAACGTTAGGCTCGACGATGCGGCACAAGCTCTCGTCGAATGTGGTGAGGGTGGTTTGCACGACGCATTTTGTTTTTTTGGATATGGATAATAAAATATCCATATCGCGCATGATCCGGGCCGATTTTGTTTGTATCGCCAGCCCGAAGCCATGTTTGTCTATGATCTCTATGCATTGGCGCGAAATTTGCAACGTGTCCTCAAGATGAATATATGGGTCGCTCATCGCGCCTGTGCCGACCATGCAGCGTTTCCGTTTGCGTTTTAGCTGTTCATCCAAAATACGCGGCGCGTCGCGCTTGACTTCAATGTCCTCAAAGTCATGCTTCATCTGGTAGCACAAGCTGCGGCTGTCGCAATATATGCAGCCGTGGGTGCAGCCCCTGTAAAGGTTCATGCCGTTTTGCGGCGAGAGTATGGTTTTATAGTCGGCATAGTGCATGCTCAGTTCCTAATTCCTACCAGTCCTGCACAGTGCCGTCCTCGCGGCGCCAGTGCGGATGCTCGCGGTAGGAGTAGGGGGCGCATTTGCTCTCGTCAAACTTCACACCCAGGCCCGGCGAGTCGCCGACGGTGTAGAACCCGTCTATGAACTCTGCGTCTATCTCCA
>WRLR01000173.1 GCA_009777515.1 Oscillospiraceae bacterium | reverse complement strand
ACACAGTGCTGTTGAACGTCTACGGCATTTTGTTTGCGTACCCGGTCCCCATCATTTTCGCCCTGCTCCTAAACAACATAACAATAATGCGCGTTAAAAACTCGATACAGACAATCGTTTATTTCCCGCATTTTTTGTCGAATGTCATTGTCGTCGGCATGATGGTCAACATGTTCAGCGTCAACTTCGGTGTCATCAACGTGATTTTGAGGAATTTCGGTATCGCGCCTTTTCCGTTCATGGCCGACCCCGGCACTTTCCGAAGGATGTACATAGGCAGCGGCATTTGGCAGAGTTTTGGCTTTTCCTCCATCATATACCTGGCGGCCATAGCCGGGATACCCCAGGACATGTACGAGGCTGCGCATATAGACGGCGCGACGCGCCTGCAGGTCATGTGGCACATAACGCTTCCATCAATTATACCGACCATCACCATAACGTTGCTGCTCAACCTCGGTAATATGATGAGCGTGGGTTTTGAAAAGGTCTTCTTGATGTACAGGGAGTCCACGTACGAAACAGCGGACGTGATATCCACGTATGTCTACAGGCGGGGGCTTGCCAACGCGGAATACAGTTTTGGCTCGGCGGTTGGCCTGTTCAATTCCGTCGTCAACTTTATTTTGTTGATATTCTTTAATTTCCTATCCCGCAGGGTCGGCGATACATCTTTATGGTGAGGGGGGCGCCGGGTGTGCGAAGCCCGGCCATAATGTATGTCTACCGTTCAACAATCAGTAACAATTAAAAAAAGAAGGCGTGGCTATAAAAATACTGTCGGCGACAACATATTCATGGCTATCGTATGGATCATAATGGCCATAATGGTGTCCGCCACGCTGTACCCGGTCTTATATGTCTTCAGCGTCTCTATATCAAGCTACAACGCTGTCGTTGCAAACAAGGTGATATTGTACCCTATCGGGTTTTCGCTCAACAGCTACAAGACGATAATGGCCGACTCGGCGTTCTATACCGGCTATGCCAACACCATCGGCTACACGGTCGTGGGCACAATCATGAACATAGTGTTTACGGTGCTCGCCGCGTTCCCCCTGTCACGCAGGGAGTTCTTTATGCGCAAGTTTTTCACGGTGATGTTCCTATTCACGATGTTCTTCGGCGGCGGGCTGATCCCCTCGTATATCGTGGCGACCAGGATCGGCCTTCTGAACTCGCGGTGGGCCATGATACTGCCGGGACTTATATCGACATGGAACCTCGTGTTGTGTAGGACATATATCATGTCGCTGCCCGAGGAGCTGTACGACTCCGCGAAGATAGATGGCTGCACGGAGTTCCGCTTCATCCCCACTATCCTGTTTCCGCTGATCAAGCCGATACTCGCGGTGATGGTTATATATTACGGCGTAGGGCATTGGAATTCATGGTTCAACGCGCTGCTGTACCTGACGGATATCACCAAGCACCCGTTGCAGATTTATCTTAGGAAGCTGTTGATACAGACATCAAACGAGCTTGCTGTCAGCGCAACCGAGCTCCAGTCGACGCTGCAGGTCAGGTACTGCGCGATGTTTGTGACGGTGCTCCCGATCATGGCGATTTACCCGTTTTTCCAAAAATATTTTACAAAAGGCATAATGATCGGCTCGCTAAAAGGATAATTATTCTATTAAAGGAGACTATGATAATGAAAAAAACTGCTGTCAGGATTGCGATCATCGGGGCGGGGAGCGCGACATTCTCCGCTGGGATAGTCCGGGATATCTGCATCAACCAGGGCCTGGAGGGGAGCCACGTCGTCTTTATGGACATCGACGAGAAGCGCTTGAATGCGATCCACGCGCTGGGGCAAAAAATCGCCAGGGAGCTGGACAAAAAGCTCACGTTCTCCACCACCATGGATCGCCGCGAGGCGATAAAAGGCGCCGACTTTATAATCAACACGGTCCAGGTTAAGGCTGGCGACATGGACGGCCACGACTGGGCCGAGCACCAGCGCTCCCTGGGCGAGAGGCACGGCTATTACCGGGGGGCGAGGTTATATAACGTCGCAAACATGATATTTATGTTGGAAGTCGCGAACGACATTAAAGAGCTCAACCCCAAGGCGTGGCTTCTGCAATCAGGGAACCCGGTGCACGAGGGCTGCACGGTCATGCACCGCATGACCGGCATAAACGTTATCGGGCTGTGCCACGGACACTACGGGTACAAGGACATCGCAAGGGTACTCGGTATAGGCCCCGAGGGCATAACCGCGCAGATGCCCGGCTTCAACCATTTTATATTTATGACGGACTTTAGGCACAACGGGCGCGACGTGTACCCGCTGATAGACGAATGGATCGAGACAAAAGCTGAGGAATACTGGGCCAAGGGCGGCAGGCGCTACTCGGACATGCAGATGTCGCGTGGGGCCATACATCAATACAAGCTGTACGGGCTGATGCCGATTGGGGACACGCCGCGAGTCCTCGGTTGGTGGTACCACAACGATCTTGACACGAAGAAGAAATGGTTCGGCGAGCTTGGCGGCTTCGATTCGGAAATCGGATGGGGGCTGTACCTAAAAGACATCGACGCGAGCGTGGCGAGGGTCGAGAACGCGGCCTATGACGATTCCGTGCGCGCCACGGACATATTCAAGCCGGAGCAGAGCGGCGAGCAGATTGTCCCGATTATCAACTCCATGGTAAACGACGAGGAGGCGCTGTACCAGGTAAACATCCCCAACAGGGGCCACCTGCTGTCCGACTTCCCGGAAAACGTGGTCGTCGAGACCCAGGGCGTCGTCAACGGCGCTGGCGTCCATGGCGTAAAAATGGCGCCTCTGCCAAGGTCGATCGTGGCGGGTGCGATGATTCAGCGCTGGCGCGACTCCGAAATTTTGGTCGAATGCATAGCGCAGCGCGACTTGAACCTGCTCATGTTGAATGTGCTGAACGATCACCGCACGCGGACATTCGATCAGGCGGACGCGCTGTTCAAGGAATGGCTCTCATTGAGGCAGAACACGAGGGTCAGGGATTATTTCAAAGTATAGTAGAAATTGCGAAATATATATAAAGCGAGATATTATATGAGGCTGAAAGATAAAGTGATAATCCTCACCGGGGCGACAAAGGGCATCGGCAGGGGCGTAACGGCCAGGCTCCTCGAAGAGGGCGCGCGCCTGGTCACCGGCGGCCGCACGGGCGCGGAGGGCGAGTCCCTGATTGCCGAAACAGAGGAGCGGTTCCCCGGAAAGGCGGTGTTCCTGCAGGGCGACATTTGCGAGGAGGCATATTGCAAAAGCCTTTCGGACGAGGCTGTGTCGCGCTTCGGGCGGCTGGACGGGCTTGTGAACAACGCGGGCTACTTCCCGGTTGTGCCGTTTTTCGAGACAGACGCGGACGTGTTCGACCAGGTATATGCCGTCAACGCGCGGGGGGCATTTCTGTGCAGCAAGTACGCCATCATGCAAATGGAAAAGAGCGGCGGCGGCTCGATTGTGCAAATAGGCTCGACCCACGCGTTTGGCGCGAGCGCGGCGTACTCGGCCTACGGCACGTCAAAGGGCGCGCTGTACTCGCTCAGCAGCTACATAGCGAAAAACTACGCGAAAAGCAGGATCCGCTCAAACTGGATCACCGTTGGCTGGGTGGGCACGGAACTGGAATATTCCAGGGCGGCGGGGCGCGGCATGGACAGGGCGGCAGCGGACGAAATGGCCGGGAACACGCAGCCCCTGAAGGGGTCCATGCTGACGGCGCAGCACGACATAGCGTACGGTCTAATATACCTCCTGTCCGACGAGTCGGAGTCGGTGACCGAGTCCGACCTGCGCATAACAGGGGGCTTTGAGCCCAGGCACTGACAGCGCCGCTCCTTGCACTTCATGGTCGGCGGCGTGGCAATGTGTCGCCATGCGGCTACGGGGCGGACGACATATGAATATATAAATTATGTTAAATAAACCAACTATAGATTTCAAGCCATGTTTTGATAATGCTGCCGCGTTGAGGGTCGCCGTTTTTCATGGGAGCCCCAGAAAAGGGAATACCTATCGCGCAACGAAAATTTTTATGGATGAACTGTCAAAGTGTGGCGATGTTTCCTATTATGAATTTTCAATGCCTAAAGATTTGCCTGCGTTTTGCTGCGGTTGCAAACTTTGCCTCGGCGGTATGCTTGACAAGTGCCCAAGCGCGCAGTTTGTCGCTCCGATTTTGGATGCGATTATAAATGCGGACGCGCTGGTTTTTGCAACGCCGCATTACGGAGCCAGCAGCATGCCAGGGTCCATGAAAAACCTGTTTGACCATTTGGATTTTTTAGTACTTACGGTTTCGCCCAGAGAGGAAATATTTAGCAAAAAGGCTTTTATTATTACTACGGGCTCAGGCTCTGCCGCCGCTATTGGGCCTATCAAAAAGGTGCTTTTGCATTGGGGCGTTAACCGCGTTTTTTCCATAGGCATCAGAATGTTTACTAATAAATGGGACAGCATGTCTGCCGAAAAGCAATCTCGATGCGAAAAGTCGCTTCGCCATAAAGCAATAAAATTCTACAATGCAAAAAAAAGGCGCCCGCACTGTTCAACAATCGCTTTTTATCATATGTCAAAGTTCATACTTAAAAATTATGTTGGAAAAGGCAATTATCCATATGAATTATGGAAAGAAAAAGGATATTTCAAAAAGCGCCCATTTTGATATTTGTGCATAATTAATTTTTCGAAATTGTTAAAAAGGAAATCCCCTCAACAATCCCCCATGACCATGCTTGGCATGGTTCATGATAATTTTGTGACTTTTGTAGAAAGGTATGGTCATATTATGACGATTTGTGTTGTCAGCGCTTTACATTCGTACAGCGATCACCCGAGGATGGATCACGATGTATACCGGAAAGACCCGCGTATACTCTCGGCCAGCGCGGTCAGCTTGCTCTACGACGCCCATTTTGTCTCTGTGTTTGACGAAACGCCCGACGTCGTCGAGTGGGACGACCGCTTGCCTGTAGACATATTGCGCGGCGCCGACCTGATTGTCGTGCCTCACGCCGTGACTCCCGATATAGAGGCATTGCTGATCCCGTTGGCGGCAGGCGGGCACAAGCTTTTTTGGGTCCGGCCATCGGCGGAGGCGCTCGAGGCTGCCTCCGGAGGGCGTTTAAGGCTGATAAGGACTTTCCGCTCCCACTGCGAACGCTGGGAGCTACCCGGCGGTTCATTCACCTGGCCGCAGCCCGTCGACTACGACGCATATGGATCCAGCGTCGCAGGCGAAAATAGTAATATATGCGGGCGCTGGATGATAGGCAACGACTGGCCGTCTGTGGTCCGCGCGGGCAACGTCACATTCGGCGCCGGGGGGCTGTTCCACGCGTACAATTGGTATTGGAACTCCCCTCTTGACACTATAAAAGAAGACGGTCTATTCAACGCGTTCCAGCGGATGTTCCTGGACGAGTTGCTCGCATTGTTGGGCTATCACGTGGATTTGGCCAAAAAGGCGGGCGATTTTTTCATCCGCCGCGATTTCCAAGCGTACGGCTTCGCGCGGTTGATGGTGTCCGATTTGTACCGTATCAAAGACCGGCCTGCCCCAGACTTTAGCCATGCAGACTCGCTGCTCTATAGGGCCGCAAAGCTGGTGGGGGTCGAGCGCGAAGAAAAAGTGGAAGTCACGCTGAGGCCTGTGTTCGAGTATATTTACCGCATCCGTCGCGAACTCATCGACATCCCGGTCTACTATGCAGAGGCGCTGCATGGCGGCATATTGACGGACGAATACGGGTTCATTGAGCTCGCCTCGCCCGAATTCGTAAAAGAGCAGATGGAAACGCTCATATACTTCGCCCGCAGGCGGGGCGGCCACTTCAGCGTGGATATCTCCGTCATATCGCTGGTGTACATGGATCAGCGCCACCCATCGCTGACGAAGCTGTTCATGGAAGCCATGGACGAGGGCATATTCGAGGTTTGCAACGGGACTATCGGCCAGCCGTACCCCCACCTGTTTTCGCTGGAGTCCAACATACGCCAGATCGAGACCGGTCAAAAGGCTCTGCTGCGGTTGTACGGGCGAAAAGCGGACACGCTGCTCGCGCAGGAAATGCAGCTCGTGCAATCGTACCCCGCGTTACTGGCGCAGGGTGGGTATTCGTTCGCGCTCCACCGCATACAGAACAAGGGGGCGACCGTATACGAGGACGCTGTCAACATGAATTGGCGGGGCCCCGACGGGAGCGAAATCCACGCGGCGCCGACGCATTATGACGATTCCCAGCAGGCGATAGCAATGGTGCATCTGCACTGGCCGCAGCTCATCGCGAAAACCGCCGAAACATATCCGATGGGCATATATACGAACCTGCTGGACAACACGTGGAACTCATGCTTCCGCGAGGAGAGCAATCGCGCTTGCTACTATGCGCCGATTTTCGGAGAGTTCGTCACATACAGGGAGCTCGCTGCCAAGCTTCCGCCGCCCGCGCTGTCTCGCGAATACAGGCGGCGCGACTATCTCCCGGAGATGCAGGCGGGGACTTCTGTTATGCTGAGCGAGATGCGGGGCATGAGCGACAGGCTGGAGGCCATAGAAAAATATATGGCGCTTGCCGGCCGCGAGGACGCGAACGAGGCGATTGGGCGTGCGTGGGTGGCGCTGGGCGCGCATCAGAACCATGACAATACTGTATGTTTCCGCGTTGCGCCGAGGTTGCGCTACATGTGGCCGGAGGCCCGCGGCCCTGTGCGCGGGGCGCCCGATTTGTACGAATATACGAGGGAAATGGCGTTTGAGGCGCTCAAGGAGTGCGAGCAAATAGTCGGCGGCGGGGGGGGCGGCTGCAGCGGGTCCAGTGACGGCACCGATATAATAGGGAGCGCCAGC
>WRLR01000172.1 GCA_009777515.1 Oscillospiraceae bacterium | reverse complement strand
TGTATTTTTATTATTAAAACCCACACCCCCCCCCGGGGGGGCGGGGGGGGCGCCCCCCCCCCCCCCCGCCGGCATACGTTAACATAAATTAGTTTTGTAAATTTGGCGCAAATAAATCTTTGGCTCAGGGGTTCCAGGCGAGGCCCTGGCGGGCGCGCTTCATGAACGGGTTCGGCTCGCCGCGCTTCTGCCGCTCGATGTCGGCCTTGAAGTTTAGGTACTGGTACTCCTGCGTCTTCGGAGACGATGCGAACCAGGCGAGGAAATCGTCGTTCATCTCGTCGGTCCACGGGCTGTCTATCGCGGTGGCGGTGTAGCGCTGCTCGCGCAGGCGCTCGAACCCGAACTCGTCGCGGATGTGCGACTTTTCCGCCGACTCCACGGTCTCCTCCACCAAATGCGACGGTATGAACACGACGCCCTGGCTGCTCCCGAACACTATGTCGCCCGGCATGCAGACGGCGCCGCCGATCAGCGTCGGGCGGTTGTAGCCTGTCATCACATAGTCCCTGATGGCGGTCGGGTGCGCGCCCCGGTAATATATTTGAAGGTTTTCGATTTTTTTGACCTGGTCCAGATCGCGGATGCCGCCCCAGATGACCACCCCGCCGCCCTGCGTCCTCCTGGCGACCGTCGTGGAAAGGTTGCCGCCAAAGAACGTGCCGTATTCCACCTTGCCGTAAAAGTCCACCACCATGACGTCGTCTTTTACGAGCCTGTCCACGGCCGCCTTGTTGTAGTGGCCGACAAAACCAAACGCCTCGGACTCGGGCTTTGTGACTGAATCGAGGTCCTCGCGGAACGGCAGGCAGTTGATGGTCAAGGCGCGCCCGATCAACGGCTTGTCGGTCGAATGGGTCGCGCGCAGATCGCCCTCCACCAAAAATTCATAGTTGCTAGCCCAGCTCAGCCCCCAGACCTCTTCCATGGTCATGCTCATCTTGCGCATGCGGTTGATCGTGGACTCCGGGACCATCGGCCGGCCGTCGTCCATGCGCTCCCCCTTCCACATGGGGGTCATTTTTATAACTTCTTCCCTGGTACTGAAAAACACAGCATCCATCTCCTTCCAGCCATAAATTATAGCCTACCCTTGCCTGTCCTTGGAAAGCCGAAGCCATTATACCATATGAAAAAATATCCGTATATGACGTATATGATCGGATAATTAAGTAAATACTTGGTAAAATACTTGGGTAACTTGGGTAACCTGAGTAACCTGAATAAATATTTGTGAACATATGGAACCTATCAATCATTTGTAACGTCATATACTGTATGTCTTGGTATGTCTAATTTTTTATTGGTATAATATACGAATAATAACGAGGAAAACGAAATAGGCGCGCGCGGGGCGCCCGCGCAGAACAGGGGCGTGTATGGCATCTCAAAAAATAAAGAGCAGGAAAGCATATCGGGGCGCAAGGCGCAGGCCCGGCATTTTGCCGATGTCTTTAATCCTTTGCGCCGTGCTGGCGTTTGGCGGCGCGTGTTCGGCCATTGGGCCCGGGGCGATCGCCGCCGCGCAGGGCCCCGGCATAGACGACGGGAGGCCCGCTAATACGGACGTCCGGGGCGGGGCGCCGACGGCTGACGCGGGGCAGGCTGACACTGTGCAGGCAGACGCGGAGCAAGCCGACACGGGGCAGGCCGATGTGGGGCAGGCTGACGAAATAGTCGCCGACGGCGGCATGAATGTGTTTATACAGGCGGCGAAGGCGGCGCAGGAGAAGGGCGCGGCAGCCCAGCCCGGCAGGGCGGCGGCTGTGTCAAACGCCGGGGCCGTCGCAGGGGCAGCCGGCGGGGCAAACGCCGTGACCGCTTCAGGGTCAGCCGCAGGAGCCGGCGCCGAAGCCGCCGTCGAAGCCGACGTCGAACCCGTCGACCTCAGCGGGCTGTCCATACTGGCGATAAACAGCTCCCGCGCCGTCGTCAACGGCCAGTTGACGGACCTCGTGTCCGACCTGCCGGGCCTCGCCTCGTACCTGCGCCAAGACAGGACATACGCGCCAGCCGAATATGTGGAAAAGAGCTTCGGCCTCACCTCTACGCACAACGAGAGCAGGGGCAACTACCGGTTGAAAAAAGGCGACGACATAATTCTTTCGCTCGCGGCGGAAGATTACGACTATTCGCTGGGCAACGATGGCAAAGTGATTGTGTACCTTCCGCTGCGCAAGGTCATAGAGGCGCTGGGCAAGCACATAGCCTACTATGACGGGCTGCTGGTCATCAGCGACGGCCCCTCCCCCTTCAGCCCAGCGCGCGACGCTGCCCAGCTATCCGATATCCGCGCGTCACTGACAGGCGCCATATCGGTCGAGTCAGCCGAAAAGTACGAAAAGCTCATGCAAAGCGCGGACCTGGCGTATTACGGCCCGTTTTCCAATTATCTGGCCTATATGTCGGGCAGGCAAGGGCGCGGATCGGTATTCGATCTGCCATTTTTCATAGGCGGCGGCGCAGGCATGGACACCGGGGGCTTTGGCGTTATGCCAACAGAAGGGTTTATGGATGACGTAGCGCAGGCAGCGCCCGAGCCCGCCCCCACCAGGGCCCCCCGCTCAGAGGCCGAGGCCGATATATCCGCAGCCCCCGCAGCCGCTTTGCAACGCGAAGAACGCGATGAAGAGGCCCTTTCGGGGTATGAAGCGGGAGGAAGCGACAAGAGCTATGGTGCGGGCGGCGACGAGTTTTCGACGACAAACGTGCAAGTGGAGGGCGTCGACGAATCCGATGTCGTCAAGACGGACGGCAGGTACATATATCAGGTCAACGGCCAGCGCATCCTCATCATAGACGCCTACCCGCCGTCCGGTATGAAGATGGCCGGCGAGCTGGACTTCGGCAAGGAGCGCGGCGCGGCTTTTACGCCGTATGAAATGTATGTCGACGGCGACACGCTGGTCGTGGTCGGCGCTTCGTGGCGCGACACAGCGCCGCCGCAGCCCGTCCCCAGGGCGACAAGCGCGCCCGTCCGCGGCGGCGCTGCGCGGGACATCGTCTCGGTCGATATGGCTATGGCTTACCCATATTACCGGGCCGGCGAACAAACGACACTATCACTGGTGTTTGACATCAAGGACCGCAGCGCCCCGAAGCTCGTGCGCGAGTCCGAAATAGAGGGGTCGTATAAAACCTCGCGGAAAATCGGGGGCGCGCTGTATATAGTCACCAACAAATCCTACAACTACTACTACCCGTACTCGTACGGCGTAAACGATATCGGCGGCATCGTGGAGGACTGGGAAGACGCCTCTGAGGTGAGGTCCTCCGATGTTGCGGGCGAGGGTGCAAGCGCAGGTGCGGGCGCAAACGCAGGTTCAGATGCGAGTAAAACTGCGGAAGCCGAGGCCGCCAGCCTGACGGTCGCGTACAGCGACTCGGCGACGACGGGGGGCAGATTTGTCGATATAGGCTTCCCGGCCATCTACTACTTCCCTGGCTGCGTGTCGCGCAACTACCTGATAGTCGCGGGTATAGACACGAGGGACGTCGATAAGCCGATCAGCGTCGAGTCCATCCTCGACTATGGCAACAACGTTTACGTATCGAACGGCTCGCTGTATATCGCCACGCAATACAGCAGATATTTTTATTACGATTATTCCGGAAACGACTCGTCCACGGCGACAACGTCGATCCACCGCTTCGGCTTGGACAACGGCCAGGTGAAATACGAGGGCAAGGGCGAGGTCCCCGGTAATATCCTCAACCAGTTCTCGATGGACGAATTCGACGGATATTTCCGCGTGGCTACGACGTCCGAGACCTATAGCCACGAGCGGGGCTACAGATCGCAAAACAACCTGTATGTGCTGGACGGCGATCTAAAGCTGGTCGGCAGGCTCGAGGGGCTGGCGCCGGGCGAAATCATCTACTCGGTAAGGTTTATGGGCAAGAAAGCGTACATCGTGACGTTCAGGACGATCGACCCGCTGTTTGTCATCGACCTGTCCGACCCCGCAGCGCCCAAGGTGCTCGGCGCGCTCAAAATCCCGGGCTACAGCGACTACCTGCACCCCTACGACGAGAACCACATTATCGGGTTCGGGAAGGACACCGTGGAATACAGCTACGGCTATGGCGATCCGGTGGCTTACTACCAGGGCATGAAAATAGCGCTGTTCGACGTGTCGGACGTGGAGAACCCAATAGAGCTGTTCAAGACGGAAATCGGGGACCGAGGCACGGACTCCGAGCTGCTGCGCAACCACAGGGCGCTGCTGTTCTCGCGTGAGCGCGAGCTGCTCGCCTTCCCGGTCACGGTGATGACGGTGCCGGCCAGCCAGAGGACGGGCAACCTCGAAAGGGACGCCACGGCCTACGGCCAGTTCGAGTTCCAGGGCGCGTACGTGTACAGCCTGAACCTTAAAGACGGGTTCACGCTCCGGGGCAAGATCACGCACATATCGAGGGACGAGTACCTGCGAGCCGGGTCATACTACTGGGGCGGCGAAGACAATGCCATTGACAGGCTTCTGTACATACGTGACTCGCTTTACGCCCTGTCCAAGGCGTTCATAACGTCCAGCGATATCGCGAACCCCGAAAGGGAGACGGGGCGGCTGGCGCTCAAATAAGGCGCCGAACTGCCGAACCATGCGCGCGTTTTCGGGCGCGGGCATATCCACAGCTTACCACACCATTCCTCCAAAACGCGGGCGGCCCGGCAACACGCGGGCCCCCGCGCTTTTTATGGAAAAAAGCAGCAAATTGTGATACACTTCAACTGTGGCAAATTATTAACAAGAACATTCGACATAAGCACATCACAAGCAAGGTCATTCAACCGAGGCATATAATAAACAAGGAAATAAAAATGAGCATATTTAAAGTCAACATTACTGCGACAAACCCTAAAGAAGAGCATCGGCAAACACCGTCCATCGAGGCTTTAGTCGATACAGGATCGGAGCTGTCCTGGATGCCGAAACAGATTTTACTGGATGCCGGGATATTCCCACGAGGCAAAAAGCGTTTTTCGACGGCTGAAGGAAAAATTGTCGAACGTGATTTCGGATATGCGATCCTAAGCGTAGATGATTATAAAACAAATGACGATGTAGTATTCGCGGAAAAAGGCGATCTGACATTACTGGGCGTACGGACACTGGAAGGCTTTGGTGTAATGGTGGATAATATCGGTCACCGATTTGTCGCGACGACAAGTTATGCAACGGGCAATCTATCTGTATGAAGAATGATACTGACCGAAAATTGCAGGGCGGCGTTCAGCAGCCGGCATTTGCGGTTCATACATTTATTTAACATTTCCCGGGGGGTGGAAGATAATGCGTGCAGGCTGTTTTTCCATATTAACTATAATAGTTGTATTAATTGCGGTATTGCTGGCATTTATAATGCCCGTCGGCGCGGCAGCCACCAGCATTGTTGATGGTGGGGCGGCTATCGCCGCCGAGGGGGCATATTTTAGCGATAGCGCGCTTTCCAACGAATACGCGGCTGCCGGCGTAGGCGCGGTTACCGGCGTAGGCGCGGCTACTGGCGTGGACGCAGCTTCCGGCGTAGGCGCGGCTACCCAAACGGCGCTTTTGGCGGCGCCCGGCGCGGCCCTTCCGGGCTTTTCGGGCGCGCTGGAGAAGACGGCGACGCTGCCGACCACGTCCATCACATTTACCCCCGCCGACTTCGAGCAGTACTACCAGGCCAACGGCGGGCCGCCCATGTCGGGCATCATCATAAGCGGCGCGGGGGGCGGCGCGGGCGGATTTTTGTTGAACGGCGCGCCGTACGCGATGGGGACTATCGTCGAGGCGCCGCAGATTGCGTCGCTGGTGTTCGAAAATAAAGCCGCCGGGACGCTGGCGTTCACCGTCAACGCGGTCAATGCAGACTCGCAGCCATATCCGGTGCCGGGCGCGGTCACGCTGACTATCAGCGTCCTGTCGCAGGCGCCGCCGCCACAGCAAAACATCAATGAAATTTTCTATTTGATGTCGATGAACAACCACCTGTATTTTAGCGAATCGGACTTCAACTCCGCGTTCCGCTCGCTCACAGGCAACGATTTGAACTACGCCACATTCAGCCAGCCGTCCACGTCATATGGGCGCCTCTATTACAACTACACGTCCTCCGGCTCGTACGAGTTTACCGTGGCGTCCGGTGATAAGTTCTACCGCAGCGGCACGACGCGGATATCCAATGTCACGTTCGTCCCGGCGTCGGACTATTACGGGACGCTCACGATCTATTATAAGGCATATGACATCGACGAGCGATCATATGACGGGACCGTGCGCATACAGGTCGAGGACACGGGGTGGACGAGCGGCACGAACAATACGTTCACGCAGACCAACACAGTCACATATTCGGTGGACATGGGCGTCACCGCGCACCTGTCCTCGTCAGACTTTAACGCGTCGCTTTTGTCCGCGACGGGGCACTCGCTCTCGTATATCAGGTTCCACTCACTGCCCTCGTCGGCTATAGGGCGGCTGATGTACAACCTCTCCGGCGCAAGCGGCGCGACCACAGGGACCAATGCCGTGACGTCGGAAACCCGGTACAACATGAACGCCTCCCCCGACATATCGAGCATAACATTTGTGCCGACCGCAAGCTATACAGGCGTCGTCAGCATCGCATACACCGCCCACGCCACCAACGGCGCCGCCTATGGCGGGACGCTGTACATCCGCATCGGACAGGCGACGGCGGCCAGTACGATTGGCGATCTCAGTTATACGCTCAACAGGGGCGCGAACCTGCAGCTCTCGGCGGCGGACTTCCAGTCCGCATTTACCAAGGCCGTGAACTCCAACCTATCTTATATAATGTTCAGGGGGCTGCCCGACGGGGGGACGCTCTACTACAATTATCGCGGCGCAAGCGACTATGATGCGGCTGTTTCTACCAGCATCAGGTATTACAGGCTATCAAACCCTATAATATCGCAGATCACATTCGTCCCCAGGGCGGGACTGACGAGCAGGGTCACGAT
>WRLR01000171.1 GCA_009777515.1 Oscillospiraceae bacterium | reverse complement strand
GCCCACGATTTCATCAGCCTGTCACTGGTTCGTTTGTTCATCCACATGGTTGCGTCTAAAAGAGAGCCTTGCCTATTTTCCGGATTTTCTTTGAACATGGGGCACCCTCGATATCACGTATTTTATGATAATAATTATACACTATTAAGAACCGCTAGTCCAGTGATATCAAGGCTTGCAGCGTTATTTCACACTGCCTGAATTGTTGAATAAGAGCGATTATGTTATTCTATTGTCAAGGATCTGCTGCTCAGCAAATACGTTAATATTGTTCGGCTTGCACGCACTGGTAAATAATGTCATATAGTGGTATTGAATACGTTCATGCAGTGGAATCATATTTATTTGGTTCATATGTTTATGGAACGCCGAATAGTGATAGTGATTTTGACTTTTTCCTAGTTATACCAGATATAGGTATTAAACCTCTTGAAGCGATACGTCAAGCACGATTAGCATTAATTCCTCTTAACTGAAAAACTTCCGTAGATATACTGGCTGACTACAGGAACCGCTTTGACCAACGTAGTAAGTTGAATACGCTTGAACGCAAAATAGTTGATGAAGGAGCGTTGCTGTATGAACGATTATGAAATAATAACTGAATGGCTTCAAATCGCATTTTCCGTTCCGACGTCTTTTATATTAGTAAAGCCCATATAGCAAGGCAATTTACAGCCTTTGCATATGGGCTTTTCCCTGTCAAAAAAGTTTCTCTTGACAACAACTCATAGGGAACCCCATAGGTGAACCATATTTGAACCCATAGGTAAATCGCATAGGATCCCCATAGGGAACCACATGGTGAAACCATTACGTTTTCGGATGTTCAACCAGGGAGGCCCTCACGGATGCGAGTTGGCATTTTATGATTAACTCACAAATGCTATAATTATCGCAATAACACATTGAGGGGGGCTGTATATATGAAATATACACGTAGGAAAGTCATGGCTTTCGTGCTTGTGCTAGCTATGGCGGTTGCGCTTTGCCCAGCGCCGGCTTCGCTGGCTGCGTCTGCCGCGCCTGCCGCGCAGCGTGCAGCATCGTCAAGGGCGCAAGGGTTCGCCTATGAAGACTTGGCCGAAGGCAGGCGCATGTTGCCTTTCACCCTTGTCGGCACATATGAGAACAACACAATCAACAACCAGGCCGTCGATGCGGAGGCGTCGGCGTACATATGGGACAGCGGAGCGCAGGCGTTTGTGCTATTCGAGGAGTCGGATGATGTGGTCGAAGCGTCGGATGCGGCAGCCGCAGATGCGTTGCCTGGCGCAGAAGCACCGTTTGGCGGCGCAAGGACGCTGACCGACGTCATAGTCGGCAATTTTGTGCAGTTATGGGACTCGACAGGCGGCAGGCTCGCGGACACCATCTTAATTGTCCTGTGGGAGGACAGCAAGGATTACTGGGACGCCGAAATGCACTGGAACGACGACCAGGATGACGACGGCGGCGCGTTCTCCGGCGCGCCGGAGTGGCGCCTCCCGTTCGGGCAGCGGCTGCTGGACGAGTACGGCCCCTGGGGCGCGGCAGAGGACTTCAGCAACATCATAGAATACGCCGCCCTTGGCGATAGCACCTATTGGCCGCTGCACGATTATTATAATGCGACTTCGAACGGGACGCTGACGATGCTGACGGGGTTCCGCACGACCCAGCAGGCGACGGGGTGGACCTGCGGCCCCACGTCCGCCGTCATGGTCATAGACTGGTTCGGGCTGAGAGGGGACCTGAACGAGCAGGACTTGGCGGCGCTGCGCCGCAAGCCGACGCAGGGCGGGGCGACCAACCTGCAGCAAATGGTCAACATATTCGAAGGCTTGAACGATCTTAACGGATCGGGCAAGGGCGAGTGGGGCGAGTGGGAAATCATTTCGAGCTATGACATCGTGGAGGAATATGACGTCACGAGGCAGGCGGGTGGCAAATACAGCCTCACGTCTATTGACGAGCTGATGGACGGCTCGCTGTTTCGGGAGCTGCTGTCCGACGGCGTCCCCATCCTCATCGGCTGGAACAGCTTCGGCGGCCACTGGCAGGTAATCATCGGATATGACGACATGGGCTCGGACGATACCAAGGATCATGTATTGATTTTGGCGGATCCATACGACACCACGGATCACCTAAACGACGGTTACAATGTCCAGTCGCTTGAGCGCTTTGTCTATGACTGGAGCGCGGGTTTTGACAACGACTTCCGGCACGGGGCATTCGTCGCCGCGTATCCAGTGGGCTGGGAGTACGAGTCGGTCGAAGGCGCGGGTATAGCGGACTTTTTCAGCGGATATGACGGCGACGCGTCCGACGCGATGAAGTTGGATTACGGGCGGAGCGCCGCAGACCTCGAAAGGTATTACCCCGGCACGCCCTGGCGCGGCGACAACGGGCTCGCGGGGGCGGCCACCGGCGGCTATGAGCGCGTGCCCAACGATTATGTAAATGTCTCGCCGTATTATGCCCATTACGACTATCACAACTGGGAAAGCGGGGAGGGCCCGGTAGGGGGCGGGGGGCTTGTCATCCTGGAGAATTTCATGACGCAGCAGCAGACGACGGAGTGGGCTTGCGGCGTGACTACTGCGCTCATGGCGATGGAATGGTACGGCGCCAATCCTGGGCTGCCGAGGTTGCTCAATGCGTACAGTGACGAGGAGCTGGCGGAGGTCGCAGTGATGTTCGGGTTGGACGTCCTCGGGCTGCTTGACGACCGGTTCACGGAGCTGGATTTGGCGCTGCTGCGCGGTGAAGGCCGCCAGGGCGCCGGCGCTACCACTCTCAATAACCTTAAGAGCATCTTCGACGCCTTGAACCAAGATGGGGAGTACCTGAATGCAATGGCCCTCGCCAACGGGTGGGAAACCGTCAAGGAATGGGCATACCTGACCACTGACGATCTGGCGCGCGGCTTTCTGGAAGACGAAGATGGCGAGCGCCATTATCTGGTGGACGGCGCCGCAGACGACGGGCTGATCCCGTATTATCTGGGCCTCGGGCGCCCGATATTGATCGGCTGGAACGAGTGGGGCGGCCATTGGCAGGTGATAATCGGCTACGACGATATGGGCACGGACGACACACAGGACGACGTGCTGATACTGGCGGACCCCTACGACACGACCGACCACAACCAGGACGGGTACTACCTGGAATGCTTCGAACGGCTCGTCTATGGCTGGGGCGCCGATTTTGACTATCGCGGCGGCGAGGTCTTCTTTATGCCATATCTTGTCGATACGGAGCTGCCTGTGGATATGGACGCCGCCACTCCGGCAGATACGCTGGGTTCCATCCTGGACCTGCTCGGTGGCGATATCGTGGCGCCGGACTTGGCTTTGGTAACAGACAGCGACGGCTTTATTAACGCCCTCGCAGCATTCCTGGGGGACGAAGGCTACACCCTTGGCCTGGACTACGCCGCCTCCGACGCCTCAGTGCTTGGCGGGGGAGAAACGGACTTTGACGCAGGCATGGAGGGCATGGCGACGCTGACGGTGAGGGTGCGGTGCGGCACGGAGATGGAGATTATTGCCGTTACGATTACTGGCGAGGCGGGGATCGCCGTGACCAACGTCGCGCCGGGCAACGGGCAGGCCAACATCGACTTCGCGATAAAGGCGGCCAGCGGCAAGGGCTATACGCTCTACATTTCAGATACGGGCCTTGTGGGCTCGTTCCAGCCATATGCCAACGCCAACTACAACTCCAAAGGCGTCCACGTCCGGGGGCTGACCAATGGCAAGACATACTACGCATACATTGAGTACGACGATGGGGAAGGGGCGATAAGCAAGAGCGGCGTCGTGCAGTTTGTGCCAAATAGATAGCGAATAAAAGGGATATTACGTGTAGGGGCGACCGAAGACGGTCGCCCCAATGCAAATTTATGTAGTCCCGAATTAGTATTGTAACCGGCCATCGCGGATTGTGTACGCCACGTCAGCCATGGCCGCCACTTCGTCGGAATGGGTGACAATTATTATGCATTTGCCATCTTCGCGGGCGAGCCGCACAAATATGTCGAGCACAGCCGCCTCGGTCTCCGCGTCGAGGTTGCCTGTCGGCTCATCCGCGATGATCACATCCGGACTGTGCGACAGCGCCCTTGCGATCCCAACGCGCTGCTGCTCGCCGCCCGACAGCCGCAGGATTTTCCTATCGGCCGTTTCGCGGTCAATCCCCACCTTGCCCAGCATGTCATACGCATACCCTTTGCGCGCGCGGCGCCCCGAGGGGCCGCCCCCGTTGATATGCATGGACAGCGTTACATTGTAGACCGCCGTCGAGTTGAGCAGCAGATTATAGCTTTGAAAGATAACGCCGACACTTTTTGAACGGTAGTCGTCGCGGTCCAGGTCGCGAAGGTTCGCGCCGTTATAGAGGATGTCGCCCTCGCGGCACGCGTCGAGGCCGGATATCAGCGACAGCAGCGTCGATTTACCCGCCCCCGACTGCCCGACTATCGTATGGACTTTGCCGCTCTCAAAGGATGCGCTTACATTCCTCAAGACATAGTCCGCGCCGCTTTCATATTTATACGATACGTTGATCAATTCCAGACATTTCATACTAGTTGCGCTCCATCAATATTTTTATCGGCTCGCTCTTTGTGATCAGGCCGACCGAGGCCACGGCCGCAATGGAAGCGAGCAGGATTGATATGCCGAAGATTTGCAATGCCGTCGCGCCGCTCACAAAAATGTCAATGCCGCCCAGCCGCTCCGCGCCGGGCTCGTCGAGCCTGTCGGCCAGTGACGACGATTGCAATGCCGTCGGCTGCGCCTGCCAGGACATCATTGAGTCGGATACGGGCTGCGACAGCGCTGCGCCCGCGCACATGCCAAGCGCATAGCAAATGCATGTTACTATAATTATTTCTATGCAGAGTCCGAGCGCAACATATTTCTTTTTCATGCCCATGGCGCGCAGGACTCCCACCTCATACTTCCGCTCCCGAATGGCGATGGCAGACAGCAGCGCCATGATGCCTGCTCCCAGGGCAACGACGATGATCAGGAATGTGAGGGAGAGGCTGTTCAGGCTCTCCACCGGGCCCATCACGCTGTCAAACGTTGCTTCGTCGGTCCTCACAATATAATCGTCCGGGAGCCCTTTGCCCCTCATTTCCGTTTCAAATGCCGCCAGCATGCTCGGCTGCCTCAGGTAGTACACGGCGTCCACCCCGTCGGCGCCCCGGCCGCTCTCCCTGATGTCCGCCCCGTCCAGGTACTCCGATTCCGCGAACAGCAAATACATATCCAACGTCACCGCCGCGTCTGCCTGGTTTTGGCCTGCTGTTATGGCCTGCATCCTGGGCGCGGCCCGTACTGCGCATTTGAGCGCGGTCAGTACTTCCCCGGCGATATGCCCCGAAGTGTTGTATATCGCAAGCGAAACGGACGTAGCCGTTATGATTGCAAAAATTATCGCCCCCAGCAGTATGTTCCTGCCGGGGCTTTTATATAAGTTTCGCAGCGCGTGCTCAATTACATACATCGTCTGGCCCCTTCGCGATCATATTTATGCCTCTTTGTGATCATCTTCTTGTCTCTTGCGATCATACTCATATCTCTTTATGATCATCTTCTTGTCTTTCGCGATCATACTCATGTCTCTTTGTGATCATCTTTTTACCTCTCATGATCATACTCATGTCTTTTCGTGATCATTATTTGCCCTTTCGGGCTGGGAGCTGCCGGAACGCGCCCTTGTCGAGCCCCCATATTTCGTCCGCGATGGATGTGATCAGCCTTGAATGGGTGACGATGATCACGCATTTCCCGCCCCCGCTTTCCGGCGGGTCGTGCGCGAGCTGCGAAAAAATTTTCAAGATGCCGTCCACAGTCGCCCTGTCTAAATTGCCCGTCGGCTCGTCCGCGATGATCAGCGCCGGGTCGTGTGCCAATGCCCGCGCTATGGCCACCCTCTGCTGCTCGCCGCCGGAGAGTTTTAGGATTTTGCGCCCGGCCTTGTCTTTGTCGATGCCCACCTTTTCCAACATCGCATAGGCCCTCGCCCTTTTGTCCCGCACCGCAGCCCCGCTTATGTGCATGGACAGCACGAGGTTGTCGATGGCCGTGGCGTTGGTCAGCAGGTTCAGGCTCTGGAAGACTATCCCTGCCTGCCTGGCTCTGTAGTGGTTGAGGTTGATTGTAGAAAGGTCCTTCCCATCGTATTCGACGAGGCCTTCCGTCGCGATGTCCAGCCCTGCCATGAGCGAGAGCAGCGTGGACTTGCCCGCGCCCGACTTGCCGACGATTGCATACACCTTGCCCTCCTCGAACGTCAGGCTGACGTCTTTGAAGACGGTTTTCTTTGCGCCTTCGTATGTATAAGCTACATTACGCAGCGCTAGCACACCCACACTTGTAGTATTATTTGCGAATGCGTCTACCATGTCTTGCACCTATGTCCTCTCCCGCAATATTTTCAGCGGCTCATACTGTGTTATCGCGGCGACGCCGATTGCGCCGGACAGCGCCGCGAGGCAGATCGTTATAACAATGATCTGCGCGAAGACGCCCGCGCCCAGGCTTACCTCAATTTCGCTTTCCGGCACATAGCCCTGCGCGCCATCGCCTATCTGCGCCTGCCCACCGACAAAGAGCGCCCTGTTCAAGCCATCGCCGTACTCGTCCTCCGCTTCGGCGACCCTTCCGGCTAGTATGCTGTCCGCGACGGGCTGCGCCACAGCGCCGCCTGCCAAAAGCCCGATGGCGAGGCATACGGCGGCGATCATCACCGACTCCGCCAGCATGCCGGCTGCGACCTTGCCCCTCTCCATGCCCATAGCGCGCAGGACGCCCACCTCATATTTGCGTTCCCTGACCGCGAGGAAGGAAACCAGCGCCAGCACAATGGCGCCCAATATCAATATGACGACCATGAATGTCACGGCGGCGCCCCGCATACCGGCGAGTGGGCCGGTCACTTTGTCATATGCCGCCTGGTTGATGGAGACGTTGTATGTGACGGGCAGCCCCTTTGCCCTGACCTCCGCCTCGAAGCGCGTAATGTCGTCGGGATCATTTAGGAAATATTCCGTTTTCATGTCCA
>WRLR01000170.1 GCA_009777515.1 Oscillospiraceae bacterium | reverse complement strand
CACGGTTTATGAATTCACCAATAAGGCTTGTTTTGCCGACGCGTCTTCTGCCATATATGACGGCGAAAGTAAATTCGTTTCGCGCATACAGCTCATCCTGCATACGATCAGAAAAGAGTAGTCAATTGTTAATCAAAAATAAAGGAAGCTCCGCTCAAAAAAATAGGCCATTGCGATAGCAGGTCGAAGCCTAGCTGGGCAGAAGATGAAAACGAGCATTTTGATCAACATATCGTCGACAGCCAAGGGAGGTTTTGTTGGCATAATGACGAATAAAGAAAAGAGGCGCAAATAGCCGCCGAAAAAGAAACTCAAATGCGAAATAGCGGGGCATTTAAGGATACAGCGGCCAAGCGTGACGCAAAAGGGGCATGCATGGGCGTCGAAGGCAAAAAGAAAAGCCCGCGTCGGCGGGCGGGGCTGGGGCAGGGGAACTCCCATGCATTGGAGGGAGACGCAAGCGCTACGACTCCCAAGGGATTATCGCATCAGCCCCGTACAGCTCAATGTACCGGACCAATGCCGGGTGGCCGTCATAAGCGGCGTCGATCACATCTTGGGCGGTCGCGCAATACACTACGCGATCGAGGGACAAACTGTTAACTTCGTCGCGCGTGTCGATCACAAGCTGCACCAGGCGGCATATGTCCGAAAGCAAAACGTGAATCAATTCGTAGGGATACATCATCTCTAAATGCTCAAGCGAGTCCTCATCGGAATGCTCGCGCATGAACTCATCGCTATAGAGATAGCCGAAACCGAAGCGGCTACGCATCAAAGGACCCTCCCCCCGCATGCATGGCGCCGATCGCGGCGTCGCCGCCAAGCGCGTCGTTGGCCAGCCTGAGCCGCATGTCAACCGCCCCGTTCATGTTGAGCAGGAGCGCCTCCTCGTATATGCGGCCGAGCAGAGCGGCGAACATGCTCTTGTCCGGGAAGTTGCCGGCCCATTCCTTGACGTTGCCGTTCGTCGTTATGATCGTGGACTTGCGCGCGTACCTCTTGTCGATGATTGAGAAGAATGCCTGCGCCGTCTTGATTTCTGGCGCGGAGAACGTGATGTCCTCGATCACGAGCAGGTCGTATGCCTGCATCTTTTTGATGTACCCGGACAGGCTGTTGCCGGAACGGGCTTCCCGGAGCTCCACGCTGATGTCGTGGGCGGTTTTGTATTTGACCGAAAAGCCCTCGCGGATCGCCTTGCACGCAATGATGGCCGCGAGCAGCGACTTGCCGGCGCCCGGCGGGCCGGCCATGATGAGGTTTTTGCGCTGGCGGACAAACCCGATCGTCAGCGCCTGTTCGATCAGGCCGGGCCCGACAAGCGGGTAAGTCCCGTCGTCCCATTTGAACGTGTTCGACGTGCGCTCCTTTAAGATGCCGGCGTAGCGCATGCGGTTGCGGAACTTCTTGGCGTCGTCATCCGTGCGCTGCTCGCTCAGCGCCTCGTGGATGCCCGCAAGAGCTGGGAGCGGGATGCCCGCGTACAGGCTCTCGTCCGCCAGGAGCGGCATGTTGGCCGCGCCAAATAGCCTCGCGATGCCCTCGGCCATGGCCGCCGAGTCATCCATCGCGCGCTCTTCCTTCAGTTGGCCCATTGGCCCCTCCTTTGGCTGCCGGCCCAGCCCGGTCGGCGCGCAAGCGCCTCGCGGCCGGAGCCGGTATTCGGATATTGGCTTAGTCGCCGCCCAGCAGGGCCGCGTAGTCGGCGGGGTCGCGCAGCTCCACGTGGAAGTCGTCTTCGAGCTCGGCCATTCCCGGCTCCCCGCCGCCGCTGGGGCCGCCGGGGCCAGGGTGGAGCAACGCCTCGACCTTGGCCAGGGTGGGGCTGCCGGCCGCGTTCGCGATGTCGACCGCCTTGAGCAAAGCTTCCCGCCCCACCTCCTCCATTTTTTTCATCAGCATGTACAGCTGGTGGCACTTCGTGGTCCTGGACTTGCAGAGTTTGCGGAACCTGTCCAGCTCCGGGGGCAGGATGCCTTCAAGAAGGGGGAACGCGTTTTCCCTGGCCCGGGGCTTGATGTCAAGGTCGAAGATGAAATGCTCGGCGTAGACCCGGTTCTCCGACTCGAAAAGCGGCCTGCTGCATTCCCATACCCTCGCGCCCCTGTGGTAAAGCTCTACGCGGAAGGAGTAAGCGATTATGCCGATCTCCTTGCCGGCGCAGGGGCGCGGGGCCGAGTACACGAAGCCGTCGAACTTGAAGAGCTGCTGGTTGCTGACCGTCGCCTTGCCGTGGACGCCCACTTCGTAGCGCTTGGCCGGCAGCGGCCTCAGGCGCGGCCTCTCTTGCTCGGTCAGTTCCTTTACGGTGCCCGGGCGGTTGCCGACGCGCCCGGTGCGCTCGATGTAATGCATGCATTCCTCAAGGAGCTTGTCGTTGACCTCGCAGATGTCGTCCACGTCCATGGTCGGCGTCAGTACGCCGCCCGCCGTCTTAGCGCTGACCTCGGCCCCTCCCTTCTCGGGCGCTTCGTATGGGTTGGTGAACAGTATCTCGATGCCGTAGTGGGCGGCGAAAAGCTTGAACTCGTCTGTCAGCTCCGCTTTCTTGCCATAGCCTTTCTTGCGAGATGTGGTCATGTTGTCCATTATAATTTTGGCTGGAGATCCCTGGAAAAAATCCATTGCGGAGACCAGGCCGTCGACGAGGTTGTGCTGCTTTTCGTCCGGGTACGCCTTCATGAAAGGGGTGTAGCCGAACATCAGGTTCACGCACAGGACATGCAAGTCGAGCTCCTTGCCGCGTATGCGCGCTTTCGCCATTTTCCAGTCAGCCTCGGCGGCTTCTGCGATTTTGAACGACAAGGGCAGCCTTGTGCGGACCTGCCTCTCGCCCCGTATCTCCGCCCAGTACCTGCGGTACGTGGGTTCGCTGCGGGGGTATTCGTAATGCAGGTCCCGCCACAGGGTGTGGCCGTTGATCTTGTGCTTGCGGGTTTGGCCGCCCCGGTGCTCCTCGCAGTATTTTCTGATGGCGCCCTTGATCTGAGCCTTGTCCGCGGACTCCTTAGGCTCGCGGCGGCAGGCCGTGCCGGGGATATGCGCGCCGTCCCAGTATTTGGCGACGGTGGCGCGCGAGACGCCCAGCCGCCGCGCGACGCCCCTCTGCGACAGCCCTTCGAGCCTGAGCCGCCTGATCTGCCCGTACAGCTCCGTCCCTACCATCAGCGCGCCCTCCCTCCCCCGGAGCCTTTGCCCGGGTCAAAAACCGCCTTGAGGAGCATGGCCAGCGCCGCCAAGCTGTCGGCGAGCGCCATGGCGTCCGCGGCGCTCGCGGCCGCCTCGCCGGAGTCCACCCCGACCAGCAGGCTGGAAAGGCGCGCCGCGCCGTCGAAGAGCCTGGCGATGGCGCGCGCCAGCGACGCGCCGTCGGCGGCGCGCCCCGCCGCCACCCTGCGGCGCCTCGGCATATCCGGGAGCGCCAGCCTCGGCGCCCCGACGATCCTGGCGCGCTCCTCAGGGCCGGCGTCCTCGCTCAGATACCGGCTTACGAGGTACGCGATGCTCTCCTTGCCCAGCAGGTCGTTGGCGGCGGAAACGGCGAACTGCGTCTGGACCTCTCCGGGCAGGCGCGCGATCTCCTGCGCCGAACGCGCGGGCAGCTGCCCCGCCGCCACCATCTTGCGCACGGAGGCGTTCAGCCTCCTGCTGAGGCTTTCCATCCTGCATACCCACGACGGCGTCTTCCCCAGCGACTCGGCGATATGCTTGCGGGCTGCGCCGTGCAGGTCTATCAGCTGGACGATGGCGGAGCTTACGGCGACCGCGCACGGAGGGCAGTCAAGCTCAGCCGACTGCAGCGCGAACATCAGGTCGTCGGCCCCGCCCTCGGTCCGCACGACTACGGCAGGGACTTTCGCCCCTTTGTCTTCGAGGCACGCTTCGAATGCCGCCGCCCCGGCGAGCAGGGTCATGAACCCATCGGAATCCGAGAGCGCGACCGGCCTGCAGTGCCCGCGCCTCTTCGCAAACTCCCTGGCCTTCCCGACCCCCTTTGGCGAGGCGGCGAGGCCCAAGCCCGGCATCCGTTTGATCAGCCGCGCCGAAACCAGCTCCATCCTGCATCCCCTGCCCACTTCCATGCCAAATCCCCCCTTTCGTGGCGCGGGCTCGCGGCGCCCGCGCCCGGAGGGTCGGCGGGAGCCGCCGCTCCGCCATTCGATCCTATGCCTGGGCGCCGTTGCACGTAAACAACTATTTTTAGAGCAAAAACCGGTGGTATTTTTCGGCCGCGACCAGGACGGCGCGCCGGCATATCCCGATGAAAGCTATGCGCGCCCTTTCGATCTGCCAGGAATCGACGAAGCGGACGATGCGTTGCGCGGGCTTCTTGCGTTCGGCGCGCGGCCGGGCGCCGCGCTTCCTGCCGTCGCGCGCTTTGCCGCCGCCGGGCCCGCCTCCCTTCTCCACCTTTGAAAGCTCGGCGGGGATGCCGCCCAGCGCGCGGCGCAGCGCGGCGTTGCCGCCTGCGGGCGCGGCGGCGTCGCGCGTCGCCCCCAGCCCTTCGGCGGGCGGGCCGCCCGCCAGCATTTGCGGGACGCGCGCGATCGTCTCCTCGTCGGGCGGGGCTTCGCGCCCATCGGCCGCCAGCGGCCTGTCGACCCCGGCCATGGCGATGGTCCTTGCCATCGCCTCCATGTTGCGGCTGACCGTGCTTTTGTTGAGGCGCCCGACGCCGAACACCTTTTGGGCTGCGGCGGCCGACAGGCTGAGGCTCTTTTCGCCTGTGGACAGGTAATGCCATACGGCATATACGTAGGTAAATATTGGATATGGCCGGCCGGGGCGCATGAACCACGGGATCAGCGAGGCCCCCGCGTTTGTCGTTGGGTTATGGACGTGCAGGTATTTGACCGTTACGGTGTGGTTCATATAGGTTATCTGCTGGCTGCGGTATGTGACCGTCAGCCCAAGGCTCGCCCAATGCCCGGCAATCGCCCGCTCCTGCTTCTCGTCGAAAACGTGGAGCGCGCCATCGCCCGGCTTCCCCGTGAGTATGAACGCCTCCAATGCTTCGCTCAGGCGTCTGATGAGGATATATATGCAATGCCCCCTGCCAGCGAGCGCAGCGGGGGCGCCGAAAAAATTCTTGGCCAGGCTATTCCAAACTTCGCAGCTAGGTGGTAAAATTGCCATGGCGATTCCTTTCCATCTTGTCCGTTTTTGCTGGTTAACAAATACTATGACACAGATGGCAAGGGATTGCCATTGTTTTGCGGAAGTTTTGGCTCGATGGGGATGGTGGAAAGCGTCCGCCGCGCGGCGCCGCTGGAACCGCCAACAGCTGGCGGAAGGGGGCTTCTTGCGGACGTTGCGGCTTGCCTGGCGATTAGCGTCGCTGGCCCGAAGAACGTCCGGCAGGCGGAACCGCGCTATGGGAACCGATGAATGCCTGGTTCGCTAAGCGGCCGCCGCCGCTCGCGGGGTCCTCCAAGCGCGCCGTGGCCTGCCGCTTTTTTAACGGGCCTGCCGATGCATAGGGTGATGTTGGATGCGACGATACCGATGACGCCGCGAACATGATGGGGGGCAATTATCGGGGTGGCGGATCACAGCCTAGCGATCGAGTAGGGCGCGCAGGCGCGCCGGCCTGCGCGCGTCGCGCATCCTTCGTCCATGCTAGCGCCCGCGCATTCACGCTTTTGCTAAGCGTCGCGCGGCCGCGATCTCGCGTTTGTTCATAAAGCCTTAAGATGCGCCGGGCGTCGCCCCAGGCCAGCTCAGGTGACTGCATATCCGCTACGCCTGGCGCCTTAACGCGACGATGTGCAGTGGGGGTTCCGCACCCCCACGCCCCCGCGCTGCCGCGCAAATGGTTCCGCCGGGGGCGGAATCATTTGCTTGCCCTAATTACCGCTGTATGGCGAGCATGCCATTCAAGGTATTAATGAAAACTTTATTCTGTTGATACACTGCTGTGGAAAAAGATCGACATCCTAAAGTTACTCAAAAAGTGATTCAAGAATGTATGGTGATACGATCAATTTTGATCGCTTTCTTTCCTACCCACACGAAATAGCGAATAACCCTTTTTGTGCATTCTGACTGGACTACTTTTCATTGAGCGCGATGGGCCAAAATGGCTTCATTTTTCATGATCGTTTGCATAACAATAACAATAACAATAACAAAAACAAAGGTACATGACCTAGTCGATACCAATATAACCCTCTTTTTCGACTATGTTCTTCTGGCAGCCAGCTGTCCTTAGATAGTCGATGAACATCGCCGAGCTGCCTGAAGGCGCACCTTTTGTAACGACATACAGGCTCCTGCCCATTATGTAAGAGCCGCTTTTCACGGTTTCGGACGTCGGCGCGATGTTGTTGATCGGAACGGCTTTGACGGTCGAGTCCACAAACCCGATCGAATCGAAGCCAATTGAGTTCGCTTCGCGCGCCACAGCTTGCTTGATCAAAGAGGATGACGTATGCGGCGTGGCTGTGCCGATGACTTCATTTCTTGAAAGCAGCATTTCCTCAAGGGTGACGCGCGTTCCCGAGCCGGTTTCGCGGGTCTGTACAAGGATCGGCGCGTCATTGCCGCCTACGTCTTTCCAATTATTGATTTCGCCCAAGAATATTTGCGCGGCCTGGTCGGCTGAAAGGTTTCTGACCGGGTTTGACGGGTGGACTATTACCGCGATGCCGTCGTTGGCTACGGCTATGCAATTGAGCTGGTCCAGTTCCTCGCTTGTAAGCTCGCGGGACGACATGCCTATGTTGTTTGTTCCGGCGATAGCGTCATTCACGCCAGCTCCCGAACCGCCGCCCGCGACTGATATGCTCAGCCCGCTGTTCATGCTGTTCAGTTTGTCCGCCGCCGCTTGGGCGATTGGCTGGACGGTCGTGGATCCGGTTATCTTAACGCTGCCAGTCATTGTCGTGAAATAATCTACCGTGGCCGTGGTCGTTGCGGCGTTGTAATCAACCTTGGCGCCGATAGCCTCTGCTATTGCCCGAATCGGAACCATCGTCCTCCCGCTATTGATTTCGGCGGGGACATCAAGCGTTTTCGTCGCTTCGTTTACGGTAAAGCTTCTGGTGCCGATCGTGAAGGTTACAGTGTATGCCGCCGTGGTTATCGTTGCTTGTTGGCGGGAACTGTTCCAATCCACCTCAGCGCCTAGCATCTCGGCTATGACCCTGAGCGGCACAAGCGTGCGCCCGTCT
>WRLR01000169.1 GCA_009777515.1 Oscillospiraceae bacterium | reverse complement strand
TCGGGCGTATGCGTCTCGGTAGGCTCGTATTTGCTCCGCTCCTTATATATCTTTACATCCCCCGAGTCCACCACCAGCGCGCCCTCCAGCCCATGCACGATGGGGCCGGCGGGGAAGCCCGAATGCAGCGTCGTCCATGTGCCTTCAATTATAGCCGCCGCAGACGGGTACTGCGCCAATATAGCGCCAAAATCCTCTGTTTCGGCATAGGGCGTGGCAAAGTTAGCGCACATCGCCTGCACTGAAATGGCGTCTGCGCCCAGGAACCAGCGCGACATATTGGCGCCGTAACAGCAATAGTCCCAATAGGCGCCGCCGCGATCCGCGAGGCGGTACCACCATTCGGCGGATTTTTCATCGTCCGTCAGCCCCTGGTTGTACGAGTGCGGGCCTAGCGAAGAGCTGTTGCGGTACTGAAAACGGAACACTTTGCCGACCGCGCCCGCGTCGATCAATTCTTTGGCAAGCCTGTTCGCCGGGTTCCAGGACGACGGCCAGTTGATGAGCAGCCGTACGCCCGCGTTCTTCGCGGCGTAAGCCATGAGTTTTGCTTCGCCGTATGTGCCGGCCATGGGTTTTTCGACGACGACGTGGATGCCCCTCGACAGGAGCTCGGTTATAAACGCGCCGTGGCGGGCGTTCTCAGCGCAGCACAGCACTACTTCAGGTTTTTCCTTTTCGAGCAAAACGCGCCAGTCTTCGTAAATATTTCCGTTCGCCAACTCGCCAATCTTCTTTACCAAAAACGGCCTCGTATCAGGCTTCTCGCAGACCGAGGGGCGCGAGGGGGGCAGATCGGCTACCGCCGTCAGGTTGAAATCGTCGCAAGCGGCGAAATGCCCCGCGATGGTTTTGATGTGCATGTGCGCTACGCCGATTACGGCTGTGCGCCAGGGAGAGTTGCCCATTAAAAATACCTCCGTTATATTTTT
Source organism: Oscillospiraceae bacterium (assembly GCA_009777515.1). Lineage (GTDB taxonomy): Bacteria > Bacillota > Clostridia > WRLR01 > WRLR01 > WRLR01. The sequence goes on along the minus strand of WRLR01000169.1, from coordinate 6,292 downwards.
GTTGGAACATTTGATCTCATTATCCTCGCAGATTGGTGCATGCCCACGTTGGCGCGGCCTTTAGCCGCCAGTACCCATGCCCGCCCCGCGCGTAATCATAATTTTTTCGTGACGCCCAGCAGTTGGTTCCGCATCCAGTGGCTCTTTAGCAGCCCGTCCCCCTCCTTGACCAATACGTCATGCAGCCCTCGCCTCATGTCTTTAAGCACGTCCGCGCAGCACGGGTCATAAACGCGGTTTTCCAGTTCCGCCGGATCGTCGCGCAAGCAGTACAGCTCGTCCATATCAGCCGTGTTCCATATGTATTTCCATTCGTTGTTTCGTATCATGCGCTGCGTGTACAAACCGAACTGCTGGCCGTTGTATGAAGAAACGGCGCAGTCCCTCCAGTCCGACGGAACGGCCCCGCTAAACAGCGGGAACAGCGAGCGTCCGTCGACGGCTACCGGCTCAGCGCTGGAGCTTGCATCGCCCACGCCAGTGCCGCCCACGCCTTTGTCACCCACGCCCGCGTCGCTTCCGCTCACGCTGCTGCCACCCACGCTGCTGCCGCCCACGCCGCTGCCGCCCACACCGCCTGGCCGATGCAGGCCGGCCGCTTCCAGCAGCGTCGGGCCAATGTCGAGCGTATTTTGCACAAAAGCGTCGATCTCCATGCCCGGGCGCAGGACGCGCGGCCACATCATCAGCAGCGGGACATGCACGATATCGTCGTACAATACATTGTGTTTGTCGACCATCCGGTGGGCGCCGCACATGTCGCCGTGATCGGGCGTCAGTATGACAAGGGTATTGTCGCGCCGCCCGCTCCGCGCGAGCGTGGCAAGGATTTTACCAATGGCGTCGTCGAGCTGGCTGACATAGGCATAGTAGCGCGCCACGATGGTAGACCAAGTGTCCCAGCCATAGTCTTCTATGCCCCAGGTATGGATCATCTGCTTTTGGATATACGGTTTATTGTGAAAATCTTCGCAAAAGCTATCCCACTGCGCTATATCACGGGCGTCGTACATACGCGCGAACTCGGCTGCGGGGCGGTACGGCGGGTGCGGCTCCGAAAAGTCCACGCGCAGGTGCCATGGGCCGGCCTCTGCGCTTGACCCTGCCCCGGTCCCAGTGCTTGACCCTGCCCCGGCTCCGGCCCCTGTGCTTAACCCTGACCCTGTCCCCTCGCCATCGATAAATTCATCCAGCCTGCGGCACGCCTGCCGGGCGAGCCAATGCGTATGCGTATGCTCCGTCGGCGCCGGGTCGACCTCTCCCCCAATCCACCCCTGAAAGTCAGCCGGGCCAAACGCCCCTTCCCTATACGCCGCGTAGTCGTCGTCGCTGTCGTATGTGTCATAACCGAACGCCGTAGGCGGGTAGTCCGCCGACTCGTGCCATTTGCCCACATAGGCCATACGGTAACCAGCTTCCCGCAGGCGGGTCGGCCACAGGCGCTCGCCGGGCATGAGGGACGGCGTCTTTAGGGTAATGTCATGGTTCCACAGCAGCCCGTCGCGCTCCGGCCTACGCGAAGTCAACAGGCTCTGTCGCGCCGGGCAGCACAGCGGCTGCGGCGTAAAGGCGTTTAAAAACCGGGCGCCGCCGCGCGCGATGGCGTCCATGTGCGGCGTCTTTACCGGGCGCGCCCGCGAACTGCCGACGCAGTCATAACGCAGTTGGTCGCATATTATGAGCAATATATCCGGCGCCTGATCTGGCGCCTGAGCCTGTGGCGCAGCGCTCGCGCCAGCATCCGAACTAATAAACTGTTTCTCCGACATTTCTATTAACCTTCCGGCAATTTGTTTGTTGGGATTATATCATATCACACGCATCCAACCATATATGAACTTGTATTAAATAACGATAAATAGTAGAATCATTATAAAATTAATATAAGAATATAGGAATATAGGGGGCGACGTTATGAAAAACTTTAAAACCGGCGTAAATTTTGGATGCTGGATCTCACAGTACAGAAACCTCGACTACGCATTGTTCCGGAAGATGTCCACCCGTGACGATGTCATGCGGATTCGCGACTGGGGCTTCGATCACATTCGGCTCCCGTTTGACTATCCGCTGCTGCTCGACGACAGCGATCTCTACACGTTCAAGCCCGAGGGGATAGCGCTGCTCGACGATATGCTCCAATGGAGCGCGGACGCCGGCGTCTCGCTGCTGCTCGATCTCCACTGGGCGCCGGGCTATAGGTTCCAGGACATCGGCCGCAACACGATGTTCGAGTCCGACGAGCTTAAAAAAGTGTTCACCGCGCTGTGGGTGCAGTTGGCGAAGCGCTACAGCGGCACGGGCGACATGCTGGCGTTCGACTTGCTAAACGAGGTCGCCGAGGAGGGCTACTTCGACGCGTGGGTCGGCCTGGCCCAGGACACCGTCCGCGCAATCCACGCGGTATCGCCCGGGCGGGACATCATATACGGCGGCGTGTTCCACAACAGCGTGCATACGCTGGAGCTGCTGCCCATAATGGACGACGACCATGTCGTGTACAACTTCCATTATTACGAGCCTATACTGTTCACGCACCAGTTCGCACCATGGAACAAGGTGAACATGGACTATTTGCACCAGCAGGAGTACCCTGCGGACTTCAAGGACATCAAACAGTTTGTAGCCGATCACCCGCAATATGAGCGCACGCTCAGGCGCTATCTGGACATGCGCTGCGACCGCGACACCATCAAGCGCGATTTGGACCTGGCGGGCGCCTTCCAGAAAAAAACGGGACGCATGACATACTGCGGCGAGTACGGCGTATACGACAAGGCCTCGCTGGCGAGCAAATTGAACTGGATGCGCGACGTAACCGAATTCTTCAACCAGTACCACATCGGCAGGGCGCTGTGGAACTATCTGGGCGGCGGGTTCGGCCTATACGACTGGAAGGAGCAAAAGGAGACGAACCCGGAAGTGGTGCGCATCATCACACAAACATGGTGACATAATGGCGGCAGTAAATACCCTTTTGTCCCCTATTGACCCTATTGATCCTATTGTCCCTTTGCCCTCTTTCGTCCATTTGCCTTTTCACCACTTTGTCCGTCAACCCACGTTTATGGATTTGAGTTCGAAGGTTTTGCCGGCGCCGCCTTTGACGATTATGTCCCTGCTTTCGCCCGGCAAAAGGGCAAAATAATTATCGTTTACATGCGTATCGGGCGGGACGTCCAGATATAAGCCGTGGCAGTACGTTTCCGCTTTAATGCTGACAACAAGGTCCCCGCCGCAATCGGCGGATGCCACGCATGTTTTAACAGGCGGCAGCGCAAGGCTTTTCGCATCCATTACCCGCAGGATCGCCGGCAATATGCCGACATTGTTCGCCGGTAATATGTCGACATTGTTCGCCGGCGCCGGCGCCGTATGCGCCGCCGGCGCCGCATACCATATGCCTTTGGCTGGGTCATGCCCGCCCTTGTTAAAAACAAGCAATGTTTTGCGTTGCCGCGCGGGAAGCCGCGCGCTGGCGGCCTTCGCATCGGCAACCGAACCGTCGAAGGCTTTATATCCATATTCTAAATCAATATCAATATCCTTTACGGTGTCGTTGCACCCGACCAAGGCGACGCCGCCCGCGTCCGCGTCCGCCCCCGTTTCGCGCAGGATGAGCTTTACGGGCGCGAACGCTCGCTTGACCCCATAAAAGGAGATTTTGCGCCGGAGATAGTAGTCTATAATCGTCCAACCCACCTCGCCCCAGCAGTCGTTGTACATCCAGAACAAGCCGCCGCCGCAAAAGCCCTTGAACCGCAGGCTTTCCAGGGAGTACTCCAACATAAGGGACTGGGTTAGCCCCGCGTATAAAAGGTATTCGTCCAAAAGCAATTCCCTGTCCGTATAATGCTTTTTTATGCCCGCGTTAACCGTCAATTTTTCAAATGTATTATTATGGAGGCTCCAAATATTCGAACCCCGGTCGATAGGCTTGCCGTCAAAATAGGTTTCGATGGTTTCAATCGGGCAAGGCCCGGGGTACCCGTATTCGCTGACAAAGCGGGCCTGCACTTTATCATATTCTTTAGGTTCGATCCTAAGCTCCATATCCGGGTTCATCATGCATTCCCCCCAATGGTGCACATCGCCGACGGACGCGGAATTCGGCGCGTCGCCGCCATATGGTGACGAATTCCAGTAAGGGATCCACGGGCAGTTGCTCCGCATGATTTCCGGCATCAAAACATTGCATAGCTTTAACCCGTACTGTTTCTCCTGCTTGAATTTTACGGTATCCGCAAAAGCGGGCCCGCTGAATATCCAATGGTTTTCATTGTTGCCGCAAAAAAGCGCTATGCAGGCCCGGTTGCGCAGGCGCTTGGTCTGATAATCAAACTCGCGGCGGCATAGCTCGTAAAAATCCTCGCGGTGATCGGGGACTGTGGTGCATCCCAGCATCATATCCTGCCAGACCAAAATGCCGTACTTGTCGCATGCGTCATAATATTCGTCTCGTTCATAAAGCCCGCCGCCCCATATGCGCAGCATGTTAAAATTGGCCTCCATGCTTTCTTTAATCAGCGCGTCGTATTTTTCCGGGCTGACCCTGGCATAGATAGAATCCGCTGGAATCCAGTCCGCGCCTTTGCAAAACATGGGTGCGCCGTTTACCAGCAGGGCGAAGTTGCGGTTTTTTTCGTCCGCGCGGGAAGTATCCAATGTAATCCGGCGCACGCCGTACTTAAAGACCGGATACGCGTCTTCGGCGCCTCGGCAGCGAACAACCGACGCCACATCGTAAAGCGGCTGTTCGCCCATCCCGTTGGGCCACCACAATTGCGGGTTTTCCAATGTCAGTTCAACCTCAAAGTAATTAATACCCGAGCAAAGCAAGGCGTCGGATATGTGAGCGGAAGCGGCGACTGCGCCGTTTATTGAAAGGGATATTTCCAAATCCGCGTCGGCGGAAGCAATGATATCAAACAGCTCCACTTCCAACGTTCCCCGCAATTTTGCCGCAGAGCCGAGGCTGACGGCTTCGAGGCTGACGGCTTCGAGGCTGACGGCTTCAAGGCTGACGGAACGGATCGCCGCTTCTCGATGGCATTCAATATATACATTTTTACCTATAGCGACTGTCCCGACGCGCGGGCACCAGTCCCAACCATACACATACGTGGGCTTGCGGAGCGCCGCCCGGCGCATATCCCCCCGTTCGTCACAACCATTGGCGGCTTCCGTGCAAACGGCGAAATCAATCTCCGCCAGATCATTGTCCGATACATATTCCAAACCGGAGGACAAACGGACCAATAGAGTGTTTTCGCCTTGGACGATATACTCGGATACCTCGCGGCGGAATGGATAATGGGCGCTGGCTTGATGGCCCAAATATGAACCGTTTAAAAACACATCCCCGTGTATGTCCAGGGACTCGATGACCAACTCCATCACCGGGCAGGCCATATCGACAGTAAACGTATTTTTGAACCACCAGGAACGCTTTTCGATCCATTCGCTGTCAAAACAGTAATCCGCCAGCACCGGGTCTTTAATGACGCCCGCTTCGATGAGGGGCATATGCACATCTAAAGGCAATTCCAGGTTTTCATACCACCCAATTGGTTGGCGGGATACCCACCCGGCCATATCTTTCCCGTAATTCAAAGGCTCTTCCCGCAGGCTCCAGCCCTGTTTTAAACAGATTCGGCTCATATTATCCTCCGTCGTGCCTTTCTGCGGTGCGCCGAGGACAGCGCACCCTACATCAACATTTTCACGCTAACGCTTCCAAAAGTATTATATAACCTGTAGTTTATCATTACTATACTAAAAACGTTTTCCCACTTTTTATACTGCTTTACATATGGGAAGCGGAAAAATACGTAGAGGGAGAGGATGATATTGAATGTTCAATTAGGTAAACTCTTCACTCACTAGCTATTAAATATCGCTTTACAATACGTAACTTACGTGTTATGCTTTTATTATGAGGTGCGTATATGACGGGCGTTGAAATGATAAAGACATTAAAATCAAAAGGATTTAAGGTTATTAAAGTCAGTAAGAGCAGCCATTATCACATGACTAAAGACGATGCTTATGTCATCGTACCACATCATCACAAAGAATTAGGTAAGGGTTTATACAACCAAATATTAGAGGACGCAAAACTAAAATAAATGGAGGTTTTGATATGAAAACCAAATTCGCATATCCTGCTGTCTTTATGAAAGAGGAAGGCGGCTACTTTGTTAAATTTCCCGACATTCAGCCATGTTACACTGAAGGCGCGACATTAGAAGAAGCCGCAATAATGGCAAAAGATGTATTAGAGAGCCGTATT
>WRLR01000168.1 GCA_009777515.1 Oscillospiraceae bacterium | reverse complement strand
TCGCCGAACCCGCCCACCTCATCAAGCTCGCCTGCTACGTCGGATTCGCCAAGCGCATCGACCTCGCCCACCTCGCCATCCTCGCCCACCTCGCCCACCTCGCCAATTATGCGTGGCTCGAACGGAGCCATGGCTGCTGGCGCGAGCGTTGCGATAAAGAACACTGCGCTATATATGATAAAAAATGTTTTTTTAGCGCGATCAAACAGCACTGCCACACAGTCCCCCGGTTTCGTCAGAATCTGTAATATATAAACGGATTATACGTCGATGTCGCAAGGCTCAGCACACACAATATAAAAAGCGGTATGGACAGCGCAAAGCCAACCGCCTGCAGTTTTGGGCTGAGGGCCGACAGAATGGGTTTAAGTGGGAACATTGCGGTGATCGCCGCCGCAAACGCCACTAGGACCGACGGCTTCAGCAAGTACAGCGCAACTTGGAACTGCGCCGGGGCGCCGCCCCAGCCCCCGCCCCGGCCACCGCCGAGGAACATCGCGGACAGCATGCGGCCAGCCTCTGCCATGTCCGGGGCGCGGAATATGACAAAGCCTGCTATGACCACGAGCATTGTGTACAGCCAAACAACAACCCTCGGCGCCTTTCGCAGGCGCGCGCCGCCATATGACTCAATCGACAAAAACAGCCCGTGGTACAGCCCCCACACAACAAAGTTCCAGCTCGCGCCGTGCCAGAGCCCGGTCAGAAAGAAGACCGCGCATTTGTTGAGCACCTCCCTGGCCCTGCCGCGCCGGTTGCCGCCCAGCGGGATGTAGACATAGTCGCGGAACCATGTGGACAGGGAGATGTGCCATTTGCGCCAAAAATCCCTGACCCCTAATGCGGCGTATGGATAGTTGAAGTTTTCCAAATAACGGAATCCAAACATCCGGCCAAGCCCGATGGCCATATCGGAGTAGCCGGAAAAATCGTAGTATATTTGAAATGTGTAAGCGAGGGCGCCGAGCCATGCCAAAGGCCAGGCGATCGCGCCCATGCCAAAGACAGTGTCCGCGACTGCGCCCAGCGTATTGGCGATCAGCAGCTTTTTGGAGAGCCCAAACACAAAGCGCCGTAGGCCATATGCGACGTCCCCGGAGGTAGGGGCGCGTTTTTTCAGCGCGGGCTCTATGTCGACATAGCGCACGATGGGGCCGGCTATGAGCTGCGGGAAGAACGAGATGTATAGCAGCACTGATATAATGTTCCGCTGCGCCCGAACCCGCCCGGCGCCCACGTCCAGCACATATGACATCGCCTGAAACGTAAAAAATGATATGCCGATGGGCAGCGGGATGCCCGGATCGGGGATGGCGAGGCCCGGGAGGCGGTTAAGGTTCTCCACGATAAAATTCGTATACTTAAATAAGCATAGCAACAGGATGTTGACGACGACGCAAGCGACCAGGGCGGCCCTGCGCCTGCGTGCGCCGCGTTGCTGGAACGCACTGTCGGCGCTGTCGGCATTATCGGCGCTGTCGGCGTTATAAGCGTTTTCGACACTGTTGGTGCTATCGGCATTACTAACGCTGTCAGAACAGTTGACGCTATCAGCATTGTCGGCGCTGTCGGCGTATCTCGCCAAAATATAGTTTATGATCACCGATGAGAACAGGAGCAGCACGAAGGGCGGATTGCCCCAAGTATAGAACGCCACGCTCATGAACGCGAGCATGGCGTTTTGAACGTTGATATTTTTACGCAATATCAAGGCCAGGGCGCAAGTAACCGGTAAAAAAGCAAATAAAAAAATCGGCGAACTGAAAACCAAATAATGGCCCTCGCTTAATAACGGAACGTTGCAGGGGGCGTCACCCCAAAGCGTTTTTGTAAGCCGTCCTCAGCCTCCCGGCGTCCGGCGACACTATCATGGCGACCCACAGCCCGTCCTGCGTAACGGTGCAGTCCTTGATGATGGCAAATTGCTCCGGCGAATAGACAGACGCTTCGTCCGCTTTATTGGCCAGGCGCTGCTTCAACATGCTGTTGACGCGCTTTGCCGCCGCGTCGTCCACTGCGTTTACAATCACAATTTCGTCGGCCCGCAGACTGTCCGTGCACATCATAAACACCGCGTCGGTGTAGTCGCTCTGATATATGGCGTAGTAGTCCGGCACGACGTCGCCTGGCACGGCAAACATCTCCGGAAGCGACGCCGCTGCGCGCAGCTTGGAATAAATGTCCGAAACGCTGGCGGCGCTTTGGACAGTCGCCTCCGCAGTGGTCGCCTCTTCGGTTGTCTGCGGGGCTTCGGTCGTCGCCTCGGTGGTCGTCGTTGTCTCCGCCTCGGTAGTCGTAGTGGTTACGGCTGTTGTTGTCGTAGTCGCGGCTGTCGTAGTGGTCGTAGTGGTCGTCGTAGTCGCGGCTGTCGTTGTGGTTGCAGCCGCGGTCGTGGTCGTCGTCGTTGTTGCAACCGTCGTGTTTGTAGCGGCTGTCGTAGTGGTCGCGGCAGTTGTCGTAGTAGCCGTTGTAGTTGTGGCTGTGGCCGTTGTTGCGGCGGTTGTTGAGGTGGTTGTTGTTGCGATCGTGGTCGCCGCAGTTGTGGTTGCGGCGGTAGTGGCAGCCGCAGTGGTCGTTGCCGTGGTTGCGGCAGCAGTTGTGGCTGTAGTTTCGGCTGTAGTTGTGGCCGTTGTCGTCGCGTCTGACGAAGTAGTCGTCGATTCCGCCGCATCGGCTATTGCCGCTGCTGTTTCCGTCGCTCCGCCCTGCGAGCCCTGCCCTGCGCCGCAGCCAGCCAGGCACGCTGCCAACAACAGCATTGCTGATATAAAAAAAACAAATACAATTTTCGCTACCGCTCGCTCTTTCCTCAACATGTCCATCCCTTCCGTCAACAGTAAATCTTGTATACATAAATTATATATTGACCGGTCAGGTTTAACAATGTATTATTTACCCAACTCTATGGAAAATGATTAGGATAATACACCATGCGGACTGTTGTTTTTGATACGGAGACTACCGGGCTGAAACCCGGAAACATATGCCAGCTTGCATACATATTAATTGACGGCGACGGCGGCCTTTTGGGGACGAATCTATTCTTTACCGTGGACTATGTTGAGCCGGGGGCCGAAAATGTCCACGGCTTTAGCGTAAGCATGCTGGCCGGGCTGTCCGGCGGCAGACGGTTCGCCGACCATGCCAGCAAGATTGCCGACGATTTTAGTTCATGCCCGCAGTGGGTCGCGCACAACTTCAGTTTCGACAATTCATTCCTGGCCGCCGAGTACAGGAGGCAGGGGATGTTCATCAAACCTGAAACGTCCTTTTGCACGATGCGCCACTACGCCCCCATCATGAAACTGCCGAGCCGCAAAACCGGATGGCGCGGTGCGCAGCCATACAAGTACCCCAATCTGTCGGAGCTCATGGCCTTTGTCGGCGTATCGGAAGATGAGGCGATGGAATGCGTACGAAATGCGTTCCCAGCCACTGAAATCGAACCTGGCGGACATGACGCTCCCGGCGATTTATACCGCTATGACGCCCCAAGCGACATGAAACGCTATGACGCCCCCGGCGGCATTAATCGCCATGACGCCCGCTTCGACTGCGCCGCCACGTATCTATGCTACAAAAAGGGCGCGGCTATTGCACACGCGCCAGTATAGGTTCTTCTTCATATGCCTCAGCCTGCCATTGAAAGTAGTTGGCATATTCTTTCAAGTTGCGGTTGAGGACGTCCCATATTTCCTGGATGACGAAATTCCTGCTCCACGCGCTGACCCCGGCGAGCGCGTATTTATGCACCAGCGACGAGCGCAGGTTTGCAGAATGCGGCTCCTCCAGCCAAACATGGTAAGCCTTGCCGTCCCTGACATATCTGCAAAAAAACTGCCCGCTCGCGCTGTCCCATTCGACGTCGCCGCTGTTGTCGAACACGTTGCCGATGGCAGTCTTCATGCCGACAGCCGACGAGTTGGACGGGCGGCTGCCCTGGGGGGCATTGATGCTGCCCATTTCCCAAATGCGCGTGTAAAACGGTATACCGAGTATGATCTTTTCCGGCGGCACGCCGTCGCGCTCAATCAGCTTTTGTAAATTCAACTCGACCCATGACAACTGCGAGACGGAGCCCGATTCGGGGCTGCGCGCGCCAAACTGGTCGTAAGCCATGAGGTTGATATAGTCGGCGGCTTCGGCGATGGCGGGCGTGTCGTAGCACTTCGACCAGGTGTCGCTGGCGTCCGGAATGTTGACGTCGACGGAAAACGTGAGTCCCTGTTCGCGGAGCATGGGCGCGAGTTCCCGGACAAACTGCGTGAGGGCGTCCTTGTCTTTCAAATACACATTCTCAAAATCCAGGTTGATGCCGTCTATGCCCAGGATCGCAGCGTAAGCAAGCACTGCGCGGATCGCGTCTTCGCGTGCGGCGCCGTTGTTCAGGAACGCCGAGGTCATATCGATGTCGTTCATCGTATTAGCAAAAAGGGCCCACACCTTGTAACCGTTGCTGTGGGCCCACTCGATGTACTGCGCGGACGCTCTGCTCTCCACCGACCCGTCCTTGTCCGTCAGGTGGAACCAGGTCGGCGAGACTATGTCAAGCCCCGGCATATCGGGAATGTTGGCGGTGTCCGGGTTCGCCCTCTGGGAATTCACCTGTTCCCAAACCATCACAATTTTGCCGTTTTCCGGCCTCCATGCGGTTGAGCGCGGATTGGATAGCGCGACCCTGTCCACATACCGCCTGACCGCGACAAAGCGCTTTTCAATATATCCGACGACGCCATCGAGCGAGCGCACCCTGTACCAGTCGCTGTATTCCTCGAACACGTACATGTCAAAGTCCCCGCTGTCTATGTCGGAGAGGCCCTCGTAGTCGCCTTCATAGCCGTCATCGATGCCATTATTATCGCCATTATTATCGCCATTATTATCGCCATTATCATTGCCATTATTATCATTATAATTGCCATTATTAGCGCCATTATTATTGCCACTATCGTTATCATCGCCATCGCCGCTTAAATTACCATCGATATTATCGGCTTCGACATTGTCTTCGACGTCGCCGTCACTTTCTTCATCTTGTAATAAATCCGAATCGCCGCCCCCGTCCATCATGGTTGAGGCGGCCTGCCCTACGAGCGAATCCTGCCCTTCGAGCTGATCCCGCCCTTCGAGCGTAGCCCGCCCTGCGGGTGGGTCCGGAAAGCGCTTGACCACCGGTTGGCTGTCGCTCCTGCCGAGGCGCATGACGGCGCCCTTTTCTACGACAGTCGCCGTCTGCACGACCGCCCGCCTGTCGTCCACAATCACCACATTGTTGGACGGTTCGTACGATATATTAATTTGAAAATATTCGCTGAGGAACTTCATCGGCAGGTACACGACGCCGTCTTCTTCAAATACAGGCAGGTCGAGGCTGATTTCCTGCCTGTCGTTTACAAAAGCCGTCAGTTGGTCCGTGTTCATGCGCACCAGCCTGTTTTGCGTCGTGACCGTGACCCTTTTGCTCTCCTCGTCCCAATGAACCGTTTTGTCAATGTAGCGTTTCACTGTGTCGAAGTCGAGCGCGATCTCGTTGTCCCTGATAATCGGCGGATGCCGGAGCGATAGCAGGCGTGAGCCAAGGACAAGCCTGACGGTCTTCCCGTCGAAAATATCGTAGTCCGTATCGTTTATTATATCGGGAGCGGCGCTGAAAAAACCCCTGAACGCCAAAAAGATAAAGAAGATGGTAAAGGCCAGGACGACCGATATGAGTATCTGAAATATGCGCGATTTATTCAAAGCCCGTTATTCTCCAATGAGTCAATCATTTTTCATTTGTATAAATTTCATGCCCATACAATTCTATGCATTTCCATACAATTCCATACATTTCCATACACTACCATACACTAGTCGCGCAGCATCTTGCTGGGGATAAACCTGCGGAAGCTGTCCAGCATGCGCCTGTCGGGCTCGAAATACATCACCGTTTTTTTCCCTTTATATGACAATGTGACAAAATACAGGCTCTCCGAGTCCATGACCGTACCGGCGAAGATAGTCTCGGCGCCGTTTGTGATGTGCGGCCCGTAGTTTTTGCTTTTGACGCGGCCGAGTGCCTCAAACTCTTTGCAGTCGGCGCTGAAAATCCTCACGCGCTTGCGTTGCGATATGATTTTGTCTATGTCAATCGAACTGTTCGTCACCAGGTACTCGTATTCGACATTGGTGCGCGACTGGAGCCTAAAGCCCAGATATATCGCCCCGATCGCCAACAAAAATGCAAACTGGGCAATGTATTGCGTCAATATCATCATGGCTGCGAACGCCACTATAAATGAAGCAGCGACAATCCCGAACGCCATGAGTCGATCGGTAGCGGTTTTCTTTTTTTGAACAATCTTTTCAATAAAAGAGTCCATAGGTCCCTCCCATTGCCAGCGTAAAAATATACCCAAGTTTATCACAATATTTTCCACGCGTCTATACAAAACGGCGCAGCGTAGGCGGGCAGATGTAGGCTTATCAATGTTAAAAAAAGCGGCCACTATGGCCGCCCCTGCTAAACATTTAATAATCATTTTTCGTAGGGACGACCGCCCTCGGTCGTCCGCACGCTTAAATTGCCAACATATTATCTTATCTACCGCTCACAAAAAACGCCCTCGGTCGTCTGCACGCGAAAATTGCCTACATATTATTTACCGCAACGCTCTCACATATATACTCACATTATCTACCGTTCACAGGCGGCGGCCGCGCACGAACACGTCTTTCACGTTCAGATCCTCGTCCAAAAGGAGCAGGTCGGCGATCATCCCCTCGGCAATACGCCCACGTTCGTTGTCAATGCCGATCACGCGCGCGGGGTTCGTGCTCGCGCACCGCACGGCGTCCGCCAGCGGCACATCCATATTTTTTACGGCGATGCGCACACAGTCCGCCAGGTTCGAAACCGAGCCCGCTATATTGCCGCCTTCGACGAGCCGCGCCTCCCTGCCCTTTACGTTCACGGAAAGCCCGCCGAGATCGTAGACCCCGTCGTTCAGCCCGGCAGCCATCATGCTGTCGCTGATGAATACCGGCCGATCCGGCCCGAGCAGCCGCATCGCGGTCCGGACGATCGCCGGGTGGAGGTGCAGCCCGTCACAGATGAGCTCCGCCGTTATGCCAGGCCTGTCCAGCACGGCGCCGACAGCGTTCGGCGTCCTGTGCGTCTGCGGCTTCATGGCGTTGTACAGGTGCGTGGCGTGTGAAGCGCCCAGTTCGAACGTGGCGACACAGTCCTCGTAGCTCGCGTTGGTATGTGCGAGCGATACGACGACCTCGCCTG
>WRLR01000167.1 GCA_009777515.1 Oscillospiraceae bacterium | reverse complement strand
TCCCTGATATCTTTGGTATATACCAGACGGACCCCGGCCCTTGGGGCTGGGAGGAACCGGCGTTCCAGGCCATAAACGGCGAATATATCTGGTACCCCTCTACGGAGACATATCTGGACGGCCTGATGATTGCAAAGGATTTGTACGACCGGGGCATCATTTGGAAGGACAATGTAATCGATACAGGCGGGACGATGTATTCGGAGCTGTACCGCGCCGGCCAGATGGGCGCTGTACAGGCAAGGCCCATGTCCAATGTCAACAAGTCCAACAGAGATGCGATGCTTGAAATCAATCCTGACCTTGATCGTGAAATGTGCTGGCGTCCGGCATATGTCTCCAACCCAGGTAACCCTGACATGTTCTGGTCCAAGACGGCTACATGCTTCTGGTCGTGCATTGGTCTAAGCGCGCGTGTTTCCGACTCGTTGATGATCCGTTTCCTCGACTACCAAGAATGGCTGCACTCGGACGAGGGCAAGGATATCTGCGGTTATTATGGCTTGGAAGGTAAGGATTTTACCCGCGCTGCGGACGGTACGATCACCCTCAACTGGCAAATCAATCAGGACACCGGCTCCCCTGTGGATCCTTACGCTTCTTATCGTGGTTTTTTCCGCCAGCTGGCGATGCTGGACGGCATAGACCCGGTCCGAAACCTTGTAACGATGAGCAGTAGCGACGTCCAGACATACAACGATCACATGGACTTCTATATCCAGCGCCTGGACACGATAAAGGCTGTGGACTACATTCAGGTATACACGTCGCTGCCGACAAAAGACAGGCTGGGCACGTTCGTACAGGAAGTTAAAGCTAAAGCTATCGACATGCTGGCCAACGCCGATGCCAATACGATGCGTGACGAGTGGACAGCGTGGGTCGCTACGATGTTGCCCAAAGTGCAGCCCGTTCTCGATGAGATGAACGCCCTGCCTTATATCCCCGACACGCCCGAAAACATGTACGAGTTCGTGAGGAACGGCGGTATTCAAAATTGACGCTCATTGAAGACAGATAAATAGTTTTTCGTATAAGATAGGCGGAGTATAAAAAATTGGAACAGGAGGGGGTTTTTATATGAGCGAAAAAATGTTGGCTGCGTATTTGCCGGGCGATGGATCTACGGAGATGAAATATGTCGACGTCCCGGAGCCGGGGCATGGCGAGGTGTTGATCAGCACAAAGGCCTGCACCGTCTGCGGTAGCGACATCAAGGGCATATATCACAGGCCGAGAGAGCAACGACCGGAGACGTTCCGCAACAATATCGCCGGGCACGAACCGTGCGGGGTAGTAGCAAAATGCGGGCCGGGTATGAGGCGCTTCAAGGAAGGCGACCGTGTCATCGTGTACCATATTTCCGGCTGCGGCATATGCTTCGAATGCCGCAAGGGCTACCTGATAAACTGCTCCAGCCCCACGAGGGCGGCATATGGCTGGGACCGCGACGGCGGCATGGCCAAGTATGTGCTAGCGGACGAAAAGGACCTTGTGCCGCTGCCGGACAACCTCAGCTACATCGACGGCGCGATGATCGCATGCGGCTTCGGCACGGTTTATGAAGGGCTGGAGAACATCGGCGTGTCCGGCAAGGACACCGTACTCGTCGTCGGCCTCGGGCCGGTCGGGCTGGCAGCCCTGATGGTCGCGAAAGCCCTTGGCGCGAAAAAGACAATCGGTCTGGATGTGGTAAAAGAGCGTTGCGACATCGCACTGGGCAAGGGCATTGCCGACCACGCGCTCATTTCCGGCGCGGACTCGCTCGACGCGCTCATGAAGCTCACGGGCGGTAGGGGCGTGGATAAAGCCGTCGACTGCTCCGGCAGCCCGGCGGGGCGCCAGCTCGCAGTTAAGGCAACCGGCAAGTGGGGCAACATCGCGTTTATCGGCGAGGGCTCAACCGTGGAGTTCGCCCCCAGCAACGACCTCATGCACTACCAAAAGACCATATATGGCTCGTGGGTGACCAGCATATGGCGCATGGAGGAGCTGACGATGCTGATGTCCGCGTGGGGCGTGCACCCGGACGCACTGGTTACGCACAAATTTTCGCTGGAGCAGGCGCCCGAGGCGTTCGCCCTGATGGACGGCGGCAAATGCGGCAAAGTAGCAGTGGTGTTTGATTGATAATTTTAAAATAATGCGGACGGTTTAATATAAACCGTCCGCATTATTTATGTATAGATGCTATTTTATGCTAATCATACCGTAACCTATTTGCCTCATTCACCATGTCGGTTATCTTTTCCAGGCGGGTTATGTCTGTTTCGGGCATTACGTTGTCGGAGACGCCTAGTATAACTCTGCATTTGCGGGAGCGGATGAGCGCGATGGCCGCGCTCATATAGTCCACGAAATCGCCATATGAACATGAGTCCGGGCAGAGGATGATGGAGGGGACGCCTCCCCAGATGATGACCCTGTCGCCCCAGCAGTCGAGCGCCTGTTCGAGCGTCACGCCGACCATGGGCGCGGTGCAGAAGCATTCTGCCATATCCATACCAGCGCCCTCCAGCAGCCCCATGATGAGTCTGCTGTCCGCGTCGGTGTGGAGGGCGAGGAACTTGCCCATGCCGTGCAGCTCGCCGGAAAAGCGCTGAAGATACGGCAATATGTATTTTTCGAACAGCGGCGGAGAGGTGACCATGCTGTCGTAATGCCCGCCGTGGTGGGCCACCCTGGCAGGGCAGCCGAACATGATGGGCTGCAGTTCCGCCTCCATTTTCTCCGCCAGCGCGCCGATGAGGCCGTCGACCAGCTCCGGGTAGTCGGCCAGCAAATAACAGAACTGCTCGATGCCCGCGTAGTCCCGCATCACCGTGGAAAAGGGGTCGTTCGCCGTGAATATGAAGGCCAGCCCGTCGTCGCCGATCTCTTCTTCATAGGCATAATAATCGTCGTAGTACGGCACGTAGGTCGTGTTTTCCAGGATATAGCGGACAGGCTTAAAATCTTTCTCGCCTTTTAACCTGTACCCAATGTGCGTCGTGGCGAATGACAGCCTGTTCGCCGCCCGATACGCGTCCACATGGTATGTGTCGTATACCGTGCCGAAGGGCGTCTCGAAGTACCTGTGCAGGTTGTCGCCATCCCTTTCCTCGTATTGCCTGACCCCGTTAATTTCCGGCTTAAACAGCCGGTTTTTTTCGTCGGACTTTTGCGGGAAGCCGATTTCCATGGCTTTGTGGATTTGGTTGAGGCTCATGCCCGCGTACTTCTCCGGCAGCGTGTCCGTGGCCTTTAGCTGCCTGTACCACACGTCCAGTCGCGCCGCCCACAGTATTTGCCCGGCAGGCCCCGTTGGCTCGCCGTCCAGCAGCGCGTTGAACAATTGCCTGTTCGTCATATTCATATAATAATGCCCCCGCTATAAGCCGTTTTGAAATGCCTGCTACAAACCGTAGCTTTCCGGCTTCCCGCTCATAATCCTGACGCCGCCGTCCAGCTCGATGACGTCGCCGGTCAGCGAAGCCGCCGCCGGGCTTGCCAAAAACAGAATCCATTCGCCAATCTCGGACGGCTCCACCCAACGCTTTAGCGGTATGCCTTTGAGCGACGTCACCTTATGCCGCTCGAGCCGCGCCTCGCCCGTGTTTATCCAGCCGGGCGCGATGCAGTTCACGCGAATGCCGTACTGCGCGAACTCCATGGCCGCGTGCCGCGTAAATTTAACGAGCGCTTCTTTGAGCACTGCGTATATGGAAATGCCGTTCCAATTCACCGCGTGGTTGTTGGACGATATGATGATAATATTGCCCCGGGTCCCATTGTCCACCATGAGCCGCGCGGCGCGCTGGACGCAAAAGTACGCGTTCTTCCAATTTATGTTGCTCACCGTGTCGAAAATCTCTTCGGTCATGTTCAGGATGGTCGCGCCCATAGTCACGCCGGCGTTGTTGACGTATAGATCGAGCGTGTCGAACGGGTACTGGCGAAACAGCTCGTCCGCGCCGCCGGGCTTGGAAAAGTCGGCGGTCAGCGCTTCGACACGCCGGCCGCTCGACTCCCTCAACTCGTCGGCTAGGGCACGCGCGCGCTCCTCGTTTGAGCCGGTGTGCATCGCCACATCGTAACCGGCAAGCGCGAGCGCCCTGGCGATGCCCCTACCCAGTCCGGAGCCCGCCCCGGTGACCAGCGCTTTTCGCACATCGGTAGCGGGCCGCACCGTTGAGTTATCCATTTGTCAGTGTCTCCTTATTCGAAATCAATTACAGATCGCATCAGTTACGGATCGCATCAGTTACGGATCGCATCAGTTACAGATTACATCAGTTCCAGATCGCGTCAGTTACAAATCGCATCAGTTCCAGATCGCACCAACTCCAGTTCGCATCAATTCCAGATCGCATCCACCGAGTATTCGAGGTTCCACTCGTCCGTGGGCTCCCAGACGCCGGGCGTGGAATCGGATATATGCTCGCTTATGACCTCGTCGTTGAGCTCGTCAATGCCAAGCCCCGGCAGATCAGGCACGTCGATGAAACCTTCCTGTATGAGCGGCTTCCTCATGCGCGATATGATGAGGTCGTCCCACCACGGCACGTCGTTGGCATGGAACTCGCACGCCCAGCAGTTCTCCGTTGCGACGCCGATATGCGCGGCCGCCATGGCGTGGATCGGCGTCGCTGCCTGGTGTAGCGCCATGCGGACGCCGAACTTCTGCGCGAGGTCGCCCAGCTTCTTCGTCTCCAGTATGCCGCCGGACGTCAGTGCGTCTGGATGCACAATGCCGACGCCGCCGCTTTCCATCAGCGGGAGGAAGTTGTCCGCAAGATATATCTCCTCGCCCGTGCAGATGGGGATGGTCGTCGATTCCACCAGGCGCCTCCACTGGGCCGTGTGGCACCAGGCGATGGGGTCTTCCATCCAGGCAATGTTGTATTTTTCCAGGCGGCGCGCTAGCTTGATGATTTCCTCGACCCCGATTTTCCCGAAGTGGTCGAGCGCGAGCGGGACCTTCATGCCGATGATTCTGCGTACGTCGGCGACGTACGACTCAAGATACTCAAGGCCTGCCTCGGTTATCTGCACGCCCGTGAACGGGTGCAGCACGCGCATTTGGTCATAGGCGTTGTTGCGCGCGTTGATCCTGTCGGCCAGGTCATCGATGTCCGTGATCTCCCTGACGCTCTTGCGGGCTTCGGCGTGGCCGCTCCCCCAGAGAGGCGGGAACTTTTGGAATGCCGCCCGGCTGCGCGCGGCGTTTTCCTCCATATACCCGAGCGGATAGCTCAGCATGTCCTCCTTATCGCGCAATAAACCGATTCCCAAGTCCATTTTAAGCAGCGTGTAACCTTTTTTGAGGCGCTCCTGCAGTGCGATCCCCATGGCCTCCCCAGCCGTCCGATCCTCTGTCATATTCGCGTCTGTGTCGCAGTAAATGCGCATTTTGTCGCGGAACTTGCCGCCGAGCATCTGGTATACGGGCGCCCCGTACGCCTTGCCGGCCAGATCCCACAGCGCTATTTCGATGCCGGACACGCCGCCGCCCTGCCTGCCGTGGTACCCGAACTGCTTTATGCGCCGGAAAATCTTGTCGACGTTGCAAGGGTTCTCGCCGAGGATGCGCCCTTTGAGCATCAGCGCGTACGTCTTCGACGCCATGTCGCGGACCTCGCCAAAGCCGACCAGGCCCTGATTGGTATAGATCTTCAGCATGACGCAAGGATAGGGCGCCCCCGCCAGGTTCGCGAAGCGCATGTCCGTGATCTTCAGCTCCGAGGGCTTTGAAAAGGTGTTGACGTGGGCCAATGTCTGCTCATAGTTATTGTTCCCGCTCATAAAATCACCATCCTAATAATTATTTTTTTGTTTTTCATTGTCGGATGATGAAATTATATGATTAATCATGAAGTAATACAAGTAATACAAGCCGCCCCGCCGACATTAATCCGCATAGTCCGCATTAATCCGCGGCTTGTCCGACCGGTGATATACATATATAATTTTGTGAAAGGAAATAGTATAGAAAGGCTTGTGGTTGCTATGAAAATTGTTTCCGTTGATACATATCTGGTACGGCCGCGCTGGGGGTTCGTGGAGTTACAGACCGACGACGGGCTTTCGGGATGGGGCGAGGCCGTGCTGGAGGGGCGCGCGTCCACAGTCCGGGCCTGCGTCGAGGAGATGAGGGGCTATTTGGTCGGCGCCGACCCGATGCGGATTGAGGATATCTGGACAACCTTATATCGTGCCGGCTTCTACCGGGGCGGCGGCGTGATGATGAGCGCGATATCGGGCATAGACCAGGCCCTTTGGGACATCAAAGGCAAGTTCTTTTCGGCGCCCGTGTACCAGCTCATCGGCGGGGCGTGCCGCGACACCGTGCGCATATATTCTTGGATCGGCGGGGATAGGCCCAGCGATGTCGGGGCCGCCGCGAAAGAAAAAATGGCGGAGGGGTTCAGCGCCGTAAAAATGAACGGTACGGAGGAGCTGCAGTACATCGACAGCCATGAAAAGATCGACGCGGTGCTGGAACGGGTCGCGGCCATCAGGGAGAGCTGCGGCAAATATTTCGGCATCGCCATCGACTTCCACGGGCGCGTGCACAGGCCGATGGCCAAGGTGCTTGCGAAAAAGCTCGAGGAATTTGACCCCATGTTCATAGAGGAGCCTGTTCTGTGCGAGAACATGGAGTGCTTCCCGGAAATCGCATCCTGTTGCAATATCCCAATCGCCACAGGCGAGCGCCTGTTTTCGCGGTGGGACTTCAAAAGGCTCTTCCAGGTTGGCGGTGTGGATATTATACAGCCCGACCTGTCGCATGCAGGTGGGATCACCGAGGTCAAAAAGATCGCCGCAATGGCGGAAGCATACGACATCGCGCTCGCGCCGCACTGCCCGCTGGGGCCCATCGCGCTCGCCGCCTGCTTGAACGTGGACGCGTCCAGCTACAACGCCGTCATACAGGAGCAGAGCATCGGCATCCATTATAATGTTGGCAAAAGCGTGCTGGACTATGTGCAAAACCGTGACGATTTTGCGTTCGTCGACGGATATGTCAAACTGCCCAAGCGCCCGGGGCTGGGCGTGGAGGTTAACAAGGAACTTGTGCTGGAGGAGAATGAGAAGCCGCACGAATGGAAAAACCCGGTATGGCGCCACACCGACGGCTCCATAGCAGAATGGTGAGCGACATATAACAGGAAATACGTAGGCGATTGTAAAAGTCGCGGACGCACAATGTGCGTCCCTACATATGGGCAGCCAATTTTGCATATATACAAAATTTTGTAGGGGCGAACAGAGATCGCCCCTAAAATGCCGGCTTT
>WRLR01000166.1 GCA_009777515.1 Oscillospiraceae bacterium | reverse complement strand
GCACGTTGCCCTTTAACCTCGGCCTCGAAAACGCGGTTGTGCCACAGGTGGACGATATTGTGGCCGCCGCCAAAGCGTTGTTGTATATTGAATGATAATTATTGAAAGGCATGGCCTATTTATATGGCGGATAAAATCATTATGCCCAAACAGGGGTTGCAAATGACCGAGGGGCTAATCACCGCGTGGCTTGCGGGCGAAGGCGACGCGGTCAGGGCGGGCGAGCCGCTGTTTGAAATGGAGACCGACAAATTGGTGATTACCATTGACTCGCCGGTATCGGGGACGTTGTTGAAAATTGTGGCGCCGGAAGGCACGTCCGTGCCTATCACGGAAACCATTGCCATTGTGGGCGAAACGGGCGAGGATATTAGCGGGCTATTGGGCTCCGGGGGCTATGCAGTGGGTGCTGGCGGGAGCGTACGGCGCGAGATTGCGAGTCGATGCGTGTTGCGCGGCCGCAATGATGTGGGGAAGAAGCATAGTGTAGGGGGGCGCGTGTTTATTTCCCCGAGGGCCAAAAGGCTGGCTGATGAATGGGGCTTGGACTGGATAAATATATCCGGCTCGGCGCCCGACGGTATGATCGTCGAACGCGATGTCCGTGCGGTGAAAGCCGCTGTTGAAGCTGATTCAGCGGCGGCGGCTATTGAAGCGGCGAAAGCCACTGTCAAAGCTGATTCGGCGGCGGCTGCTATTGAATCGGCGGCATCCTCGCCAATAGCGACGCCGCTGGCAAAAAAGCTCGCGTCAATGGCGGGTATTGATTTATATGGCATCGAAGGCAGCGGCGAGAGGGGCAAAATTTTCAGAGCGGATGTAGAAGCGGCGTTGGAGGGTGCGCGAGCGGCTGGAGTAATAAAAAAGACTGCCACCGTGCAAGCGGCGGCTGAGCGGCAGCGCATCGTGCCGTTTAGCAATATGCGTAGGATCATCGCGAACCGTATGACCAAGAGCCTCAACGAGGGCGCACAGGCTGTCCACCGCATCTCCGTGTACATGGACGAAGCCGCGCGCGTCAGGGAGGCGAGGGGCAAATCGATCAGCTATAGCGACATCGTCGCCCTCGCGGTCATACGCGCCCTGCGGGATTACCCGTCTATAAACGCCGAATGGACAGATAGCGGCATAATGCAAAAACATTACGTCAATCTGGGCGTCGCGGTCGCCCTTGAACATGGGCTCGTAGTGCCGGTAATCAAGGATGCGCATTTGATGTCGCTGGACGGGGTGTCCGAAGCGCTCAAAACATTGGCGCAAAAAGCCAGGGACAACAAGCTCAACGCCGACGATTGCGCCGGGGGCAGTTTTACGGTGTCAAACCTCGGCATGTATGGGCTGGACGAGTTCACGGCGATTATCAATCCCCCGGAATCGGGCATCCTCGCCGTGGGGAAAATCGGCGACGCGCCTGTGGCGATTGACGGAAACGTGGAAATACGCAAAGTCATGAAGCTGACGCTGACTTACGACCACCGCGTGATAGACGGCGCCCCGGCGGCGCGGTTCCTATCGCGCGTGAAAGACTACCTTGAAACCCCCTATCTCATGCTGTAATTGGCGGATATATGAATGATTATGATTTGATTGTGCTTGGCGGCGGGCCGGGTGGGTATATGGCAGCGATCCGAGCAGCCAAGCGGGACAAGAAAACTTTGTTGATTGAGCCGGGTGAACTGGGCGGGACATGCTTGAACAGGGGATGCGTCCCCGTCAAGGCGCTCCTGCACTCCGCCGCCCTATACCGCGACATCTTAAATGCCGGACGCTACGGCATTAATGTGGATGGCGCGAGCTATGACTATGCGACGATCGCCCAGAGGAAAGACGGGGTCGTCCGGCGCATGCGCGGCGGGCTCGCGTCGTTGATACGGTCAGCAGGGATTAGCGTGTTGAACGCGCGCGGCGAGTTGGCCGGGTCAAACGAAGTCGTCGCGGGCGGGGTCACATATGCAGCCAATAATATCGTCCTCGCCACCGGCGCTGTGCCGGCGATCCCGAATATACCGGGCGCGGGGGTTAAAAACGTTTTGACGTCCGATGGGGTAATCTCGCTCACATCGGCGCCCAAATCCGTCGTCATAGTGGGCGGGGGCGTCATTGGCATGGAGTTCGCGTCCCTTTTTGCGATGCTCGGGATCGCAGTGACTGTATTGGAGGCGCTCCCCGATGTGCTTTCGGGTTTCGACAGGGACATGGTAAAGCCTGTGGAACGTTCGTTGGCGCAGAACGGCGCCATCATACGCGCCGGGGCCCGCGTCCTTTCATTTACAGAGGCTGATGGGGCATTGGCGACGCGCTATGTGCTACGTGATGGACAAGAGGAAATAACGGCCAGCAGCGACATAGTCATACTAGCCGTCGGCAGATCGCCCGCGACCGCTGGGATCGGGCTCGAACGGGCTGGGGTCCGAACGGACGAAAAAGGCTTTATTCCTGTCGGCGACGACTTTATGACAAATGTGCCGGGAGTCTACGCCGTAGGCGACGTCATAGGCCGGCAGCAACTCGCGCATGCGGCGATGGCCCAGGGCGCTGCCGTGGCCGACGCCATTTGCGGCGTTCGTCAAAATGTTAAATTGCATACCATACCGTCTTGCGTCTACACCTCGCCGGAGATAGCGATGGTCGGCATGACCGAGCGGCAGGCGATTGAAACCGGCCGCAATGTGAAGATTGGCGTCTTTCCGGCTGCTGCCAATGCCCGTAGCGTAATCATAGGCGAAAGCGGCGGAAGCGCAAAGATTATAGCTGACGCCGAGACCGGCGAAATACTGGGGGCGCACATCTGCGCGCCTGGGGCGACCGAACTGATCGCCGGGCCGGCAGCCGCGATGAACGCAGAGGCGACGGTCGAAGAGCTGGCCAATACCGTCCACCCGCACCCGACGGTCAGCGAAATTGTAATGGAAGCCGCGCTCGACGCCATAGGGCTGTGCTGCCATAAATGATTAATTTAAATAATTATATTGATCTAAATGATTATAACGAAAATATCACATAGATAAGGGGTCCAAAATGCCAACAAAAAAAAGAGTGATCCATTGCGTCAGCGACGGGACATTGCCCGGCGAGCAGGAGATTTTCCAGCCGTTGCTGGACGCCGGCCTCGACGTCGTATTTAACCACCTCCACAGCATACATAACGAGCAAACCGTCATCGATGCGGTGGTCGGATATGAGTACGTCATAGCCGGCACTGAGTTTTGGACGCGCAACGTATTCGAGGCTGCCAAAGCATCGATTAAGATGCTTGTGCGGCACGGCGTGGGCATGGACAATGTGGATATGGACGCCGCGCGTGAGCTGGGCGTGGCAGTCTCGAACACCCCTGGTGCGAACGCTGCGGCAGTAGCCGAGCACGCGCTAGCGATGCTGTTGGCTCTTATCAGAAAAGTGTCGAAATACGACAGAGACATCCGCAACGGCATTTGGAAGCGCGAGCTCAGCCGATCCCTCTCCGGCAAGGTGGGGCTGATCGGCTTCGGCGCAGTCGCGCAGTCGTTCGCGAAGCTCCTGGGCCCATTCCCTGTCGAAATTATGGCTTATGATATATTTTTTAACGAAAAAGCGGCGCAGGAACTCGGCGTTGCATACGCAACACTGGACGAAATACTCGCCGAGTGCGAAGTCGTCAGCCTGCACGTGCCCACCACGCCGGAAACCGACAGGATGGTAAACGACGCGTTTATCCGAAAAATGCGCACAGATGCCATCATCATTAACACAAGCCGCGGCACCGTCGTCGACGAACCCGCTCTGATTGCCGCGTTGCAAGAAAACCGGATAGCTGGCGCTGCCCTCGACGTATTCGAGCACGAGCCCGTCGAGCAGGACAGCCCCCTCATAAAAATGGACAACACCATTGTCACCCCACACGCCGCGAACATGAACATAGACGCCCTGCGCAACGTCGCCGCCCAGTGCGTCGCCAACATCCTCGACTACGAACAGGGCTGCGAACTACGGTACATAGTTAAGTAGGTTTAATAATGAGTATATAAAGAGGGCATTAAAGTAAGCGAAGGATTGTTTCGCCGTATATCCTATTAAAGTCGACAATTATTGACATTTACACATATAATAATATACAATGTCATTATATCTCTTTTGAAAGCGAGAACATATCCATGCCCAACATAACAAACAATTCAGTCACGACTACCAATATTAATATCCGAATTGATGCAAATATTAAACAAGAGGCCGAAACCTTGTTTGAAAAGCTCGGTATAAGTTTATCCGGAGCAATCAATATCTTTTTCCGGCAAGCAATACGGCTTCAGGCAATCCCATTTGAAATAAAAGCCAAATCCCCTGAAGATGATTATAACGATTATTTTTCCCCGGATGTTGTAAAAAGTATTCTTAAATCCGCAGAACATATAAAACGCGGCGAGTCCATAACTTTTACTATTGAGGAGCTTATAGCCATGGAGGATGGAAATATTCCCCAGCGCGCTATTGACTTTATGGAATCCCACAAGAAAGCGGTGAATGAGGATTGATAGAAGGCGTTACATTCGATAGAACCGGATTGGAGCATTACTTTTACTGGCAGACCCAAGATCGACGTACTCTTAAAAAGATAAATCAGTTAATTATTGATATTACGCGCAATGGCGAGCGCACAGGCCTCGGACACCCTGAGCCTCTGAAACATGATTTATCAGGCAAATGGAGTAGGGCAATTGACGAACAAAATAGGCTTGTGTACAAAGTTATAGATGATAAGTGGATCGAAATTTATCATTGCAAAGGACATTATAACGATAAATAAATTTTTAGTGGTTAGCGTGATAAACAACAGAAAGGCAGAACTGTGGCGCGAGGACAAGCAATTGGGATTAAGGCTTGCCATTGCCATTGCTTAATTCATGACAATTTGTACACAGTCTGTGCATGGCCTTTTATATGGGAAATTATTTGTTAAAATATGGGACGGAGAAGCTGGAGATTTGTGTGCCGGACGGAAATTTGCTGGGCGTGCTGGAGGGGGAATGCCCGGCGGCGCTGGGTGCGGCAGGTGCTACGGGTGCTACGGGTGCTACGGGTGCGCAAAGCGAGCGTGACGAGATTGTCAGGGCTTTGGACAATCCTATTGGGTCTAGGCGGCTTGACGAGCTGGCGGGGGCCGGCGGGGGCAGTGGTAGGGGCAGGGGTAGGGGAGGGGCTGCAGGGCGCAAAGCGGTGATTATGTGCAGCGACATCACGCGCCCGTGTCCGTCTTACAAGCTGCTGCCTGTTTTGCTGGAAGAGTTGAACGCGGCGGGCGTGCGCGATGCGGACATCACCATCATGTTCGGTATGGGCATACACAGGCGCCATACCGCAGAGGAGCGCGAGCGCCTTGCCGGGAGCGATATATACAGGCGCGTGCGCTGCGTGGATTCCGCCGAAGGGGAGTTCAAGCATGTTGGGACGTCTTCGCGCGGGACGCCGTATTATGTGAATGCATTGGCCGTTGATTGCGATTTGCTGATCTGCACGGGTAACATCGAGTTCCATTATTTCGCCGGGTATTCCGGCGGCGCGAAGGCTATACTGCCCGGCGCGGCCAACAAAGAGACCATCGACCGCAACCACAGCATGCAGACCATGCCGGGCTGCGGCGCGGGCCTGCTGGAGGGGAACCCGGTGCGGGCGGACATAGACGAGATTGCCAATTTCGTTAAAATTGATTTTTTACTCAATGTCGTCATCGACGAGAACAAGCAAATACTAAAAGCGTTCGCCGGGGACTGTATCGCCGCTCACCGCGAGGGCTGCCGATATTTAGATTCCATTTATAAAAGGCCGATAGCCGCTCTGGCCGACACGGTCATAGCGTGCAGCGGCGGCTTCCCAAAAGACATTAACATGTACCAGGCCCAAAAGGCGCTGGACAACGCGCGCTTTGCCGTAAAACCGGGCGGGAATATCATATGGGTCGGTCGCTGCGCCGAAGGGTACGGCGAAGATACATTTGAAAAATGGGTAAATGAATCCACATCGCCCGGGTCTCTGGTCGAACGCATAAAAAAAGAGTTTGTGCTGGGCGGCCACAAGGCAGCGGCAATCGGGTCCGTCCTGTGCGGGTATAATGTGGAAATGGTGACGGACATGGACAGGGCAAAAGTCGAGCGGCTGTACATCAAGCACCACGGCAGGGACGGGCTGCAGGCGCTGATAGACAAAAAAATAGCGGCATCCGGCGGCAAAGAGACATTCTACATAATGCCGCAAGCCGGCTCCGTCCTGCCACAAAAATCGTAAAAACGCACAATGAATAAGTTCAAAGAATAAGTTTATTGATTACGACGATATATGTCGCGGCCTTCGCAGTCTATGGCGACGACAAGCGGCATGTCGCGGACCGTAAGCTTATAGATGGCCTCCGGGCCCAGCTCCTCGAACGCTATCAGCTCCGAGCGCTCGACGCACAGTGAAATCAACGCCCCGGCGCCCCCGATGGCGGCTAGATACAGGCCGGTGTGCCTGCGCATGGCCTCGATGACATCGCCGCTGCGGGTGCCTTTGCCAATCATGATGCGCAGGCCTTCGGCGATCAGGCGCGGAGCGTATGCGTCCATGCGCAAGCTCGTGGTGGGCCCCGCTGACCCGATGGCGAGCCCGGGCGGGGCGGGGCACGGGCCGGCGTAGTATATGGCTTGGCCGCGCACGTCGAACGGCAGCGCTTTGCCCCGGTCGAGCAATTCGACCATGCGCTTGTGCGCCGCGTCCCTACCGGTGTATATGCAGCCGGACAGCAGGACGCAGTCGCCCGCACGTAATTTTTTTATTGTGTCCTCAAATAGAGGGGTCGTAATCTTAATCGGTGGGGTCGTAATTTTAATCGGCGCCATAATGCCAA
Source organism: Oscillospiraceae bacterium (assembly GCA_009777515.1). Taxonomy (GTDB): domain Bacteria; phylum Bacillota; class Clostridia; order WRLR01; family WRLR01; genus WRLR01. The sequence continues at coordinate 511 of WRLR01000166.1, read as the reverse complement.
TAACTCACAATCATTTATAATTTCTTATCATTATAATATCGCTGTTTGGTGCCTGGTCACGTGGCAGCCAATGTTGACGGCGACGGGCAGCCCGGCGATATGCGTCGGGTAGGTTAGGATATGCACGCCCAGCGCGGTCGTCGCGCCGCCAAAGCCTGCAGGGCCTATGCCCGTCTCGTTGATGCGAGCCAGGAGACGCGCCTCCGCATCCGTCCAAAAAGGATCGGGGTGCGGCGGCCCGCCCACCTCGCGCAGCAGGGCCTGTTTGGACAGCAGCGCAGCTTTCTCCATAGTGCCGCCAACCCCCACGCCCACGATAATAGGCGGGCAGGGGTTTGGGCCCGCCGCGAGGACGGTTTCGACGACAAAATCCTCCACGCCTGCCAGCCCGTCCGACGGGCTGAGCATACGCACGCCGCTCATATTTTCGCTGCCGAAACCTTTGGGCGCGACAGTAATGTGCAGGCTGTCGCCGAGCGCGAACCCGTAATGTATAACCGCAGGCGTGTTG
>WRLR01000165.1 GCA_009777515.1 Oscillospiraceae bacterium | reverse complement strand
GCGGGGGGGCCGAGGGGGGGAGGCAGGGGGGGTGGGGGGGGGTGGGGCGACGGGGGCGGGGGGCGAGTCGCCCGCGTACCCAGGGGCGGCGGCGAGGGCGGCTTGGTCGGCGGGGGTTTGGGGCGCGTTGTTGTCGTTGCCGACGCTGTTGTTTGTGGCTATGTTGAACATGCCGAATGTCTCTTCATAAACAAGATCGTTTATTGAAGCCAGCGGCATGAACACGAGCGCGCATACGGCAAGAGATGCTGCCGCTAGTACGGCTTTGCGTTTCCATTCCCCACTTAGCATTGCGATTACGATGATAACGGGGGTTATCATTACAAATGTAAAAAAACCGCTGGAAGACAGCGACGTTACAATGATAGAAAACGCTGCAGCTATCATGAACAGCGACAATATGTTCTTGACTAGCGCAATGCGATCAATATTATAGGGGAGCGCGGAGCGAGCGTTATTGCGGTTGGGGCCATTGCGGTTAGCGCGACGCGTAGTTGCGGCGGTAGCGTGAGAAAAATCGCCCGCAGGTTTGCCGACAGATTCAACGACAGATTTGCTGATAGGTTTGCCGACAGCCTTGCCGATTGGTTTGCTGATAGGTTTGTCGACTGGTTTTTTAGCAGTACCGCTTGCAATTTGTTTTACAACGCCGCTTACGTGTTGATTTATATTATCGCTTGCAAATTGCTTCACAGCGTTGCTTGCAAATTGCTTCACAGCATTGCTTGCATGTTGTTTCACAGCGTTGCTAGCGTTTTTTTGCGCAGAGTTTGTTTTGAAAATGAACGACGGCCCCGAAAACATGAACCTAGCGAAAAATACGGCGTACAGCACCCCGCCGAAACCGCTTAGGTAGTTGATGTTTCCAAATGTTGACGTAAAAGCGTTAGCGTTCGTCGCGATAGCATTGGCCGGGACTCCGAGTATAATTTTAATTATAGCAATATCTATCATTTCAACGCCGACGAAATTCATCAGGGATATCAGTGCGTTTACTAAACCGCTAACATACAACGGGACAAACAGCCACTTCTTAAGATCGCACCGTGAGATAACGTGGTAACCGATAAAAAACAGGACGCAGTAGCAAATATGCGTCGCCGTCCCGTCGAGCATATACGCAAAACCGTTGAGCGCCACCAATCGGTATTCAGTCGCAAAGCACGAGATCAACAAGAACACGCAGAGCGCCGCGAGCGCCGCGTCGTAACGGGTCAGGCGGAACCCGCCGCCCCCATCGGACAAATCATTGGCAATGCCTTTTTTCGCGGAAATGGCCGAAGCCATGCTCTTTTTCGTAGGCATGGCCTCCGCTATACCTCTCTGCCCGGGCATGTCCTCGACCGTCAGCAGTTTGACGGAGAAAATGACAACCAGGATTGCCGACAGCGCATAATATATCAACGTTTTATAATGAGTGAATACGTCGCTCATCGTACCTGTGTCAGCGGTCGTCGTGTTGGTGATGGCAGGGCTGACGAAATCGATCCGCACCATGCGGAACACTAGCGGCGCAATTGTGAGCGCGGCTAAAACGATTGCCGTCATTATATAGTCGTAACGCTGCCGGAGCCTCTCCGTTTCGGCGCGCCGCCTGTTTTTTAGTTTTCGGTTACTCGCCATTATCACATCTGCCTATCAATATTAATTCTATTCCTGTAATATCACAAAGTTGTAGTAGTAATCGCGAATGCCCGCCGCCGCTTCGTCTTCACCCATTTTTTCCAACGTGTACGCCACGCTGTCAATAAAATCTTCGTCCTTGACCAACAACGGATACATTTCGACGGAGCGGCGCGAATGCTCAAGCGCTTCTTCCCACATATCTAAATTCATTGCGCAAACTGCCATTTTCAATTCCAGCACGTATGTGTCTTTATACACTTCCGAGAGCGATTTATAGATTTCGTATGGCTGCTCGAACTGCCTTTCCCTGAACATTTCGTCGGCTTGCTGATAACGCGCGTAATGAGATTTATGCATCGCCGTGTCGCGGTCGGCCAGCGCAGCAGCGGTTACCAGCGCGGCAGCCAGCAACAGCACAGTGATAAGGAATATGTGTTTATTCGCCTGCGCCGATAGCGTGGGGGGGCGGCGGGGCGGAGGCGACGAGTTTGTTGGGATAGTCGAATGAATCATTATCATTTTATATTGGCGCCGCCTTCAATGGGGAGGTTTATGCCCGTGATGAAGGAAGCGGCGTCGGAGGCGAGGAACACTGCGGCATCGGCTATATCTTCCGGTTCGCCAAGGCGCCCCAGCGGTATTGCGCCCGCGCCGCCTTGGTATGTCTGCGGGTCATAGTCCGGATTTCTGTCGTTCCAACGCGTGTTTTGGATGACGCCGGGTGATATGCAGTTCACACGAATTTTGGGCGCCAGCACCTGCGCGAGGCATTTGGCAACGTGGATAACGGCGGCTTTCGATACGCTGTATGGGATGGAACTGCCGCGCGGCAGCATGCCCGCGACCGAGGATATGAACAGAATAACGCCCTGGCCGTCCTGCTTTTGCATTATTTTGGATGCGGCACGGGCGCAGAAGAACGCGCCTTCCACATTGACTTTGTACAGTTCGTCCCAGACTTCGGTCGTCGCGGCGTCCAAATTTGGGAACGGGATGAACCGCGTCACACCGGTGTTGTTGACCAGCACGTCGAGTCCTCCCAACAGTTTTGCGGATTCGTCTACGAGGCGAGCCGCTTCGGATTCGACAGACACATCGCCCCGGACTGTGTACCCGCGCGCGCCCTCCGCCTCGACAAGGCGGAGCGTTTCTGCGGCGCCGCTTTCGGAGCGGTTATAGTTGATTGCAACGTTTGCGCCCTTCTTCGCGAACGCGACAGCAGTCAGTCTACCTATCCCCGCAGACGCGCCCGTTACCAATACTTTTTGCATATACATTTACCTCCATGGCAATGTGATTATGATTTTCGATTTCTAAGTAATATAGCGATTTCAATGAAATATAGCAATTTCGAAGTAATAAATCGATTTCGAAATATTTTAACGATTCCGAAGTATTATAACGATTTCAAAGTAATATAGCGATTTCGAAGCACTATATCGATTTCAAAGTAATATAACGATTTCAAAGTAATATAACGATTTCGAAATAATATCAACTATGTTAAACATTAAAACGTTGCTGGCCATCCCATATTCGGGCGTACTGGGTGGTCGGGCGAGGCGATTATGTCCCCGCACGGTATTATAGATTATAGTTTTATTGGCTGATGATGTAAATATGCAGTTGATTACATAATATGAAATGATATAATGTCAAAATAAAAAATTATGACTAAATACATAAATACGTTTTTATTGGGGGACATTAAGTATGCGTATGTATCATAAAACCGTTTCGCTCAAAGGATCAAATGTCAGCGACGCTGTGGGCAAAACAGGCTTCGCACGGGTATTTGCGGTGATTTTGCTCGTTACGATTACGATAATGGCGCTTAACCCATATTTGTACGTGTCGGGGGCGGAGGCGGCGGAGGCTGAAGTAGAGAGAGCGGTAGGCGCTGATGAAGCGGCGGAGGCTGAGGGCGGGGCGGAGGATGCGGCAGGCGCGGAGGCAACCGGCGCGGCAGGCGCGGAGGCGGTGACGGAGGCTGCGGAAGCGGCGGAGGCTGAGGGCGCGGCCGGCGCAGCAAACGTAGAGGCGGCGGCAACGGCGGCGGTTCCAACATCTTCTATGGTTTTGGTAGATGGCAGCCGCATTCGGGTCGACGCATATAATATAGCGGATTACAACTATTTCAGGCTGCGCGGGCTGGCGGCGGCAGTAGACTGCGCCGTTTGGTACGACGAAGACGCCGATACGGTTAATATTGATACGACTGGCTCATATGTGGAACCTGAGGGCGTGGACGAGGATGCAAGTGAGAGTGGCAAGGACGTTGGCGAGGGCAGCGGTGAGGGCAGCGGTGAGGGCGATGGCGCCGGTGGCGGTGAAGGTGAGGGTGCGGACAGCGGAGAGAGCGATGGCGAAAACAGTGGCGGCGAGGGCGGCAGTGAGGGTAGCCGTGAGGGCGACAGCGCAGGCAATGGAAATGGCGACGCGGCTGATTCTATTAAGGCTGTACCTACCACATCGATAATATTATTCGACGGCAAAGCAGCGGACCTCGAGGTTTATAATATTAATGACTACAATTATTTCAAGCTCCGAGATTTTTTAAAAGCCGTAAATATCGGTGTATGGTACGACGAATCCACCGATACGATAAATATTGAAACAGATATTGGCTATGATCCAAATTACACCGGGAAAAGGAACTTTTCTGAGACACAGGTACCTTTAGGGCCCGTAGATGTAGATACGGGCACGGACGGCGAAGAAGGAGCCGACGACGAGGAAGCAGGCGAAGACGATGTTCCGGGCGTGAGCGGGATTCCGGATGATATTGACGGTTTGGAATTGATGGTTTGGGAGTACCGCTTGAAAATCGTGGAGCTTGTCAATGCCGAAAGGGCATTTGTTGGACTCGATCCGCTAGGTACAGCCGATGAATTGTTTGAAATCGCTCAGTTTAAAAGCGATGATATGGCCAGATCAAATTATTTTGCACACGAGTCGCCGACATACGGCGATTTGGAAGCATTGTTCGATTACTTTCATTTAGATTTCTATTTCATCGGCGAAAATCTAGGTAAAGGGCATACAACGCCGGAGCATGTTATGCACGACTGGATGGAGAGCCCGGGGCACAGGATGAATGTTCTTGATGAAGACTTCGAATTTATAGGCGTAGGGCTCTCAATCGACAATGAAGGTTTCTACCTGTGGACCCAGACATTCTACGCCGGACCGTGGTAATGGCCGCACAGTGTGTAAAATGTCAATGTAGGGCGCGACGCCCCATCAACGTAGTTGATGTTAGCATCGTAGTTGACGTTTGGCGCGCCACGACAAGGCACAACGATCATACATTTTTCATGTGCCATTTGTGCGCCGTTGGCGCATGGCAGTTAGTGTGAAAGATAGTAAAACAGGTAATACTGAGCCACGAGGGCAAGCGCATAGGATAGAAGCTTGCCTTGGCCATTGCAATATTTCATGTACTATTTGTGCGCAGTGGCGCATGGCGGTTAGCATGAATTAATAGTTATTTTTCTTGTTTTGTGTTCGCATAGGCGGCATAGAAACCGCGCATGCCGCGTAAGCGGCGTACTTCATCTTCGGGCAGTTCCACGCCGCCGCCCAGTTTGTCCGTATTTATGTATATGCCCGCCATATATTCCACAGTCTGTATTTTAAACAGCGCGGCTTCCAGCGTTTCTTCCCATGCCAACGCGCCATGGTTCGCTAAAAGCACGGCGCAGTGTTCGCCGTTCAGGTACGGCGTGACGGAGCGGGGGACGGCGTCGGTGGACGGCGTCGCATATTCGGCGACGGGGACGACGCCCAGCGCCACGACGCCCTCCGGCATGTAGTTTTTGTCCAGCGGCCTGCGGCAGACGGCGAACGCGGTCGCCAACGGCGGGTGCGCGTGGATTACCGCACCGACGCCGTGCAGTTTTGAATATACTTCCAGGTGCAGCTTGATTTCGGACGATGGGTTGCGGCTGCCTTCTATTATATTGCCAGACAGATCCACGCGCACAAGCATGTCTTCGGTCATGAAGCCCTTGCTTACCGCTGTCGGCGACGTCCATATTTCGTCGTTGCTGATGCGCACCGACAGGTTGCCGTCGTTGGCCGCCCCGTAGCCCAGTTCATAGAGCCTGCGCCCGATTTGGCATATTTGCTGTTTTGCGGTTAAGGTATCAATCTTATCATTCATATCAATGCCTTTCCATAAAATATATGTTGTTGGAAGACGGACGACGGATGACGGACGAACACTGTTCGTCCCTACTGGCGCATAGGCGACTGTTGGGAAGCATATGCGGCTGTAGGGGCGATAACTAATCGCCCGTTTCGAGCAGTTCTATTATGCGTCGGACGAGGCTTTCAAATATAGGCGCGGTTCGTCCGGCGGTTTCTATGACTTCGGATTCCGTCAACGGCTGGTCGAGGACGCCTGCTGCGTAATTCGTGATACATGAAATGCCGCATGTTTTGATACCGCAGTGGTTTGCAACTATCGCCTCGGGAACGGTGGACATGCCGACGGCGCTCGCGCCGAGCGCACGGAACATTTTGATTTCGGCCGGCGTCTCGTAGCTCGGCCCGCAGAACCCGACATATACGCCCTCACGCAATGGGACTGAGAGTTCGGTAGCCGCTTTGCGCGTTATTTTATGTAGCGCAGGGTCGTATGCATAGGTCATGTCCGGGAAACGCGGGCCATGTTCGTGTATGTTCGGGCCTGTGAGCGGGTTTTGGAACATATAGTTGATATGATCAAGTATCAGCATCAAGTCGCCCACGCTCCAGTCGCGTTCCAGGCCGCCGCTGGCGTTTGTGAGCAGCAGGTTTTTAACGCCGAGCTCTTTGAACACGCGTATGTGCCATGTGGCTTCGGTTATTGAGTAGCCTTCGTATAGATGAAAGCGGCCCTGCATGCAGAGGATGCGGTTGGGGCTGGACGGCGATACGGCGCCACAGACAAGGCGGCCTTTATGCCCGGGCGCGGTGGAGCGCGGGAAGTGCGGGATGTCCGCATATGGAATGGCGATGGCGTCGTGCAGGTTGTCCGCGAAGCCGCCGAGGCCGGAGCCCAGCACCAGCGCGGTGCGAAATGCGGGGACGTGTGTTAATGCGGGCGGGGCGCCCGCGCACCCAGGGGGGACGAGGGGCGCGGGGGGCGCTGCGGGCGCAGGGGGCGCGGCGAGGCGTTCTGCTATGTATGCGGCGGATTCCTTGACGCGTTTGAATATGTCATCGTTTGATGCAAAAGTGGATAATTCGGCCATATGATTTTCGTTCCTCTTTAAATTTTATTTATGTATAAATATAAAAATTGTGGAAAAATTTACTTTATCAAAGTGGCCAGGCTTTCCCGGTAGGGGGGGCGCGCTATGCCGAATTCCGTTATTATCGCAGTGATCAGTGCAGCGTTCGTAACATCGAAGCTTGGATTGAACACTTTTATATTTTCGGGGGCCATGCGCTGGGCGTACCACATATCCGTGACTTCGTCGGGGCGGCGCTGTTCAATTTCAATCGATCCCCCGTCGGCGCAAGCGAAGTCCACCGTCGAGGACGGCGCGCATACATAGAACGGAATGCCATAATGTTTTGCCGCTATCGCGACATAGGAGGTGCCGATTTTGTTCGCTGTATCGCCGTTCGCCGCGACCCTGTCGCACCCGACAAACACGGCGTCTATCCGCCCGGACGCCATCAGCGACGGCGCCATGTTGTCGCAGAGGAGCGTCGCGTCGATGCCGGCGGCGCACAGTTCATAAGCCGTCAAACGCGCCCCTTGCAAAAGCGGCCTCGTTTCATCGCAATAAACATTGAATCCGTAGCCGCGCTCATGCCCGAGATAAATCGGGGCGGTCGCTGTGCCGTACGCGGAAGCGGTGGCGAGCCTACCGGCGTTGCAATGGGTGAGCAGCCCCATGCCGGGTTTTAGCAGCTCTAGGCCGTGACGCCCTATTGCCGCGCAAACACGCGCGTCCTCGTCGCGGATTGCGAGGCACTCTGCTCTCAGGCGTTCGACGACTGCTGCCAGGGAGGCGGGGACGTAGAGGGGAGCGG
>WRLR01000164.1 GCA_009777515.1 Oscillospiraceae bacterium | reverse complement strand
GGTCGTCCCTACGAAAACCTTTGTACCACTGCGGCAGGCGGACGACCGGGGGCGGCCGCAGCGTTGTAGGCATATAGATTTTACCCTTTTAGCGAGCCGATCATTATGCCCGTTACGAAATATTTTTGTAAAAATGGGTACAGGCACATAATGGGCGCGGTCGCAACAACGATCAACGCGAACTTCAACAGTTCTGCCATCCCCTGCATCCGGACCAGCGTGTCTTCGTCCACCAGCTCGCTCACGTCTATCTGGCTCAACACTAGTATCTCTCTTAGATAAAGCTGAAGGGGGTAAAGCTTTTGGTCGGACAGATACAAATAGGCGTTAAAATACGAGTTCCAGTGCCCGACGGCATATTGCAACGCGATAACCGCTATGACGGCTTTGGACAGTGGAATCACAAACATGCTAAAAAACAAAAAGTCGTTGCACCCGTCAATTTGCGTGGCCTCCATCAGCTCCAAGGGTATGGTGGACTGTATGAATGTCCTTGTCACTATCATCTGGTAAACGCCCAGGGCGCCGGGGATCAGCATCGCCCATATCGTGTTGAGCATCCCGAGGCTGCTGATCAGAAGATATGTCGGGATCATTCCTCCCGAAAAGATCATCGTAAACGAGAACAAGAACGTTATGACGCCCCTGTGCGGCAGGTTCCGCCTCGCGAGCGGGTACGCGCAAAACATTGTGATCAATACATTGATCAGCGTGCCGGCTAAGGTATAGAAAACCGTATTTCGATAACCTACCCATATCTTTGTATACCCAAACACCCTCCTGTACCCCTCGATGCTGAAGTCCACCGGCCAAAGCACGACCTTGCCTGTGCTCACGGCCAGCCCCGACGAAAGAGAGGAGGACAAAACGTATATGATAGGGTACAAAAGCGATACGGTAAGCACCGTTAGAATCGTATACACAACACAATAAAAAATACGATCGTCTATCGATTTACGTATGCTCTGCCTGCTAACGGACATATCCGTCCCTCCTTATGACTTACCACAAGCTGGTCTCGCCCAATTTGTCCGATATGGCGTTCACGGTGGATATGAGAATCATATTAATAACCGAGTTGAATATATCAATAGCTGCAGCATAGGAATAGTCGTTCGACATGCCCGAGCCCAGGCCCTTTTTGTACACGAATGTTGAAATGATTTCGCTCACGGACACATTCATCGGGTTTTGTAACAGGTAGACCTTCTCAAAGCCGACATTCATGATGAACCCCATCCTTAATATGAGCATGATCGTGACCGTCGGTAAAATAGCAGGGAAGTCAATGTGTATCACCCGCTGGAACCTGCTCGCCCCGTCGATCTGCGACGCTTCATGCAGCTCGTCGCTGACGCTGGACAGCGCCGCAAGATAGATTATCGCGCTGTAGCCAAATGTCTGCCATACGCCTGAAAGGACGTATATGTGGCCGAAGGCCGAGGGGCTGCCCAACAGATCCGGGACGGTGCCGCTGCTGAAAAGCCCGTATATCAGGCTGTATGCGCCAACCAGCGGGTTGAAGAACTGCCGGATCATGCCCACGAGCACGACGATTGATATAAAATTCGGCAGACTCGATATCGTCTGTATGCTTCTCTTTAAGCGCCGGTTGGAAACCACGTTCAACATCAGCGCGAAGATTACCGGTATGGGAAAGGATGCCAGCAGCGAGTAGAGCGATAGCGCCAGGGTGTTTATTAAAACGCGCCTGAACTGGTACGCCGACAGAAACTTTACGAAGTTGTCGAAGCCGACCCATTGGCTGCCCCAGACACCGTCTTTCAACGAGTATTTCCGAAATGCGATTTGGGCGCCTATCATGGGGTAGTACCTGAATATGAACAAGTAAACGAGAGGTATCAGAAGAAATACATATAGCTGCCAAAATTTAGAATATTTCTTTTTCAGAGCCGCAATCATATGCTCATCCTGCCCCCTTTCAAATATGACCCATTGGCGGGCAACCGTCTCCGATCGCCCGCCTGTCGCCCGTAGGGCGCGGCGCCCCATATTGTCGAAAGGGGCGTTTTGCCTCATCGCGACCTATATTACTTGCCGTATACCACTTCGCGCGTGATGGTCTCGCCGCACCGGAGCTTGATTTCCGCTTTGTAGACGTCGCCCTGCGACGGGGTCTCGCTTTTTGCCAGCCAGTTTGTCTCTGTGTTGAGGAAGAACGGCTCGTCGTACGAAATATCCAGTTTTTCGCCATTGCGGTAGAATGTCACCTGGCTGACTTCCTCGGGGTACTCGCATGCAACGCGCACTACATGCCGTCCAAAACCAAACCCTTCGCTTTGGCCAAGACCCTGCAGCACAAACTTGTCGTCATTTGCAAGCGGTTCCACGGGAATCCCGACAGCTCTCGCTACTCTACGGGCAAAGAACAGATCCTCGCCGGGCAGTATCCGCCAGTCGCTGGGTAAGAGTTGCTTTGTATAGTTGTTGTAGTACCCGAATGACGCATACAAATCAAGGCAAACATCGACACGCGTGCAGCACGGGTTCGCTTCGTTGCACACCACAGGCTTGCCAACGTAGGACGGGTTCTTCAGCATTTGGTAGGCGGTGGTGCGTGTCGCTCCGTTCAGATGAATGAGGACAAAATCGGAAACGCCCACTACCTGATCCACCAATGTGTGGCTGCCGGGGCTGGAGCCTGTCAAAATGCCGCCGCTCTCCTCTTTGGCGAGATCCACAAGCGCGGCGATGCCGTCTTCCGTGCCGATCATGGGGTGCTTGAACTGCCTGATGTTGAACTCGTTCGCGACGTCGATGAGTACATTCGTATATTTATTGTCGCGCAAAAAATGACATGCCGTTTTTACGGCGTTGCGGACTGCGGTGCCGTTTTTAAGCCTGTTGGCTTGCGCCCAGTAGAGGATGTTGACGATTATGATCATACCGATTTCGTCCGCCGCGCGGATCAGGCGGTCCAGGCGGGAAGCGAAACCCTTATCGAGGTGCAGGCCGTCCTCTCCGAACGGATTGCAATTGAACTGATCTACCATCGCCTGCGTGACCGGCCAGCCGCCCTGCAGCCCGACCGTGATCGCCCGGATGCCATACGCGTACCATTCGGGCAACGCCGCTATGAGATCATCCGTATTTTTTTCGGGGTCGAAATCCGTGCCACACAGTTTTTTGATATTGTCCAGTCCAAACAGGTCGTCGAATATGCCCTGAATCAGCCTCATGTTCCATAAAAGCCCTATCGAGCCGGGGTTGGCGTTCTCTAATTCGGAGTACGTCAGCTTCCCGTTTATCAAAAATTTATTGCCGTCGATACTAATTTTCGTTTTCATAAATCCCCCACCCTTTCGATACTTTGGCATTAATAAATATATACTTCAATACATGAACCCATCCGTTTATAAACCCGTCGCCCTCTCATTTATTCATTTTCGCCCCCCTGGCCGGTGGGCTGGCCCGACAACAGCGCCTTAGGCAGCAGGGCGCCTGCGGCTCGCAACTGCCGCTCATATTCCGAGCCATCCGCAGCGACGCGCAGCTCTTTGATCACACCCGCCGGGTTTTGGCTGGCCCGCTCCGCCATGTTGACGTATTCCTCGCATAATGCCGCCTGCTCCGCAGCGCTGTCGGCGACCGCGCTCACAAGCCCGAGCCGGAGCGCCTCGGCGGCGCCCAGCCCTTCGCCGGACAGCGCCATGCGCATCAGTGTTTTTTCGGGGATGTTCCTATATGCACCCATAAATGATAACACCGGTGGTCGCCCGCCCAGCACTTCCGGGACGGCGATGGAGACGTTTCCGGATACTATCGCAATGTCTGCGGCGTCCAGCAGGCACATGCCGCCGCCCCACACGCGCCCCGCCGCTGACAAGATGACCGGAGCGGCACAGCCGCGTATGCGCAGCAGCATATCGATAAATGTATTGGCGAACCGCTCGATGTCTGACAGCGACATTTCCCAAAACCTTCCCAATTCGCCGCCCAGGCAAAAATCCGGCCCGTTCGCATCGATCACGACAGCCCGTACCGAGCTGTCATCAATGCCGCGTATGGCGTTTGCAATCGCGGCCAGCATATCTACAGTCAGGCGATTGCCTTCGTCGGGGCGGTTGAGCGTTAGCCGCAGCGTCTGGCCGCGTGTCTGGCATATGACGCCCACACCGCCGACATCGCTGGCACCATCCACGCCGCCCACGCCGCCGATGCCGCCCACACCGCCCACGCTACCGACGCCACCTACGCCATTTACGCCGCCGCCGCCCGCCTTACTTGCCAAGTGTCGCGCCCCGGACATAGTCGAGGATCTCCAGCGACGCATTTTGGTCTCTCAGCTCGCGTAGCTTGCCCTCGTCGAGCTTATCGGCCAGATCAAACACGACGTCCATCCACTCGAACGTCTTTTCCATAATTTTTATGGGGTCGTGCCTTTGCGGGAAAACGTCCGCCGTTATCCACCCGTCATAACCCACCCGCTTCATGTATGTGGCGAACTCTATGAAGTCCCAAAAATTTACGGTGGCGGGCAGCAGATCCCAGTCCCAGTTCCTGTAGTTGTCGTTGATATGAATGTAGAAAAGCCGCCCCACCGAATACAGGAACGCGAGCGAATCGGCCGGCACCTCCCCACACTGCAGGGCGTGTCCGATGTCCAGCGTCACGCCGACATTCGGCAGACCCACCTTTTCGCAGAAGACGGCAGCCTTGCCCGCGTTGGAGAGCAGGCAATGCACGCGGGGCTCACTCAGCTTGTACTCAAGCGAAACTTTTACGTCGGCTCGATGCCCCGCCCCCTCCCTTATAGCGTCGGCAGCGTCTTCAAACGCGCGGATGTAGTCGAGCTCGAATGGGTAGTCAGAACCGTCGCTGAGCGGCGCCGTCGTCACCATATTACACCCCAGCACTGCGGCGGCGTCCATTGAGATTTTCAACATTTCCACCGCTTCCTTACGCGACTTCGCGTCCGGGCTCGAAAATGAGCCGTACCTGAAAATATCGTCGCTTTTTATATTCAGGTTGACCGTGGACACGGACAGCCCATATTGATCCAGCAGCCCTTTAACTTTGACCGGATCGGTAAAATTTTGCGGGTAGACGACCTCCAGACCGGAGCAGCCTTTAATCCGCGAGGCCATTTCGACCATCTCTTCCATTTCGCGAACCGGTTGGTAGTCAATAAAACGATCCTTCACCTTGCCCATAAACCCGGTTATGACAGAATATTTACGCCCCAATACACTCTCCCCCAATCATATGGACGAAGGGCCCCGCCGCTGCGGCGCGGCCCCTCCCATCATTATAATATTAATAAGTTTTATACCAATATCTTTATACCTTATTTACCTGCCAGGCGGTCGCTGGCAGACTGCACGGCGCCCAGGTATTCCCGTAGCCCCATCCTGTCGTATTCGGCGACATAGGAGTCCCACTGGGTATCAATGTCCATAGCGCCCGTCACGAACCGCACGAATGTCTCCTGGACGTACTCGTTGATGGTGCTGCGGTATTCGGTAACAGCCTCTTGCTCTTCTGTATTGTATATCATACCTATGACGAGCTTGTTCCTGTCAGAGAAGTCGCAAAAATCGGGCAGCCTGTGCATAAAAGCTATTTCAGCGTCGTATGTATTTTCGATCGACTGCCTTGAAACGGTAATCCGCGTGTCGAGGTTCGTGGCCTTGCCCACGGAGTTCCACCAGCCAATATATGCCCCGGTGTTAGTCCACGTATGGTTGATCAGCCCGCTCGGCTGCGGCGGGAGGACGATGTGGCCGGCCCAACCAAGGCTCTCGTAGGGCTCGTATGCCTCGTTGACCGTATAGGACCAATGCTCGTCCTGGTTGCCGTACTGCGACCAGAACGACATCCTGAGGCTGCACATGAAGTCGCCGAACACAAACGCGGCCTCTGGCGTTGTGCAGTTTTTCGTAATTACAAAGCTTATCCTTGGGATGTTGTACTGGTAAATGGCCTGTCGCAGCCCCGAGGGCCCGGTCAGCGGTAGAATGACCTCATATTCGGTCCTCCTGATGTCCGTGGCGGGGATTGAACTGACGCTGCCGTTGGCCAACGCACCGACCGTCACTGTTTCCGCAGTGATCAGCGTGTTTAGCTGGCTGCTGTCCTGCGTGAAGGATACCGGCTCAATCAAGCCTTCGTCGACAAGCGACTTGATGTAGCGCAGCCCCTCGCGGTAGCTCTCTTTCGTCGGGGCAAAATCGATCGTGCCGTCCGCGCCCTTGTCAAAATAGTCGTTCTGGATGTACTGGAACGGGATCATCAGCGGGCGCATCAGGTTTGTCATGACATTGCCGGTCTGCCCAATCAGCCCATACTCGTCGTTTATGCCGTTGCCGTTCGGATCGCCAAACTTCAGCGCCCGCAGCACCTCCCTGTATTCTTCGGTGGTCGTGGGTTCTACAATATCCAGCGCCTCGAGGAACGGTTTATACAGAAACTGGAAGTTCATGCTGACGGAGTTAGTCAACGATGGGTGGTATGTCATGACACCGTAAATATTTCCATCGTTGCTGGTCACATAGCGCAGCAGGTTATCGAGCGACAAATCGTCAAAGTCCTGGATGTTTGTGGCCGGGATGGACTCCAGCATCCAATACGGCAAATACTCGTAGTATTCGGTTGTCGGTTGGATAATCTCCGCCTGGCCATATTTTTCCAAATTTCCAATGCCCCCCAGCTCGGAGCCCCTGGTTATGACGACGTCGGGCAAATCGCCGCCCGAGACCGCCATCAGCTCAAACTTTTGCAAAAGCTCATTGGCGTCCGAAGGCAGATCGATAAAAGACAGGCTCATGTTGAGGCTTTCCTCAAAATACTTTGTCATCAGGTTTGTGGAAAGATCCTCAATATTGGCGTTGTGCTGGAAACCGATGCTCAACGAAACGGTTTCATGGAATGCTGGCACGGCGCCGACGCCTATGATGTTGGGGTCTTTGATCCTGCTGTCCCGCTCGCCTGCGGGCGCTTGGGACTGCGCGGCGCTTGTGGCAGCGCCTGCGGCGGCGGTTGTCGTGGCGCCGCCCGCAGTGGCTGTGGTTGTGGCTGACTCTGCCGCTGCAGTAGTCGTGGCCGCCGCAGCAGCGGCAGCAGTTGTCGTCGCAGCCGGCGCGGCGGCAGTGGTCGCGGCGGTCGTACCACCGGAAGCGCCCCCGCATGCCGATAATAGCACTAAGACAAGCGCGAGGCACAACGAAAGCGGTGCTGCCCTATTCATGGCTCTTTTTTGCATAAACTAATATCCTCCTCTTTTATTGCGCAGTGCTAAAATGACAACTGCGTTTATGCGCAAACCCATGCATACGCAATCATAAACACGCATATACACACATATGCATATATGCGCTTACGCACAGTTTGCAAATAAATAAACCATTGGTAGCCATTGGTAGAATCTATCACATTTTCGCGAAATTATCTACGTAATATAAAAATACATAATAACTAATATAGCTAATGTATATCAAATTTATGGGCAACAGAAGTTGGGATATTATATAATTGTTAAGACATGTTTGGGCGGAGCGAGTCTTGCTGGGCAAGCTGGTGAAGCGGGTGTGGGGTTGGACAGGCTGACGGGACTGGTTGGGTAGGATAGGCTGGCGGATTCAGAATGAATGGTTTATGGCTTCACGTATTTTTGACGCCAATGTGTCGCAGACTTCATGGTGGTTGGTGAGCATGAACATATGCCCGCCCGTATCGAAAATGACCATCT
>WRLR01000163.1 GCA_009777515.1 Oscillospiraceae bacterium | reverse complement strand
CAGGGATGTGGAAGGTTTCATACTTCAATCGGACAAAGCATATCAGAACCCGCAGGGCAGCGAGGAGGCCCCCGGGGTGGCGTACTGCTTCTTGCTCAAAGTGACCACCGAGGAGGGCGTCGTCGGATGGTCCGACATAGAGACCGCCCCGCACGTGGCGCAGTCTGCGATAAACGCGCCCGTGACGGGCAGCGGTTTTTTCGAGGGGCTGTGCGAACTGGTCAGGGGCGAGGACCCGCTCGAAACGGAGCGGCTGTGGGACAAGGTGTACCGGGGCATGGTTTACTACGGGCGCCGGGGTGTAGCCATGCAGGTGCTTTCCGGTTTTGATATAGCATGCTATGACATCGCTGGGAAAGCATTCGGCGTGCCGGTGTATAAGCTGCTGGGTGCCGGTTATCGCAACAAGATTCGGGCATATGCCTCCACTCTGTTCCGCCCCTCCCCTGCCGACATCAAAAGGGCTTGCGATTTTTACCTGGAAAAAGGATTCACGGCCATCAAATTCGGCTGGGGGGTGTTCGGTGAGAGCCGCAAGAGGGACATCGAATTGGTGAAGGCCGCCAGGGAGGCCGTCGGCGGCGACGTCGAGCTCATGGTGGACGCCGGGTGGAAGCACAACAGGAGCGCCTACGACGCAGTGGAGCTGCTGCGCGCGCTGGACGAATATGGTATTTACTGGCTGGAGGACTTCCTGCACCCGGAATGTTACGAAGGCTATAAAAAGGTCAAAGAGGCGGGCGTGTCCACGCGACTCGCGGCGGGCGAGCAGGAGGCGACGGGCTGGGGCTTTCGCAGGCTCATCGAGAGCGGCGTCGATGTGGTGCAGCCGGACATATCACGTTGTGGGGGGTTTACGCACGCGCGCAAAATCATGTGGGAAGCGGAATACGCCGGGATCGACGTATGCCCCCACGCTTGGCTCACCGACCTGCTCACTGCGGCCAGCCTGCACCTGAACGCGGCGCTACCGCGCAGTTTGTTCTTAGAATACAACGTGAGCGACAGCCCCATGCTCCGCGACGTCATCGCGAACCCGGTACAAATGGACATAAACGGTATGATGGACGTTCCGCAGGCGCCGGGCCTGGGGATAGAGGTCGACGAGGGCGCGGTCAAAAAATATTGCGTTAATATATAAGCGAGTTTATTTGCTAGATTGCAGGTCAAGCCCGCAATGACGTAAAAAACTGCGCGTAATGGCGGGTCAAGCCCGCAATTAAGTGAAAAACTGCGCGTAATGGTGGGGGCATGGAGTAGTCAGCGATATGAGGAGGTTCAATATGACAGACGCCGATAGGGAGCTGTTTGCGTGGATCAGGGACAACCTATATGTAGCCGTCGTTTGCGATATCTTGGATGAGCTGGGCTACAGGAACCAGGCGATGCATCAGAGGCTCCGCCCCCTGGACGGGGACTGCTGCACCATCGTGGGCAGGGCGCGGACGTTCCGGTGGATGGAGATAGACTACGAGGCGGACCCGCCTTACGGCCTGGAGATAGAGGCCATGGATTCTTTGCGGGAGGGCGACGTGGCAGTCCATTCGACGGACTACGGCGGCACAAACGCGCCGTGGGGCGAGCTCATGTCGACCATATCCAAAATGAAAGGTGTCGCCGGCTGCATTTGCGACAGCCAGATAAGGGACTGCGTGCGCATTAAAGCAATGAAGTTCCCTGTATTTTACGCGGGCATCCGCCCCCTGGACAGCAAGGGCAGGGGCCTGGTGGTCGCATACGATGTGCCCGTCAAATCCGGCGAGGTCACCGTGTATCCGGGCGATATCATCTTCGCGGATTTTGATGGCGTCGTCGTGATCCCGCAAAAAATCGAAAAAGAATTATTTGAAGCCGCCAGGGATAAAGCCGAAAGGGAAAACAAGACCCGCGCCGAGTTGTTGGAAGGCAAGACCCTGCGCGAGGTATTTGACAAATACGGGGCTCTGTGACTGCGCCCTTTGGCGGGCGTTTTCATCCCCGAAAAAAATAGTGGTCACGACAGGCGCCGCCATCAGCATGGCAAAAAGTCTGTCTATAATCGACAATACCTTTAGGCGATTGCAAAATCCGATATATAACGGGCGATCATTGTTCGCCCCTACAACATTTTGTATATATGAAAAAATGGCTGCCAATATGTAGGGACGCACATTGTGCGTCCATGACTTTTACAATCGCCTAGATAATACTTTATAATGGGGGAATTAATGAACGACTTGATCATCACCGGGATCGGAGTGCACGCGCTGGAGATGGCTGAAATCGTGGAGAGGATAAACCGTGTGCAGCCGACATGGCGGCTCTTGGGGTACATACGCCTGGATGGCGAAACCGCTCCTGCTGCGGAGCTGAACGGCTACGCGGTCCTGGGCGGACCGGAAGCGGTGGCTGACTTCCCACAGGCATATTTCGTCCCCTGCTATAAATCACAAATAGACGGCATCCCCCGCGATCGCTGGGCGACTATCGTCGACCCTTCGTCTTTCGTATCCCGCTCGGCGCAGGTCGGGGCGGGCTGCGTGGTGTACCCGAATTGCTATATCGGCTACAACGCCAGGCTCGGCGACTTCGCGTTCTGCCTCAGCGGCGCCATCATAAACCACGACGACATAATCGGTGACGGCGCCACCATCACCAGCGGCGCGGCGATCGCAGGGGAGGTCACAGTCGGGGCGGGCTGCTACATCGGGCAAGCGAGCGCAATCCGGCAAAAGCTGACAATCGGCGCAAATTCATTGATTGGCATGGGCGCGGTCGTCGTCAGGGACGTCCCGCCCAACAGCGTGATGATCGGGAACCCCGCCAGGAGGCTCCGCGACAACATATAGGGCGCCTATGTCTGTTCATTCGCGGGAACCGGGACATTTATCGTTTATATTTCAAAAATCGGCTATACTTATGCACCCGCTGCATCCGCTTCAAGGAGGTTATTCAATATGAGACATTTGCCAACGCGACAGATTCACCTGGACTTCCACACGTCGCCGCATATTGCCGGCGTCGGGGCGGACTTTGACGGCGCCTTGTTCGCCAAAACATTGAAAGACGCCCATGTCGAATGGATAAACCTGTTCGCGAAATGCCACCACGGCATGTTCTACTACAAAACAGAGCTCGGGACCGTCCACCCGCACCTGTCTACGGAGTTGTTGAAAGGCCAAATTGAAGCCTGCCGCAAGGAGGGCATCAAGTGCGGGATATACACATGCGTCGGCTGGAGCGAGGACACCGCCGACAGAAACCCCGAATGGATGGAGGTGTCGGCAGATGGCGTAGTCGGCGTCAAAAAGCCCTTCACCGCCGCGTACTCATCGTGGCAAAAGCTGTGTATAAACAACCGGGAGCACCGGGCGGCCATAAAAACCGAGCTCAAAGAAGAGTTCGAGCTGTTCCGCCCCGACGGGTTCTGGATCGACATCATATTCCAAAACAAATGCCTGTGCAAGACATGCATGGCGGAAATGCTGGACATGGGACTCGACCCGGAGGACGCGGGCGACGTGTTCAAGCATGACCGCATGGTTCAAATTAGTTTCATGAGGGACGTGCACGCACACATCAGGACGCTCTCGGGCGACGTCCACATTTATTTTAACTGCAACCCGTATGAAATGGACCTGGCTGACGACATGGGCATCGCAGGCAGGAACAAGCAGGACCTGTGTACTTATATCGACATCGAGTCGCTGCCGTCCGACGCGTGGGGCTACTCGCACTTCCCCGTCGCGGTCAACTACGTAAACAAAGGCGGCAAGGACATCAACATGATGAACGGCAAGTTCCACACGTCCTGGGGCGACTTCGGCTCGCTGCGCAACAAGGCCGCGCTGGAATACGAATGCTTCCGCGCGGCGGCCAACGGCGCGGGCGTCTGCGTCGGCGACCAGCTCCACCCAAGGGGCAGGCTCGACCCCTCGGCATACAAAAGGATCGGCGAGGTGTTCGCGAGCTTGAAAGAAAAGGCGCCCTGGTGCGATGGCACGCAAAAGCTCTCGCAGATAGGCGTCTACGCGACACGCAGGAGCGGCGAGCCGGCAGGTGGGAGCACGGACACGGGGCTGGCCGACGAGGGCGCGTACAGGGTGCTGTCCGAGCTGAAATATACATTCGACTATGTTGACCTGACGGATGACATATCGGGATTTGAGCTAGTCGTACTGCCGGATCGCGTGCACCTGGACGCCGCCGCCGCCGACAGGCTGAACGCATACATCCGAAACGGGGGCAAGGCGCTGATAACCGCGAACTCGGCGGTCGACCATCAAAGGGGCTTCCTCGTCGACGGCATCGGCGCCGAGTACCGGGGCCCTGCACCGTACTGCCCCCGCTACATGCGGATAACCGAAGCCCATTTCCCCGGCATACCGCCCATGGACTACGTCGCGTACATGCAGGGCGCGGATGTGGCGGCGCTGGAAGGCACACAGGTCCTCGCGCGCGCCGTGGACCCGTACTTCAACAGGGGCTATTATAAGTTCAGCTCGCACAGGCAGACCCCGCCCGACTGCGAAGCGCCGGGGAGCGCGGCCATCACGCTGCGCGGCGGCGTGGCGTATATCGCCAACCCCCTGTTCTCCGACTACGCGTCCAGCCGCTGCATGGTGTATCGGGACATCATAGAGCAGCTCATCGCCGATCTGGGCGTCCGCCCTATCGTCGAGGCCGACCTGCCATCGTTCGTCGAAGTGACAGTGCGCAAAAAGGGCGACAGCACCATCGTCCACCTGCTCAACTACATAATCGAACGAAAAAGCCGCCGGCTGGACACCATCGAGGAAACGGCGCCGCTGTATAACAGGACGCTCAGCGTGGAGTGCCCCCAAAGGCCCGCGCGCGTAACAGTCGTCCCCGACATGAAAGAGCTGGCGCTCGATTACAGCGACGGCCGCGCCACGTTCACCATGGACATTATAAGGGGTCACGAAATAATCGAAATAGCGTAGCGCTATGATATAATAAAATAATGAGAGGTTAGGCATATGCTACAAAGCAAATTTGAGCTTTTCGCGTCCAACGCGCAGGCGGCTAAGACGGGGTTTATATGGCATAACACGCTGGCAAGGCGGCTTTCGGCATTGCTGTACGCGCAGGAGGGCAGGCCGATTGACTGCGAAAAGATACGCGACTGCTACAGCATCATCAAACAAAACACCGGTGTTTTTTCCACTTTCAGGGGCGACATGGCCCTGTGCGTGGCTACGATGCTCTCGCTTTCGCCCAATCCGCAGGGGTTGTTCGGCGAAACCCTCGCTGTATACGAGTTGCTGAAAGGCGAAAGGTTCCGCGCCTCGAACTACCTTGTCGTCGCGGCCTTTGAAATTGCCAGGCAGTCCGCTTCCGCCAATTATGCCAATGCGGTCAGCCGCACAAGGGCGTTTTACGACGGCATGAAGGCCCGTAATTATATCCGCACCGGGCGGGACGATTATATATTCGCCGCTATGCTGGGGCTGTCGGATTTGGATGCCGAAGAGGGGTCGGAGCGCATTCGGCAGCTATATAATCGGCTGAAAGGCGAGTTCTGGGACAAGAACAGCGTGCATGCCCTCTCGCAGGTGCTGGTCCTGGGCGGCGGCGGCGCGGGCGGCGGCGGCGCGGGCAGCACGGGCAGTGCGGGCGGCACGGACGCCGTTCTCAATCGCGCACTCGCCCTGCGCGATGCGCTCAGGGCGCATGGCATCAAGCTGGACAAAACCTACACGCTGACATCTTTGGGCGTCCTGTCCCTGTTGCCGTCGGATATCGGCGAAATCGCCCGCGACATCTTTGAAGCGCGGCAATTGCTGCGCGCGCAGAAAGGGCTCGGCCCCTTTTCCGTGCCTATGCAAGAGCTGTTGCTGTACGCGGTCGCCATAGTCGCGAACGAGCGCGCCCGAGACATTGGCGACGGCTTATTGACAGCAACGCTTTCCACCAGCATATCGAACATAATCATAGCGCAGCAAACGGCAATGATAGCTGCCATATCGGCTTCGACAGCAGGCGCGGCCGCAGCTTCCTCAAAATGACGCAGCGAACAAAGCAAAAGCGGCGGGACGGTAAAAACCCCCATCCTGCCGCTTTTTTTTGCCGCGCCATCCGGCCTAGCTATCGGCCTAGCTGTTGGCTTGATTGTACATCTCGATTGCGGAATTGATTGACCTTGCGGATCTCTCGACTAATTCCTCCGGGGTAATGGCCCCGTTGAGCATTTCTTCCCAGTGGGCTTCAATTATACCGCGTGCCTCGGTGAATACGCCGATGAGCGCGCCCGCCCCCTTGGGGTTCGACGCGTGGAGCTGGTGGATGGCCGTTACGAACAGAGGGCGCTCTTCAAGCTGCTTTTGCATCTCCTCATAGTCATATGACTTAATGGTAATCGGGAAATACGCCGTGGTCTTGTGGTAGAATATCTGGAATTCGGGCGCCACGGAGTATTCGATAAATTTCCATACGGCATCCTTAGCCGCATCATCGCCCTTATTCATCATCCAAAATGAAGCGCCGCCAATGGAAACGCTGCCGTCAACGCCGGGGATCAACTGGGGCAGGGGCATGACGCCAAGTTCAAAGTTGTCGCCCACAGCTGCGATGACGGAGGGCAGGCTGGCGGTGGAACCGTACCAGAACTGCGCCTGGCCGGCCGCAAACAAGCCCATTGCGGCAGTCCCGTCGCGCCCGACATTGTGGTTGAGGCCGCTCTTTGTCCATTCGTCCATTTTTGTGAAAAAATTGATGCCGGCGCCGTTGCTGTCGAACTCAACGGCAGTCGCCGTGCCCGCGCGGCCATTTTCGTTGTTGACAAAGTAAATGCCCTGTTTGGACGTGAACTGCTCAAAGAGCCAGCAATATGCATAAAACGCCAAGGCGGGGCTGTTGTTTGCGGCTGTGAGCGTGGCCGCCATCTCGCCCAGCTCGTCCATGGTCTTAGGCGGGGCTTCGGGGTCCAGCCCGGCCGCCCTGAACGCATCTTTGTTGTAGTACATCAACGGAGTGGACGAGTTAAACGGCATAGAGTTCAAGCGGCCATCGACCGAATAATATGCCGCTATGTTAGGCTCGATTTGGTTTATGTCGAACCCGTTGCGCTCCATAACGGTTTGGAGCTCGACCGCATACCCGCTGTCTATCATCCAGCGCGTACCTATATCATAGAGCTGCATAATGTCCGGGCCCTGGCCGGACGAAGCGGAGGCTTTCAGCTTCGTGATAGCGTCGTCATAGCTGCCTTGGAACTCAGCCGCGACAATGATATTACCGCTCTGCGCGTTGAACTGCTCGACCAGATAGTCAATGCCCTCGCCGGCGGCGCCGCCCATCGAGTGCCAAAACACCAGGCTAATCGTTTGTGCGGATGCCGCCTCCGACGCGGACGCCGAGGCTGCATTTGCCGGGGCTGCGTTGCTTTGCGTGGTCTGCGCTGTTGTTGCCGCAGTTGCCGCAGATGCCACCGCTGCCGTAGTTTCCGGCGCGGCGCCGCCGGCGGCATTTGCATTACCAGCGCACCCAGCCATATTGACAGCCATTGCCGCAGCCGTGAGTAAAACCTATTACTTTTTCATTCGATACCTTCTTTCCATTTTATTTTATTATTTTATATACACTGTGGAATGTCGGCGACAGAAAAGCCGATGATAGAAAAGTTTATTATAGAAAAAGCCGATTGCACCAATAGTGCAACACGGCTTTATAGATGTTTATAAATTTTTTATGTTAATAATTTATTGCAGAACCCATTTATTCAGCTCGAATACGAATATGGCTAACTTTTGGCGTATTCTGTTGCTTTTCGGATGATTTCGTCGGCGGCTCCCCTACTGTCCACGGTTGTCGAAATGAACAACCCTTTTGGCGACAGTGTATTTAGCAGGAACAGCGTCTCCTCGGTGGTCAGGGCGTCCGTTATCACGACGTTTTTATGCGCGGCCTGTATTTTTTCGTACATTGGGAGCCAGCATTCGGCGGCGCTGTTCGGCTTGCCCGCGCCG
>WRLR01000162.1 GCA_009777515.1 Oscillospiraceae bacterium | reverse complement strand
GGCCAGTTCGACAATTTCGGCGGGCGTCGCCGATCCGTCCGAGTAGTTGGAGTGTATGTGTAAATCGACCGTGTTACGTAAAATCGGAATTGTCCCCCTGGGTTTGTGGTTTTATTGCTCAGCAAGGTTCATCATAATACATCTTTCCAGGCGCAACGAGCGGCGGGGGCAAGCCCCCGCCTACGTATATTATACCTTATTGGAATACGGACGAACACTGTTCGTCCCTATGGGCGCATAGACGACTGTAGGGGGCGATTGTCAATCGCCCGTGTGTAATAATATAAACGTATACATTATGGAGAACGGACGAACCTTGTTCATCCCTACGGACGCACAGACGACTGTAGGGGCGATTGTCAATCGCCCGTGTGCAATAATATAAACGTATACATTATGGAGAACGGACGAACACTGTTCGTCCCTACGGGCG
Organism: Oscillospiraceae bacterium; assembly: GCA_009777515.1. GTDB lineage: Bacteria > Bacillota > Clostridia > WRLR01 > WRLR01 > WRLR01. The sequence continues at coordinate 7,586 of WRLR01000162.1, read as the reverse complement.
CATAGATGATTGTAGGGGCGATTGTTAATCGCCCGTGTGCAATAATATAAACGTATACATTATGGAGAACGGACGAACACTGTTCGTCCCTACGGACGCATAGACGACTGTAGGGGCGATTGTTAATCGCCCGTGTGCAATATGTATATCCATGTTTCTACATGAATTGCGCGAATATGTCCTTTACGCCTTTGAACGCGTCTACCAGCGCGGGGTCGAAGTGGGTGCCGGCGCCGTTTTCAATTATGCTTGACGCGGCTTCGTGCGTGAACGCTTTTTTGTACGGGCGGTCGGAGATGCACGCGTCGTAGACGTCGACGATGGACATCAGCCGCCCCTCCAACGGGATATTTTTGCCGGCGAGGCCGATGGGGTAACCGCTGCCGTCCCATTTTTCGTGATGGGTGCCGATGACGAGCAGGGAATAATCTAAAAATGCATGCTCCTTTGTGCGTTTTATAACCCTTTCTATTATGTCCACGCCAGCGGAGACATGGGTCTTCATTATTTCGAACTCCTCCGGCGTGAGGATGCCGGGCTTGTTTAGGATAAGGTCGCTGATTGTGATTTTCCCCACGTCGTGGAGCAGAGTGGACTGCAAGAACAGATTTTGGTCCCAGCCCGATATGATCTCGCTGTTTTCGTTGTCGCCCTGCATTATCTCATCGAGCATGGTTTTCATGAAAAACTGCGTTTTGGCGATGTGCTCGCCGGTGGAGCGATCGCGGAATTCCACTATGTCTGCGACAGTCGACAGAATGGCTTCCTGCAGCTCGAGCACTTCCTCGGTTTTTTCGGACACCATCTTTTCGAGGTTGCTGGAATATTTTTTAAGCTCGCTTTGGGTGGCCAGTAAATCGTTTGTCTTACGCACTATCAAAAGCTGGTTTTCTATGCGTTTAAGCAGCAGCGGGGTCGAAAACGGCTTGGCCACATAGTCCACCGCGCCCAGGTCGAAGCCCTCCCGCTCGCTGTCCACGTCGCTTTTGGCGGTCAGAAAGATGACCGGGACGTCGGAGAACCGGGGGTCGGACTTCAATTTTTTCATGGCCTCAAAGCCGTTTATCGATGGCATGTCGATGTCCATCAATATCAAGCTGGGAGTGATGTTTTCCAAAATTTCGAATAGTTTGTTTGCGGATGCCGCCGGGTATACTTCATAAAAAACTTTGAGTATGTTCCTGCCCTGGTCCAGATTGGCGATATTGTCGTCCACTATGATAATTTTGCTGCGCGCATTGCTCATTTTTCCCGCCCCCGTTAGCAATTACATACTCGTTTATCATGAAATACTATACCGCTGACTTGTAAACCGGCGGTTGCGTGTTGGCCTGTAAACCGGCGGTTGCGTGTTGGCCTGTAAATCGGCGGTTACACATCGGCATGGAAGCCGGCGGTATGTGCGTCTCGTTTTACTTCGGCGCGCGTACCGTGGCCTTATCTTGCGGCATTCGCGCCGATAGCTTTTGCACGATTTGCTTAAAATTTGTCAACTTTATGTTTTCGTTCAGCCACTCCACAAGCTCGCCGTCCGACTCGTAATCGAATGCGGTTATTTGGGCCATTGCCGATTCCGCGCCGTCCATATCGTATCGCTCGCAAGCGTCCAGCAGGCGTTGCAACAATTCATCGTCCGGCTCGCCCAGCATGGGCTTGGGGCTTTGCAAATGCACCTCCCCAAGCATATCATCAAGGCTGGCAACCAGTTTCCAGGCGTCTTCCAAAAATTTTGCGCCGTGCTCGCGTACGTAGACAATATCACCTTTTTTGGCCGCCCGTTCCAAACTTTCAGCCGAGCTGCCGATCGTGTCCGCGCAGATGCCCCGGCTCGAGCCCTTTATCCCGTGAACCACTGTTGCATAGTCCGCGAGGCCGCTCTCATTAACGCTGCCGATCGATTCGAGCAGGGGGCGCGTATTTTTGGCGTAGGAAGCCAGTATGTCGTAATATGTCCCTTCGTCGCCGCCAAACCGCTCTAAGCCTTTTTCAATGTCGAGCCCAGCCAATGCAAGCGCAGATTTCCTGCGATCAATCCCGCTCCTGCGCTCCGTCCCGCCTCTGCGCTCTGCCCCACCTCTGCGCTCCGTCCCGCCTTTGCGTTCTGCCCCACCTCTGCGCTCCGTCCCGCCCCTGCGTTCTTCCTCGCCCCTGTTTTCTGCCTCGCCCCTGCGCTCCGACCCGGCGGCCTCCGTTGTGGTTTCGGCCCCTGCCACCACAGCAGCCTCCCCGCCCCCGAGGGCCTTTTCCAGCTCCTTGTCCCGCACCCAGCGCCGTATCACCTCGTCCAGGCGGGATATGTCTATGGGCTTTGACAAAAATGCCTGGAACCCCAAGCTTATAAACATTTCCTCGCTGCCCCTTATAGCGTTCGCCGTCAGCGCGATTATGGGTATGTTCCTGGCGTAGTCCGTTCCGATTGCCCGAATCTTCCGTGTCGCTTCCAAGCCGTCCATCAGTGGCATCATATGATCCATAAAGACGGCGCTGTACTTCACATTTTCGTCCATCATGGCGTCTATCGACTTTTGCCCGCTGTCGACGCAGTCGATCCGCATGCCGTAGGGCTTCATCAGGCCCTTCGCGACTTCGAGGTTCGTCATGTTGTCGTCTACAAGCAGGACTCTGGCGTACGGCAGGTGGGCCCGGTTCAGCCGGGCGTTCAAATCGAGCTTGCCGCTGGTGTAACGCGAGCTTTTCAGGCTCTCGACGACTTCGCGGGTGATGGTCGAGTCGTTAACGAAGCCCTGTTTTATCCGGACTGTAAACACACTGCCGGCTTTGTACTCGCTCTCCACGCTCACGGAGCCATCCATCATTTCGGCAATGGACTTGACAATGGGCAGGCCCAGCCCGGTGCCCTCTATTTTCCTGTTGTATTCCAAATCAAACTGCGTATAGTTTACGAACAGCTTGTGCATATCGTCGGCTTGTATGCCCCTGCCGGTGTCGCTGACCTTTATTGTGAGCCAAACGTCGCGCCCGTCACGTACGCAGCTCATGTGCAACTCCACGGTGCCTTTTTCCGTATATTTTATCGCGTTTGACAGCAGGTTGTTCATCAATTGCTTGATCCGCAGCTCGTCCCCGTAGAGGCGGGAGTACATGCCGCTCCTGATGTCCAGGTAGAACTCGATGGGCTTGTCGCCAATGCGCATCGAGTTCTGCGTGACCGTATCGTTTATTAGGCTCGGGACATCGTACTCCACCTCGACCAGCTCCATTTTGCCGGCTTCGATTTTGGATATGTCCAGGACGTCGTTGACCGTCCCCAGCAACGTGGCGCCCGCGTTGTATATTTTTTCAAGATCGGAGTGCACGCCGGCGTCCAGCCCGTCGTTTTCCAGGTTCAGCCTTGACAGCCCGATGACAGCGTTCAGCGGAGTGCGCATTTCATGGCTCATTTTGGCCAGAAAGCTGCTTTTCGCGCTGCTTGCGTTCTGCGCCGCGAGCAGCGCCGCCTCGAGTTTGACGGCGGAGTCGCGTATGTCCTGCATCATTTCATTGCGTATGACGGCGTTTGCCATCATCAGGCCGATGGAGCGCATGATGTCGATCTCGTCGGCGGAGAAGGCGCGCTCATGCCTGCAGTCGTCGATGCAGAAAAGGCCCCAGAACTCGTCGTGCAAAAACAGCGGCACTATCATGATGCTTTTCATGTCGTACGGTTCCAAAAACCGGCGGTCCTCCGGAGACATTTGGGACAGCGGGCTGTTTATGAACCCGCCGCCCTTGAACTTCCTCTCCCACTCGGGCATGTCCGCGTATGCGAACTTCAGCCCGTCCTGCAGCCGCCTTTTGCCGCAGCCGACCGCGCTCAGCCACTCATATGTGCGCACGAAATATTCGGCGCCGCCGATTGTTTCGTTGCGCCAAATCTGGACCCGGTCGACGTCGATCGCAACGCCGATGATCTCCATGCTTTTAATTATGGGGTCGGCGATGTCCGGAACCTGCTCATTGGAGAGCAGTATCTCCGCGGTGCGGTTGCCCGTGCGCAGGAGGTTGTCGCGCTGCTCCACCTCTGACATCATTTTTTTATGCTCGCGCAGATCGCGCAGGAATCCCGCGACGGCATAGTCGTTTTCGTAGACCACGCGCACTAGCTCGATCTCCGCCGGGAACTGCTCGCCGTCGGCTGTCTGGTGCTGCCAGTCGAAGATCACCTTTTCATCGTTGAATGCCTGCGCGATATACTGCTTTAAGTGGTCCTTCGATGACAGCCCGCCGGGCTGGTATTCGGGCGACAGGTTGTTGAACCGGCGATAGAACTCCTCTTTGCTGTCCAATCCAAACAGTTTGAGCGTCGCCTCGTTGCAATAGAACACATCCAAGTTCCTGTTCCACAAGGTCGCCACCAGCGGCGTCGCGTCCAACAGCAGCGTGGCCCTGTCGCGGGCCTCCCGGATGGCTTTGCCCTGCCTGACGCGCACGATCGTGTTGGCGTACAGCAGCGCCGAGGCCAGCGCGCCGGCAATCGACAGGAGGATGGCAGGGCTGTTGTATGGCGTTGCCCTGATGGCGGCCGCCGCTATGATGATATATATGAGAGGCGCGACGATCAATAAAATTTTAAGTCGCCTCGGCACAGCCAAAACCCCCTAGAAGCTATAGATAGCGCGTCCGAACGTTAATTCGCGCGTATAATATATGAATATATTCCCATATGCCATATGGGCATAACATGGACCGCCCGTTGGGGACGCAAAGCACGGGGGCGGGCGGGACGCGGGACGCGGGGGCTGGCGAAACGCGGGACGCGGGGGCTGGCGAAACACGGGACGCGGGGGCGGGCGAGACGCCCGCGTACCCAGGGGGCGTACCCAGGGGGGTTCGTGTCACATTGCAAATCTTGCTATATAGCGCCATTACGGCTATAATCATTAGGATGATTCGTTAGCGCGCTGCGTAGGCGATGCGCGGCGCTGAGTTAAAGCATGGGGTACATAGTGCCGACTAAAGGGTATAGGGTGCTTTGTATAGGGTATAAAATATAAATGTAGGGTGCGACGCCCCATCAACGTAGTTGATGTTTGGCGCACCGCAGTTGATGTTTGGCGTACCGCAGTTGGTGTTTGGCGCTCCGTAGCATGGCACGATGTTGAAGATGTTGAATGCAATTATTATATACATATTATTTGGATAGGAGATGGACATGAAGCAGCTCGTAGAAATTGAAAGCGTATTCGCGCGGGAAATTTTGGACTCCAGGGGGAACCCGACGATCGAGGTGGAGGTCACAACGGAGGACGGCAACGTCGGCAGGGCCGCCGTGCCTTCCGGGGCCTCGACAGGTTCTTTTGAAGCGGTGGAGCTGAGGGACGGCGATAAGGGCAGATATCTCGGAAAGGGCGTCCTCAACGCCGTGGACAATGTCAACGACGAGATCGCCGATGAGATTATCGGCATGAACGTGTTCGACCAGGCCGCCATCGACAAGACCCTCATCGAACTGGACGGCACGCCCAACAAGGGCAGGCTGGGCGCCAACGCCATTCTCGGCGTCTCGCTCGCGTGCGCGAAAGCAGCCGCCGAGTCGCTGGGGCTCTCGCTGTACCAATACATCGGCGGCGTTAACGCAAAGACATTGCCCGTCCCCATGATGAACATTATCAACGGGGGCAAGCACGCCGACAACAGCGTGAACATCCAGGAGTTCATGATCATGCCTGTCGGTGCTGACAGTTTCAAGCAGGCGCTCCAGATGTGCGCGGAAGTGTTCCACAACCTGCAAAAAGTGTTGAGCGGCAAAGGATATGGCACCGCCGTCGGCGACGAGGGCGGCTTCGCGCCCAACCTGAAGGCCGACGAGGAAGCGCTCGAAGTCATAGTCGAGGCCATCGAGGCCGCCGGCTACAAGCCCGGGGTGCAGTTCCGCATCGCCATCGACGCCGCCGCGACCGAGATGTACCAGGAAGACGGGACATATTCGTTCTGGAAGTCCGGGATTACGAAGACCAAGCAGGAAATGGTCGATTTTTGGGAGGAACTCATCAACAAATACCCGATAATCTCGCTGGAGGACGGCGTGAGCGAGGACGACTGGGAGGCGTGGCAAATGCTGACCGATCGCCTGGGGGACAAAGTGCAGCTCGTCGGCGACGATCTGTTCGTCACTAATGTGGATCGGCTGAAAAAAGGTATTGACATGGGCGTCGCCAATTCGATTTTGATAAAGGTCAACCAGATCGGGACATTGACGGAGACCCTGGATGCCATTCAAATGGCGAACCGGGCGGGCTATACGACGGTCACGTCGCACCGTTCTGGCGAGACGGAGGACGTGACGATCGCGGACATCGCAGTCGCGACCAACTCCGGGCAGATAAAGACCGGGGCGCCGTCGAGGACAGACCGCGTCGCGAAGTACAACCAGTTGCTCAGGATCGAGGAAGAGCTGGAGGACGTCGCCCAGTACCCGGGCCTCGCCGCGTTTTTCAACATCGACAGCTAGAACGGGGCAAGCATAATAACCGCAGCCTCGTAGGGCGCGACGCCCCATCAACGTAGTTGATGTTAGCATCGCAGTTGATGTTAGCATCGCAGTTGACTTTTGGCGCGCCGCAACTGGCACAACATACAAACGAACAAAAAAAACGGGAAGGGAGAGTGGGACATGTGAGTATGAAGATTCAATACGGCCAGGGCCAGACGGTTGAGCTGGAGACTGGGATCAGCCTGTACGAAATAGCGAAAAGCCTCGGGACGGGGGCCGAACGAACCGCGTACGCTGCGGCGGTCGACGGCGTGACGCGCGACCTGCGCGACACCATAGACAAAGACTCCGAAGTTGAATTCATGGACTTTACCACAAAGGCCGGGCAAGCCGCGTACCGGCATACCGCGTCCCACATCCTGGCCCAGGCTGTGAAGCGTATGTGGCCGGAGGCGAAGCTCGCCATAGGCCCCGCGATAGACAACGGTTTTTACTACGACTTCGACGTGGACTTTTCGTTTTCCCAAGACGATTTGGCCGGCATCGAAAAAGAGATGCGCGCCATCATAAAGGAGAACCTCCCGATAGAGCGCTCGGAGATGACAAGGGAGGAGGCGGTCGGGTACTTTTCCTCCATTGGGGAGGCGTACAAGGTATCCCTGATTGAGGATCTGCCGGAGGGCAGCGGCATCACGGTGTACAAGCAGGGCGATTTCACCGATCTTTGCGCGGGCCCGCACATCGGCTCGACGGGCAGGGTCAGGGCGGTGAAGCTGCTGTCGGTCGCGGGCGCGTACTGGCGCGGCGACGAGAAGAACAAAATGCTGCAGCGCATATACGGCACGGCTTTTCCGTCGAAGGCAGAGCTGGACGCGCACCTCGAGAGGCTGGAGGAGGCGAAGAAGCGGGACCACCGCAGGATCGGGCGCGAGCTCGACCTGTTCGACATATACGAGGAGGGCCCGGGTTTTCCGTTCATGTTCCCCAAGGGCATGGTCGTGAGGAACGCGCTGGAGGACTTCTGGCGCAAGGAGCACCGGAAGGCCGGCTACGGGGAGATCCGCACGCCGATTATCCTGAACGAGGATCTGTGGAGGCGCTCGGGCCACTGGGACCATTTTTATGAAAACATGTACTTAACGACCATCGACGA
>WRLR01000161.1 GCA_009777515.1 Oscillospiraceae bacterium | reverse complement strand
TGACGTCTTTTAGCACCGGTTCGCGCTCGTTGTAATGGAACGTGACGTTCTCGAACGCGATCTCGCCCGCGCACGATTCCAGCGCCGCCGCGCCGGGCGCCTCCTGCACGTCGGACTTGGCGTCCAGTATGTCGAACACCCGGATGGCACTGGCGTACGTGTGCTGGACGTCCTCCGCGAGCCTCGCCAGCACGGCCAGCGGCTGGTAGAACAGGCTCAGGTACATGAAAAAGCCCACGACGTCCGACACGGGCATGGTCCCCTGCCCCGCCATCCACCCGCCGAACGCGACGACGATGACGGTGCCAAGCGACGTAAAGAACTCGATGCTGGGGTGGTACATCGCGGACGCGTAGTTCGCGTTGATGTTGACCTGCGAATACTCCCGCATCTTCACCGCCATCTTGTCGTGCTCGTGCCCCTCCTGCGCGAACGCCTGTATCTCCTTCATGCCCGACAGGTTGTCCTGTGTCATCCCGTTGACCTCGCCCAGCACCCGCTGGTTGATGCGGAACAGCGGCGTCACTTTTTTGGAGAACAGCCTGCTGATTGCGACCACGAACGGGACCGGGATCATGGTGAACAGGGCCAGCCTGGGGTTGATGCGGAACATCATCACCGCTACGCCAACGACAATGAGCGCGTTGCTCGTAAGATCGGGCAGCGCGTGCGCGATCAACATTTCCGCCTGGCGGGTGTCGTTGATCATCCTGCTCATAATGTCGCCGGTCTGCTTGTCGTGGTAATATTTCAACGAAAAGGACTGCAATTTGTCATAGACCCGGAGCGTGATGTCCGGCACGAAGCGCCAAGCTGCCAGGTGGCTTATGGCGATGCTGACGAAGCGGCACGCGGAGCGGATGAGATAGGCGCCGACCAGCACGGCGGAGAACATGAACAGCATTTGTGTGTCCACCCCGCCCGTCTGCGTCAGCGACGCGGTCAGGCGGCGGACGATCTCCGGCGTGACCAAGTTGAGCAGCGACGCCCCGATGACGCCCAGCGTCGCGAGCAGGAGCGTGGACCAATATTGCCTGGCCAGCACGACCAGGCGCCTTAGATGGTTCAAAAGATGTAGCCCCCCTAAGCTTTGCCCGTCTTCTGCTGCGCCGCGAGCCGCATATCGTTCAGCTTCATCTGCCACATAGCCCACAACTGGGTCACGATAAACAGAGTCGTGTACTTGCCCGCGACGATGCCAATCATCAATGGCAATATGAATTCACGTAGCGAATTTATGTTGAAGATAATCGCAAAGACGAAGATCGTTACAACGCACAGCAATGTCGTGAGGCCCGTATTGATGGAGCGCGTCAGCGACTGGTTCAAGCTATGGTTGATGAGCTCCACATGCGAGAGCCGCTTGGAACCCTTCGCGTTCTCGCGCACGCGGTCGTAGACGACTATCGTGTCGTTGATGGAGTACCCGAGGATGGTCAGTATGGCCGCGATGAACAAGTCGTTGATGGGCAGCCGGAAGATGGCGTACACGGACAGCACGACGAACGCGTTGATAAGCAGCGTGGCCGTCGCGCAGACGGCGGCGGACAGGCCGGACATGACGGAAAAACGCACCCACACGTACAGCAGTATCAGCGCCGACGCGATCAATATGGCCAGCAGGCCCTTTTGCAGCATCTCCTCGCCAATGTACGGCGCAACGGTCCGGATGCTCACGCGCTGGTCCTCCACGATGCCGTACTGCGCGTCGAGGTGGTCCTGCAGCTCGTTGATTTGCTCCGCGCTGAACGTCTCGCTCTTGGACGCCTTGATGATCAAATGCACGGCTTGGTTGTCCGGGGCGTCTGGCGAGTAGAGCCGCTGTATTTGGGTCGTGACGGCCTTGCCGAATGTGTTGCGCACATATGTCTCGACGTCGCCGGTGTTAACGTTATCTTGCTTCATCGGCACTTCCAGATGCGTCCCGCCCTCAAACTGTATGTCAAAGTTCAGCCCGCCGTTAATGAACCCAAAAATGAGCCCAATGAGCAAAAACAGCGCGGCGATGCCAAAAAACATGTATCTGCGTGTATAAAAATCAAATTTATATTCCATTCCCGCCTCCAAAAATATAGTCGCGACTAGCAACAATCAAGCCGTGGCCTTTACGCCGTACATCGAAGCCGTCCTGCCTATCCTTAGCTCCGTGCACGCCCTCAGGAAAATACGGCTCACAGTGATGGCCGAGATGAAGCTGAGAATTACCCCCAGCGCCAGCGTCACAGCGAAGCCCCTGATGGGCCCGCTGCCCAATATGTACAGGACTACCGCTGATATCAGCGTAGTTATGTTGGAGTCCAGAATGGCTGTAAATGCGTTTTTAAAGCCCGCCTCGATGGCCGCCCTTATCGTCCTGCCGGTGCGTATCTCCTCGCGGATGCGCTCGGAGATGATGACATTGGCGTCTATGCTCATGCCTATGGACAATATGATGCCGGCGATGCCCGGTAGCGTCAGCGTGATCTGGGCGCCGGCCATGATAACGAAAGTGGCCGCCAGCATCCCGGTGAGCGCCGCCATAGCGATAAAGCCGGGCAACCTATACATGACGAGCATAAATATCAGTACAAGGATGAAAGAAAGTATACCAGCGCGGATAGTGATGTCCAGCGCGCCCGCGCCGAGCAGCGGGGTGATTTGCGTCATCTCGCTGGCCTCAAGCTTGAACGGCATCGTGCCGGAGCGTATCTGCGCGGCGAGCATGTTGGCGGACTGCAGGGTGTAGTTCCCGCTGATGACTGCGCTGCCCGTCGTGATGACATTTTGCACCGTCGGCGCCGTAAGCAAATCGTCGTCCATATAAATGCCGATCTGCTGGTTGAGATAGCGCTGCGTCGCTTCCGCGAACTGCCTCGTGCCTTCCGAGTCAAAATTCAACGTAACGACATAGCCGCCTTCCTGTATGTCCTGGCCGGCGTCGGACACGCGCGCGCCCTCGACCAATACCTCCTCGGACATCACATAGTTGCCTTCGTCGTCTATATTGTACGGGTCAAAATAGCGGAAAGTCAGGTTGGCTGTCCTTCCGATGTAATCGATAACGGTCCTTTGCGCGTTATAGTCGGAGGTGATCATGCTGCTCTCCGTGTTGGACTGCGACTTGTATGGGATCTCCACCAGTACGCGCCCACTGACAGTGTCCACCGTGACGTTGCGGTCGTACACGTTTTGCGAGTCGAGACGCCGCTCGATCACGACCTTGGCCGCGTTGAGCTGCGACTGCGTCGGCACATAGCCGTCCGCCGGTTCGAGCGTGACCGAAATGCCGCCCTGGATGTCAATGCCGGTCCTCACTTGGCTAATGGGCGCCAAATTGATCGCAGGGAGGCCAAAAGCCCCGAGCAGGACAATCGCCGCTATTATGATGACGACAACAGCGGCTTTAACCCCGTTATTTGATCTCATGCGAAACAGTTCCTCCTTTATGTTTCAAAGCAAAAATATTATATACGATTGCCATTTTCGCGTCAAACGGCGATTTGGGCGCGCGGTAAAGAAAAGGCGGGGAAAATCGCATTTTACCCGCCGATTCAAGTTGAATATGAACTCTGTATCGGTTAGGTATGAACTATTATAAAAGTCGTCGGCTCGGAGAAGTGCGATTCTCCTCGCCTCACGGGCGTGAAACGCCCGCACGGCGCGTTGCGCCGCGATAGTGTCCACGACTCCATACTTTCGTGCCATGCTGGTGGTGGTACCGTCGTGAACACTATTACAAGAGCGAGAACCCGGACGAAATAGCGGAGGCGGCGTTGTGAAAAAGAATGCGAAAGCGATATGGGCCGCCGTCAAAACAGCCCACAGCTACGACAGGCATATCATGCCTATGCGTATCATACAGGCCCTGCTGGATTCGGCGGAGCCATTTGTCGCCGTGCTGCTGTCAGCGTTCGTATTGAACGGGCTGGTGGCCGGGGCCGGTTACCAGGCTATCCTGTGGCCCGTAACGATAGGCGTTGCCGCATGTTTTGCCATGAGGATGGTATCGGGCCGGTTCGACCAATATCTGAATATGAAATACATCATTTTCGCCAACCAGTGGCGGGACGAAGTCACCAGAAAAACGATGGGGCTCGATTATCCGCAACTGGAGGACCCGGATGTCTCCGCTTTGCGCGATAAGGTCAAGCGCGACCAAACCTGGGGTTCCGGCATCTGCAACACGTATTGGTATTTTTATAACCTCATTAAAGCGTTTTTTAGTTTGATCTTCGCTTTCATCCTGCTGGGGCCGATTCTGTCACAACCAACTCTTTATACGAGCTGGGTATCACTCGGCTTCCTTGTTATGGTTATCGTCTGCATAACGGGAACGTTTTTGCATACTGCAAAAAGATACGCGAAATGCGCAGATGAATATATGGGGTTTGATTTTCGCAAGGGCCCGTTTGGCCGGTACGGCGCACGCGACGTCAGCTACCGATCCGGCAAGGACATTCGGATTTACGGCGCGCAAGGAATGCTAAGGCACTATGCTTTGGCCCCCGAGTATATGAAATGGCACAAAGCTCGCCAACGCCGCATGACACTCGCCCAGGGCTGGGACGTCGGCCTGATCGGCCTGTCGGATGCGCTGATCCAGGGCGGCGCTTTTTTGCTGACGACGCTGATTGCCTTGGCTGGGAACCTTTCGATCGGGCTGGTGGTGCGGTCGGCGTCGGGCATGTTTCAACTCGCATTGAACATTTCCGGCTTGTTTAACACCTGGGGCGGGTTCGCTGTGGACACCCTACGGCTGCAAAGCCAATTTGAATTTAGCGCCCTGCCGAATGTGCTGTACAAAGGCAGCCTGACGACGGAGAAGCGCGCGGACAACCAATATGAAATTGAATTCCGCGATGTATCATTCCGCTACCCCGGCCAAGAAAGATACGCCCTGCGGCATCTGAACCTCAAGCTGACCGTCGGCCACCGTTTAGCAGTGGTGGGCATGAACGGCAGCGGGAAAACCACGATGATCAAGCTGCTGTGCAGGCTATACGATCCCACCGAAGGGGTTATAACCTTAAACGGGATTGACATCAGGCAATACGACCATCAAGAATATATGGACATTTTTTCGGTGGTATTTCAGGATTTTCGATTGTTTGGATTTACGGTGGGAGAAAACGTGGCCATGTCGCCAACCGTTGACAGCGCCCGCGTTACCGATTGTCTGCGGCGAGCGGGTTTTGGCGGGCGGTTGGCTGAAATGCCGAACGGGACGGAGACGTACCTATATAAGGACTACGACAGTTCCGGCGCGGACATTTCCGGGGGCGAGGCGCAAAAAATCGCTTTGGCCAGGGCTTTGTATAAAAATGCGGCCTTTGTCATTCTGGACGAACCCACTGCCGCCCTCGATCCGATATCGGAATATGAAATTTATTCAAGGTTCAATGACATGGTGGAGGATAAGACTACGGTGTATATCAGCCACCGGCTATCCAGTTGCCGCTTCTGCCAGGACATAGCCGTATTCCATGAAGGCGAGCTGATCCAGCGGGGCAGCCATGACGGACTGCTCGCCGATGAAAAAGGGAAGTATTTTGAACTGTGGCACGCTCAGGCACAGTATTATATAGGCGAAACGTAAATCACAGAACGGGCGGACGGGTGGGCAGGCCAAGGGCCGCCCCTACAGGGGCATGCCATTCTTCATCGCACCTATATATTCGCGCAGCGCGCGGTGCGCGTTGGCGCCGTGTTCGCCCACAATGCGGACGGCGGCGCTGCCTACAATGACCCCGTCGGCGATGCCCGCGACATGAGACGCCTGTTCCGGCGTCGAAATACCGAAACCGACGGCGACCGGCACATTTGTCACCGTCTTTATCTCCGACACAATCGGCTGTAAATTTGTGGTAATGACGCTCCTGAACCCTGTGACCCCCATGGACGATACCAGGTATATAAAGCCTTCCGCATTGCGCGCGATGCCCGGTATGCGCTTCCCGGATGTCGGCGCTACCAGCGAGACCACCTCGACGCCATGCGTCCCTGCGGCGGCTTTGACCTCGCCCTGCTCCTCAAACGGCAAATCCGGTATAATAATGCCGCATACCCCCTCATCCGCGCACCGTGCGAAAAACGGGTCGTACCCGTATACGAACACAGGGTTCAGATATGTCATGAACACGACGGGTATCCGCATTTGGCTCTTGATGGACGACACCATGTCAAATACGCCGTCAAGCCTCGCCCCGGCGCCGAGCGCCCTAATGGATGCCGCCTGTATCACTTCCCCTTCGGCGATGGGGTCGGAAAAGGGTATGCCGATTTCCACCATATCCGCGCCGGCCTCCTGCGCGGCCAGTATATATTCCGCCGATAATGCAAGCGTCGGATCGCCGGCCATCAGATAGACGATGAACGCTTTTTTGTTGTGAAACGCATCCTTTATTCTATGTATATTATTCATAAACAATGCCCCCGCTTATGCTATTTTACATATGCTATTCAATAATATCTTCACCCTTGTAACGGGCGATGGCAGCCACGTCCTTGTCGCCTCGACCGGACAGGCACACGACGACATTTTTGTCTACGCCCAGCGCCTTTGCCAGCGGGACCGCGTACGAAACGGCGTGCGCTGACTCTATCGCCGGGATTATCCCTTCAGCACGGGCGAGCAGCTCAAACGCAGCCACCGCCTCGTCGTCTGTAACGGCCACATATTCGGCGCGCCCGGTGGTATACAGCCACGCGTGCTCGGGCCCGATGCCCGGGTAGTCCAGTCCCGCCGATATTGAATAGACCGGCGATATCTGGCCGAACTCGTCCTGGCAGAACAGCGACTTCATGCCGTGGAACACGCCGGCGGTCCCGCGCGCAATGGTCGCGGCGTGCCGCCCAGTCGCCAAGCCATCCCCGGCAGCCTCGCACCCAATCAACCGCACGGCGGCGTCCCCGATAAAGCAATGGAACGCGCCGATGGCGTTCGAACCGCCGCCGACGCAGGCGACGACAGCGTCCGGGCGCCGACCCTCTGCGGCCATCATCTGCGTATCGATTTCGGCGCCTATTACGCTTTGAAAGTCACGTACCATCACGGGGAACGGGTGGGGGCCCATGACAGAGCCGAGGACATAGTGCGTATCCGCTACCCTGCTGCTCCATTCGCGCATCGTCTCGTTCACGGCGTCTTTCAGCGTCATAGTACCGGACATGACGGGGTGTACATTCGCGCCAAGCATCCGCATTCGGTAGACATTGAGCGCCTGGCGCTCGGTGTCCTCTTTCCCCATGAACACCTCGCATTCCAAGCCCAGCAGGGCGGCGGCGGTGGCGGCGGCGACGCCGTGCTGCCCCGCGCCTGTCTCCGCGATTATGCGCGTCTTCCCCATCCGTTTGGCCAGGAGCGTCTGGCCGAGCACATTGTTGATTTTATGCGAGCCGGTATGGTTAAGGTCCTCCCTTTTCAAGTAAATCTTAGCGCCGCCCGCCAATACCGTCAGGTTCTCCGCATAGTATAGCAGCGAGGGCCGCCCGGCGTACGTGTTCAGCAGCGCACTCAGCTCCGTTTGAAATGCGCCGTCATATTTATAATGGTTGTACGCCTCCTCCAACTCGTTGAGCGCGCTCATCAGCGTTTCGGGGATGTAGCGCCCGCCGAACCCGCCAAACCTTCCGTTCTCATTCATATATCCAACCCCCTAACTGTGCTTACGAAGTGCATTATTTTATCGGCGTCTTTTCGCCCGTTCGTCTCCACCCCGCTGCTCACATCGACGCAATATGGCGATAATGTGCGCACGGCGTCAGCCACTGTGCAAGCCGTCAGCCCTCCCGCCAAAAAAAACGGGGCGCCGCTATAGCCTTTGAGGACGTTCCAGTCGAAAGCCCTGCCGCCGCCGCCGCGCTGGCCTGGTGAGGCGGGCGCGTCGAACAGCAAGTAGTCCGCAGAAGGCGGTGGGGTCGGCAAGAGCGGCAGGGGCGGCTGGAGCGGTAGTTGCGGTAGGTACTGCGGGTGCGGTTGGGGCTGTTGGATCGGCGGGATTGGCTGGGGCGGCGGGGGCGGTAGTTGCGGTAGGTGCTGCGGGTGCGGTTGGGGCTGCAGTAGCGAATTGCACGCA
>WRLR01000160.1 GCA_009777515.1 Oscillospiraceae bacterium | reverse complement strand
AATTTATAATATTATAAGCGTCATTACCGCTATTTAATTTTACTTGCTCGTCAAGATATTTTTTGTGTTCGTCATATTCTACTTCTATGCCGTTTATATAGTATCTCCATTTTGCTTCTGCCAATCCGGCCATATCAGGATAGTCGTACGGTACAGCATCGGTTACTTTTATTAAGGAATAGCCGTCCTCGTTAATTTTATATACACAATAGTCGGCGATTGTGCTGTCTATATATCCGTTGGTCAGTATGCTGCTTGTGCCAGTCCTGGCCCATGGGACTTCGTTCGGGGATTCATTACCCGAGCCATTATCATAGTAACCGAATAAATTTATTGGTTTACCGTCTTTTATTACATAAATATAGGCAATAATGTCTTCACTCTTGTTTTGCTTTCTAAGAATGAGTTCAGGGACGCCATTTCCGTCGATGTCATACAACGCATAATATGCTTTGTATGAATCAAAATCACCGGATCCGGAGTAAAAATAAAAACTAAACATACCTTCCGCTATATAATCACTGCTGATATGGTTTTCCCTTGTCAGCTTCCATTCGGCTATCAGGCTTTCATATACGGAATAATATGCATCATATGTAGATGTGTCGCGCGCATCGGCTGCGTCTGCTGCGTCGTGCGAATCGGCTGCGTCTGCTGCGTCGCGCGCATCGTCTGTATCCGTTCCAATTACATTAACAACATCGCCTACATTAATTACATCAAAACCGTCATTCCCATTTTTTTTTTGCGCCGCTTCCGACAACGGCGCCAGGGCTCTGCCGACAATCAAGATGGCCTGCTCTGTGGTCAATTCGGCGTCCGGGTCGAACCTGTTGTTGCCGACGCCGCTGATAATGCTGGAATGGACCGGCCAGCCGAGCTCGACGCTCACCCAATGCCCGCCCACGTCTGTGAACTGGTGGCTGTAACCATCGGTATCCACGCCCAGCACGCGGGCAATGCGGTTGATAATCGCGGCAACCTGCGCGCGGGTGAGCGTTCCGTTCGGGTCAAACCTGCGGTTGCCCACGCCGTTGATAATGCCCAGCGCGTTGGCCGCAAGGACGGCCCTGTCGTCCGTGTCATCAAACGCATTGTCATTGATTGCCACTCCGTTGGCCGCCAGCAGCGCGTCGATGGGCTGCCCGGACGACTTCTCAATCAGGTCAATGAACATCCCAGCCACACTGCCGCGCGATACCGGAGACTGGTAGTTCTGCCTGAGACTCTGGGGCACCAGGCCGGCGGAAATAGCGGCGTTGACTTCGTCCACGGCCCAATCCGACGGGGCGTTCGGGGCGCCGCTTTGGCTGGAGGAAAGCTCGTTCGCATATTCGGACAATGGCTTCCAGACCAATGCGGCAGGCGTGTCGCCTAAACTGACGCCCGTTTCCGAAATCACTTCGTCTGACATGTAATCATATTCCTGGCTGTAAACAAGTATTAATTGCCCGTCGGGCGATAGTAAAAACTCTTCATCGTAACCAATAACATGGCCTTCAAAGTAGGAAATAGAGCGGGTGTTTATCGCAATGGAGGATTCCCATCCGCCAGAAATCAATAGCGCGGCCGAACCACCGTCCATGGTGTATACGTCGCAGGCGTAGTATTGCGTAAAATCATCGGATATGCCAACAATCAATTCAGGGGCGCCGTTGCCGTTGATGTCATACAGCGTATATTTCATAGTGCCCAGAAAAGCGGCGTGGCGCAGTGCGAAACCTTCGCTGACTAATGTGGGCAACGGCCCGCCGTCTTCGACTGTCTGGTATGCGGCAATAAATGGAGCATAGCCGCTATACCACGCGGGCGCTTCGTCCGCACGTACGGGCGCGCCGACCGCATAGGCGGCCGGCGTAGGGATAGCGACCGCCAGCGCCAGCATCAGCGCCAGCGCGAATGCGGCAGGGAATGTCATTGCAGATCCTTTTTTCATACTGTATTTTCCCCCTCAGGTCTGTAAAGAGACTCCATCGCCATGATAATGTGGCGTTACCTGGAAATCCAGATGTCTTCTTGCCCGTTTTCTATCAGCATCTTGTTTAGCTCGCCGGTGTGCGCAGACAGCTCGCGCATAAACTGCAGATGCATCCCGACCGGGGTCGCGCCAAAACGCGCATTGTCAGGCCCGAACGGGACCAAAAGCGCTTCGTCGGTCAGGGCTGCCAGTGCTTCGTTCCCTTTGGCGACCGCTTTTTCAAAATAAGGAATAAAGGTCTTCTTATCCGGGAACGTTTCTGCGGTACCGTCTTTCCAGCTCCCAAAAGGCAGGCTTGTCGCAAAATCCGGATTGCCAAAGTTGCCGGCGATAAATCCGTCGATAAATACGGCTAGGTGGTAAGCGATGCGGCATGGGAGGTAGTATTCGTCCCCATGGGGCGTCAGCCACTTGTCCTCCGGGAAGGCTTCCAAAATCCCCCGAATCGTCGCGAAAGCCTTGTCATACTTGTCCCTTACATCATTAGCTACTAAATTGCCCATAATTACCTCCATTTTAATACACCAAACCCATCAACGGATTATTGGTGTTCGCTAGTTTTACTATATTCTATCATTTTTTTATTTCGTTAAAAATTCTCCTGTTTCTACATTTATACTGAATTTTTTGTAAAAATTTAAAACGGGCGACCCATTTTCATCAAAAGCTACGGGCAAGAAGATATAGCGGGAAGCGTGATAATCCCTGCCTCCCCATCTGTCCCCGATATAAATATGGCTTGTGGCCTTTGTTCCTGTCAGCGTCAAGAAAAAAGCCGGCTGGCTTTTATAGGTCGTATCATCGCCAATATTGGTAAGCGTGCTCCAGCGGCCTTCGATACTATTTGCCGAAGCGTATTGGCCTTGGTTGGGCGCCCACCCGGTACAGTATGAATTGAACATGTAATATTTCGCATTATGCTTGAACACAGCGGGGGCTTCCCTATATTCGCCTTGCCATAATTTGTGCACAGTGCATTCAACGTTCATGTAGTCCTCGGTTAAGCGATATACATGCAAATCGGCATTATCCCTTGAGGCGGCAATAAAATATGCAGTATCATCATCGTCTTTATACAGTGTGCAATCCCTTGCCATGTAGCCGAACGGGTTGAAGCTCCCATGATAGACAAAATCCCCGTCGGGGGTATCGCATGTAGCAATGGCGCATGCCGCGCATTTATAATCCGATCCATTTTCGTAATGCGCCCACATAACATATTTTTTATTCTTTGCGTTGTAAATAACTTTCGGGCGTTCGATATTGACTTTTTTTTGCTTGTCTTTATCGAACAGCGACAAATCTGCCCGCACACGTGTGCGCAGGGCTTGCGAGTTTGCTGTGAGCACGTTTCTGCGGAACTCCCAATTCATCAAATCAGTCGAACGATAACAGCTCACATAATTTTCGTCGGCACGGTTTTCGCCGTACCAATAGTAATATCCGCCCTGATGCAACATATGGCCGCCATGCGCATGAATTAGATTTCCATTTGTGTCAAACCAATCGGCGCCGTTTTCAAGCCATTTGTCCATAAAATCTACCCTCCTGCCTCCTGCATAGTTTAATATTTAAGTATCTCTTAGCTATTATCAGTATTATATCACTATGAAAAAATTTATGGTTAAAATCGTCGTTTTGTCATCTTTTATTTTTTACTCTTCAGCCGCGAGGCGTGGGAGTGGATAGTAACAAACCAATATTGCATTAAATTTATAGTGCCTGTCTTAATGTATTGTATTAATGTATAATAGAATAATAGATTGCATAATTTCTATTTTACGGAAAGGATGGTGTATATATGGGTTATACAATGGAGAGAATCAACGAATAAACCATCCGGGGTTTTAGCGCGCTGACACATCATTCGTATGTGTTTATACATGGTACATGGTACATGACACGGCACATGGTACATGGTATACGGTATACGGTACATGACACGGTACACGGCATATTGTATATAATTTATTGTACATAGTATACCGTATATTGAATTCGGCAAATGTAGAATTCGCAAACCTCCGGTGAACAAAAGGGAACGATTTGCACGTGCAAGCCAGATAGCACAAGCTTGGCTTCTCAATTGCCTGGCATCGCTAGCTTAGAATCATTGGCATAGTGTGAAAATAGTAAAACAGGTAATTCTGAGTCACGACCGCCATGCAATATTTCATGTACTATTTGTGCGCAGTGGCGCATGGCGGTTAGCATATAACATCGCAAACCAGGCATAACTGGCTTACATTGCTAGCTTAGCATCGCTGCACCGATCCCTTAATAGGAGGTTTTGTGGATTCTATTCGCAACATTGGCATTTTTGCGCATGTGGACGCGGGGAAGACCACGCTGACTGAACAACTGCTGCTCAAGGCCGGCGCCATACGTGAAGCGGGCAGGGTAGACAAGGGGACGGCGCACACGGACACATTGCCCGCCGAACGCCGCAGGGGCATATCCATCCGCTCCGGCACAGTATGCGTCCGACGCCGAGGGACGGATATCCGCATCATTGACACCCCCGGGCATGTCGATTTTTCATATGAGGTCGAGACAGCGCTGCTGGCGGTGGACGGTGCGATTTTGGTCGTATCGGCCGTCGAAGGCGTCCAGGCGCAGACTTCGGTTATCAGCCGGGTGCTGACGTCCCTCAATATTCCGATAATCGTTTTCTTAAATAAAACCGACCTCGCAGGCGCCGATGTCCAGCGCGCCCTTGGCGAGCTGCGATCGATTGTGCCGCGCCCGGTGCTGATGGAGCAGCCGGAAGACGGCTTGCTCGACGCCCTCACGGCATGCGACGATCTCTTGCTCGAACAGGCTCTGCATCGTAATGTTACGCGAGATGAAATAGCCGCCGCAGCGGCGCGCGCCTGCCGGAGCTTGTTCGCATCGCCCGTATATGCCGGGGCGGCCCTTAAAGGGGCGGGGATAGATGAACTCCTGGACGCTGTCATTGAGTGCCTTCCGCCGCCGCATGACGAGGGGGAGCTCTCTGTCGTCGCCTACCATGTCCGGCGCGAAGGCGATGAGAGGAAAGTGCGCCTAAGGGTTTTTGGCGGCGCGCTTACGACCGGGGCAGCCCCTGTTGACGGGTTTGGAAAAATTAGGCGGCTGCGGATACAGATGCCGGACGGCGAAAAAAACGTCGATGCGCTGAAAGCCGGCGAAATCGGAGTCGCGGTCGGAATTGAGGGCTATAGGGCTGGGATGTGGCTGGGCAAGCGCGCCAGGGGCAATTCCGAAATGACGGCGCCCGTGCTGCGCGCGCAGGTGGCGCCGCAAGACGACGGCGATGTCCCCGCCCTGCTTGCCGCCCTTGACCGGATGCACGACGAGATGGGTAATCTGCATCCGGCATTTGAACCCCGTACACGGCGCGTTCATATACGCACCATGGGCGAGATACACCAGCAGGTGCTTGAACAAGCGCTGCTGGAGGACTACGGCGTGGCGGCCACGCTCATGCCGCCCGAGGCGCTCTACCGCGAGACGCCCGCTGGGGTAGGGCAGGGGTCGTTCGATATGATGATGGACCCGTGGAAGGCGCGGGCGTCCTTTCGGGTCGAACCCGGCCCGCGCGGCAGCGGCGTGCGTTTTGCCTCAGAGGCGCATGTGGACACTCTACATATAAAATACCAGAAGGACATAGAAAAATCTGTCTACGCTGCGCTGCAGGAAGGTTTGACCGGTTGGCCTGCGGCCGACATCATTGTTACACTTACCGGGGGGCAGGGCTCATGGCTGTCTTGGGGAGGCGCGTCGTCACACTTTGGGCCGGTTGTGCCTCTCGGACTGTTTGCCGCGCTAAAAGACGCGGGGGCGCAACTGCTGGAGCCTGTATACAGGTTCGAGGCCAGGATAGACGAGGGCGCAGCGAGTGTTTTGCTATATGAGTTGGGCATGATCCGCGCCGTTTGCGAACCGATTGCATTCAACGATGGAGGCGCGACAATAACCGGCCTGGTTCCGGTCGAGACGTCACAACGCTTTGCGATACGGGTAAACGAGCTTTCGCGCGGGCACGGCATGTGGCGCACGCGCTTCGAGGGGTACTTTCCCGCTCCGCCCGGGATCGGTCGCCCCATACCCAGGACGACCCCCGACCCTACGAACCCCGCGCTGTACATCGACTTCATAACCGGACGAACCAGTAAAATCGCCGCGTCGCAATTTGATAATATAGTATAATTTACTATAATATGAATGCATATCATCACCATAAATAGCATGTATCGTCAAGGGCGCTGCTTTCGGCGTACCGCAGCCGACTGACCGCCTGCAGGAGGGAACAATAACTTGGAATGGAAGGACAAATACCCAAAAAAGTCAAAGCCTGCATATAATGATTTATTGGATTTTTTCCAGCCTCAAATACGCGAGTTGTTCTTGCGATTTGACCAGGAAATGCGCGAGCAGTTCAATGTGCGCAACAAATATCACCGGTATCTGCCTTCCGCCGGATGGTCATATGGCTATGGACGAAGCTATAATTGCGAACTGCTTGCCGTCACTGTAAAGGAAGATTGTTTTAATGTTTTAGGCATATCTATAACGGACAAAGATTCGTTAAGAGCCGCGCTGGAAAAGGCTAAAATAGCTTATGACGGCGAAAAAAATTTCGGGTATGAGGAAAGGTACGCTGCGATTTGTGCGAAAAAGCGAGCCGACCAAATTGCGCGCTCGAAAAGGCGGGTGTCACGCGAAAAGGCCGAAATGGAAAAATTGATCGAAAACACCGACCCTGGCAAACTCAACCAATTCAAGTGGTGTAAAAAGGTTACCCGTAATGATTTATATAGGCTATATCAAGGCGAATCAAAAGGTTTAATTGACGAGGCGCTGCTCGACGACATCGGCCTCACGTTTTATATGCGTTGCAAGCAAGCCAAAGAAGTGCGAGAGTGCATGGATAAGGGGCAAATCATTTGCCACCACTGCGGCGCAATTCTGACAGGCGGACGCGTTTCGCCCACCGGCTCGGTCCTCACAAAAAACACTGATAACTATATACCTATTGTCTGCGGCTGCGGGTATTCGTACACATATCGCGAGTATCGTCGGAACTGCAACTCTGTAAATATGCCCGGCGGACGCGCGGCGCCCATTTTTGATAATTTCCTTCATAAATGGCCGGGATGCAGGGACGCTAAATCCAAAATGCTTTTGATAGACTGGCTTGTGCACGAATGCCATGTCACCCTCATGTCCGGCGCCAAAGGCAGGAGCGTATGCGTCAACCTGATAGAAGGCTCGCTTAAGCAAATATCTGACCTATTGGAAAAATTATACAGCCAATAATTACATCACGGTTAGTTACATCAGTTACATCACAGCTTCAGAACAGTCATTTGGTATTGCATAAACGGCGCGGCTATGGTATAAATGGCTTAAATTAATAAAGGAGCATTGGTACACCTTGGGTATTTGTATTATTCGTATTCGGTAATAACGCGCAACAAAACCGATAAATCCGGTTGTGATTGTTGCGCCTTGTTATGTTTGCGAATAAACAATGAGGTGTATTTTTATGTCCAAATATCAAAGCCGCCCTGCTAAATTTTCTATTTCGCAAAATTTTCTGACTTCGCAAAAAACGATTGAACGCTTATTAAAGCTGACCGATATAAATAAAAACGATACAGTGCTTGAAATCGGCGCCGGCAAAGGCCATATTACAAAAGCGCTGTTAGATAAATGCGGTCATGTGATAGCTTGCGAGATTGACGCAAAGCTGTTCGGCAAGCTCAAAACCGAACTCCCCAAGTGCGGCAACCTTTCTTTGAATAATGTGGATTTCCTCGATTGCTCCTTGCCGCGATATGCCTATAAGGTGTTCTCGAACATACCGTTTTCCATTACGACCGATATCATAAGGAAGCTAACGCAGGGCAATAATCCGCCGCAGGACGCTTGGCTCGTGATGGAGAAAGGCGCCGCGAAGCGGTTTTGCGGGCAGCCGGGAGACACGCTCCAGTCGCTTTTGTTAAGGCCGTTCTTTGATTTGAGCATTGTATACCATTTTCGGCGCGAGGATTTTCACCCGATGCCCCATGCCGATGCGGTGCTGCTGCACATATCACAAAGGACGCATCCGGACATACCACACAATGAGCGTAAGTCATACTATAACTTCATAACGCACGGCATGCGGTTTGGGTTATCAGGAAAAGGGGCGCTGCTAACGAGGCGGCAAATACACACCGCCCTATCGCTTGCGAAATTGAACATGATCCAGCCGGGCGGTGAAATCCTATACATCCAATGGCTATGCCTTTTTCGATGCTGGCAAAAATATGGGCGAACGCATAAGGAAATGGCTCACAAAAGTCATTACCTTGGAACGTCAACTACTATTTGATATAATAAACAAACGATCATAGAAGTCTTTTATAGGGATGCCCAAATATCATAATATGCGATATCTGGTCGTTTATAATGTAATTAGATCAAATATTTAGG
>WRLR01000159.1 GCA_009777515.1 Oscillospiraceae bacterium | reverse complement strand
CGTCAGTTACTAACACCGCGCGAAGCGCGGTGCGCCGGTGCGAAGACGAAAATTCGCAGGCGGAATTCATTTCCGCCGTAAAGCGAATTTCGGCGTAGCGCGCGGCGTCTGGGTTGTGGGGCGGAGCCTCACGTTAGTTTATTATTTTGCTTTACACAAGCGATGCTGTTTGTTATAATCTAACCGTACTTCCGCCATCGCAACTTCTGCCGCAATATTTACACCACCGTTTCCGACGGCGAGTTATCTTAATATTCGCGCCCGTAGCTCAGTTGGATAGAGTGACAGACTCCGACTCTGTAGGTCGCTGGTTCGAATCCAGTCGGGCGTGCCAGTAGGTTATTATAAGAACGCCGAAACGAGCGCCGTTTTCTTCAGCGGCGGGTTCATAACCACGGTGTATCTGTAGTAACTATGCCAAAAGAAAGAGCGGTAAGGCCAATAGCACGGCCTTACCGTTCTTTTTTCGTCCGCGTATCTTTGAGCGCTTTGTCTTTCAAAAAGGAACTCACAACCAACAGCGCAGTGAATACCGATTTTACCCGAACGAGCGGCTAGGTCACCATGTTGTAGAGGCGCAGGACGGTCGCTATCGCCTGCTCCCGGGAGTAGGGGGCGCGGGGCGAGAACATATTGCCCCCGGTGCCCTCCATTATGCCCGCCGCCTGAACGCGGCCCACGGAGGCGTATGCCCAAGAGGGCAGGGTGCCGCTGTCGGAGAAGGACGGCGCGGCGTCGGGGAGCGGGCAGCCGAGCGCGTCCGCGAGCCGCGAGAGCATCACCGCCGCCTGCTGCCGCGTCAGCGCCGCGCCGGGGTCGTAGCGCCCGCCGCCCACGCCGTCCACGACCCCGATGTATGCAGCCTTGAGCACGTCAGGGTCATCGGTGTCGGAGAACGAGCCCCTGCCCGCTATCGGCGCGCCCGTCGCGGACTCGTACGCCGCGACGACGAGCGCCGCGAAGTCCTGCCTAGTCGCCGCACCCCGGTAATCCCGCTGGAGGGCCCGGGGGACGATGCCCTTGTCGGCGGCCTCGCGCAGGAGGGGGCGCGCCCAGCCGGACGCGGAGTCGAGGGGGTCGGGCTCGACAGTGAGGAGATAGGCCGCGCCCGCGGCGTACACAACGGCCTTGCCCTCCCTGTAATACCCGGCGCCGTCGAATATGGGCGGGATGGCCACGGAGCCCGTCAAATCAAGGTAGCCGATTTTGCCATTCTCGCCATACCGTATCAGCCCGCCGCTGAAGAAGTTGTCGTTGAGCGCGGCCGAGCCTCCGATAATAGTCCCGAAAGGTATCACCACATTGCCGCCCCCGTCGAAATAAGCGACGCGCCCGCTGTAATCCGCAGCGCGTATCAGGCCGCCGGGAAACTCCTCCTCGCCCGTAACCGTAAGGTTGTTTTCGCCTATGAACCGGTACACGGGCGGGAGTATCTCGCGCCCATCGGAGCGCACGGCGCCCCAGCCGCCCGCCATGTCCTCCTGCGTGAGGTCGTACGCGTACGCAGCTGCGAACCCGTATTCCGTGAAAGGCCGCATGCTGTGGTACTTGGACTTCGACGGCGAGAGGACCTCCCTGCCGGCCTTGTCCACGAAGCCCCACCGGTCCATGGTGGCCCAGCCCCACGCGCCGGGCACGGCCGCGGCGACGCGCGCGAACCCGTTGGCGAAATCCAGCGCCCATGAGTACTTGGGCTCGACGACGATTCTGCCGGAGCGGTCCGCGAAGCCGTACAGCTGGGAGTCCTCCCCAATCATGGGGTCCGTCCCGCGGCGCACAATCGCAACCATCCCGTCGGAGAACCCCCCAGTGCCGGAATCCCCGCTGCCGGTTATCGCATAGCCCTTGCCCGCGAACCCCGCGAAAGCGGGCACCGGCTTGCCCGCCTTGTCGATGACCTCGATACGGTGCCCGCCCACGACGGAAAAGCCCTCGGAAAAATTGCCGGGTTTGGCGTTGCCCGAAAACGGGAACGCCGTCCACGGTATGGCCACGCGGCCCGTCAGGTCGATGAAGCCCACGCCGCCCTGCACCCAGTCGCCGACATACACAAACTCCCCGCGGGCGTCCCTCTCGTAATGCTCGAACCGCGCGAGGCCGTCTTGGGGCGCGTAAATCCTGTCATACGCGGCAAGCTCCTTCCCGGACCTGTCCAGCAGAACCGACGCGCCCCCAATCAGCTGCCCCTGCGCGTTCCGCGTGGACGCCCGCGCGACGACGGCGACCCCGTCCCTATAGAAAGGCGCGACCCCGTGCGCGGGCTCGTACTTGCCGAGGGGCACCACGAGCCTGCCGGAGGTGTCGACGTACCCGTACCCGCTGCCTGCAAGGTAAACGAGCGCCCTGCCGTCGGAGAACCTGTACTCTGGGTGCGAGAGCGTGGCATTGAAACTGTCCGCCCAATAGCGGTCGTAGACAGGCTCCACGACCACGCGCCCCCCCGAATCCATGAAGCCCCACTTGCGGGCGCCGCCGACCGAGTCACAGAACCAAGCGTACCCCTCGTAATACGGGAGCACCTGCTGGAACGCGCCGCGCCCCAAGCTCTTCAGATGCATGTTGGGCGGGAGCTCGGAGCCGAACGCCCCGCCGCCGAGCGCAGAAGGCGCAAGGGACACCGCGAGGGCAAAAACAAGGACCGCGCAGACAAACCTCTTTTTCATAACCTTTCGGGCGGCCCGCGTCAGCGCGGGGCGCCCATCCTCCTCAATCTCAATATTTATGTGATGCCCCCGCCTTTTCAGGCAAAGGCCGCCATACGATTTTTCACAAGCGGCGGCGCTACAGTACCCCACTTCCCGATATCCATGATGAAGTCACGCACATTGACATACCACACCTCGCGATGCTTCGCTGTTTTCCCCATTTCAGGTTTAGCGCGAAATGATACGCAAGGGGGTCAGGTGGTGATCGTGATCACGCGGGTGGCGTTGTCGTAGCCGACGGAGAAGCCGACGGCCGCGCCTAGGTCGCGCAGCTTGAAATAGTTGTTGCCGCCTATCACGTAGACCTCCATGCTGGCCTCCGCGCCGTCCACGTAGACCACCGACCGCGTCGGGGAGTACGCCTTCGCGGAGCCGTCGCCGGGGGCGAGCTCGCCGCCCACAGGGGAGTAGGGCGCGCCGGTCGCAAGGGCCACGGCGCGGGTGGCGCCGTCGTAGCCGACGGAGAACTGCTTGGCCGTGCCGTTGAGCGCATAGGCGACGTCGCGCAGCTTGAAGTAGTTGTTGCCGCCTATGAGGTAGGCGTCGAAGTCCACGCGCGCGCCATTGACCAGCACCTCGGAGCGGGTCGGGGCGGCGCGGCCCGGGGCGGGGGGCTTCGCGGGGGAGGCGCCGGACGCCATGCGGACGCCGTCCATGACCTTGCGCGGGGGGCCATAGGTGCCTTCCCAGCCAAGGTTCCACAGGCTGCCGTCCGCCATTACCGCAAGCCCCGCGACGAGCCCGATTTCGGCGACGCCGCCCGCCACCTCCTCCGGCACCGAGGAATCCACCCCGCGCTGGCGGAACCGGGGCGAGTTCCTGCCCCAGTGCCACAGGCTGCCGTCGCTTTTGAGCGCAAGCGAAAAATTATACGGGTCCGACGTGACCGGCTGGTTGCCGGCCGAGGCAGCCACGACACCGTCCATCACCCTGACCGGGGAGGGCGAGTTGACCCTAGTCCCGTCGCCCAGCTGCCCGCTGTCATTGAAGCCCCAAGCCCAGAGCACCCCGCCCTCCGTAAGGGCGAGCGCGTGCTGGTTGCCTGCGTAGACCTTAGCGATTCCGTCCCTGAATATCCTGACGGGCGCCGCCCTCAAAAGCTGCGTGCCGTCGCCCAGCTGCCCGACCGCGTTGTAGCCCCACGACCACACGCTGCCGTCATTCTTGAGCGCGAGGATAAAGTGCTCGCCCAGCGCAATGGACTTCACGTCGCCCGTCAGCCGCACCGGATCGGGCCTCTCCGCATCCATCCCGCCGAACACGGGGCCGCCGCCCCAGCCCCACAGGCTGCCGTCCGACCTTATCGCGAAGCTGCCGGCGGCCCCCGAGCCGGGGAGCGAGGCCACGCCGTCGAGCACCTTCACCCACTGGCGCGCCCCCTGCGTCTCCCGCCCGTACCCACGGCCGCCGCGGAGCTGCCAGAGGGTGCCGTCCCTTTTAAGGGCGAGCCCGTCCCGCAGGTCGGCCACGCCGTCCATCTCCCTGACGGGGCGGAGCCTGTCCGGGAGACCCTCGCCGGCGTAGCCCCAAGACCAGAGGGTGCCGTCACCCTTGAGGGCGTGGGTGCTGACATAGCGCGCACCATGGACGCTGTACCCGACGCCCGAAGCGGCGACCACGCCGTCCATGACCTTGACCGGCTCGCCCCTGTACTCGGTCGTGCCGTCGCCGACCTCGCCATTCTCGTTCACGCCGCTGATCCAGAGCGAGCCGTCGGCCTTGATGTAGAGCATCTGCGAAGTCCCGCCAAGCGCGGCAGAGGGGCGCGACAGGGGCGCCCCGGACGGGGCCGAGGCGGAGGCCACGGGGGACGCGAGGGGGGCGCACAGGAGCAGCAGGAGGGCTGCAAGCGCCGCTGATAGAAAACGCCTTTTCATTTTAGGTACCTTCCTCTCATATATGTCAGTTTATTCGTATCCATGTTCGGCGCGGCCGCGATTCGACCCGGTGGCCCGCCTCACGGCGCTCTCGATAAATAACCCTTACCCACAGCCATGGGGCATGGCTTACTTTTTGCGAGTATTAGTTCGCCAACCGGATAAATACCGTGTCATTGTCTATAAGCTCCGACCTCAACGCTGGCTCACTCAGATCTCCCGTGCGGCTCGCAGGGTGATTGCCTGTATTGTAAAACACGAGAACCGTGCCATCGTACCCGACAGGTACCCTTATCGCATTGATTTCATCACGCACATACTTTCCGGCGATCCATTCGCTTTGAAGCACGTCTTGTACAAAATCTTCCTCATTGTCAAGTAAATAGTCCTCTCCGTAAAAATTAATCGTGTAAGTATGCACCCTGTCGTCTAAGTACAGGTCTTTATCCAAAGAAAATTCGTAATAGCACGGCCACATCACGGCCCACCACATTCCATCCCGCCTAGCATTGTCGTCGTCGAACTCATAGAGGACGCGAAAAACCTGCCACTCGAAGCCCTCTTTGGCCTCGCGATCCTCGTCTCCCTCGATGACATGGAAATCCGACACGGTGACCCGCCCTTTCGTGGGGACGCTTGTGTCGGCGTAGGTGCCCGTTATATATGGATGGGCGATGCCTAACTCGCTCAGCGTAAAGCCGTGCGACAGAAACACGGCAGGCAGCGGCTCGCCTTCTACCTCGCCGCAGTCCAAGCACTCCTGCGGTTCCTGATAGTTCGCTTCGCGCCAGTCGTGCGGCAGCGGTTCGCCTTCGGTCCCGCCGCAACTTCCGCAGGTCATGGGCGTTAGGCAGTCCGCGTCGACCCATTCGTGAAGCAGCGGGACTCCCACCGTTTCGCCGCATTCTTTGCAAGTTTGCGGCTCAAGGCATGTCGCGTCACCGAGGTCATGGACATGCACGGGGGACGGTGGCGGCGAATCGACAGTTTCCGGCGTGGCGGCCTCGGGGACCTGCGGCCCCCCTCCGGAGGCGCACCCGACCATGATGGCGAGCGCGGCGGCAAAAATAAGCGCGGCAATACGAGTTTTCACTGATTCAATCCTCCAAACAATTCGATTTTATGGCAATCGCCGCGAAGTCAGCAATGCAGCCAACCTCACCAGCACATTTTAATGCAAAACCCTCGGTTCAACAAACATATCAACAATTAATTGAATAGTCAAGCGAATTGTTTTCTACAACTCAATATATTGTTGAATCAATTGAACTCCCCTCCTGTTTTAGGGTACTCTTTACGCGGAGGGGATTGCAATGCTCCAATTACGGCTACTTGAACTGCGAAAAGGCAAAGACCTCACGCAGGCGGATATTGCGGGAATGCTCAGCATTACGCCGCAAGCGTACTCCATGTACGAAACCGGGAAGCACCACATCAACAATGAAGTGCTTTGCCTTCTGGCTGACTATTACAAGGTCACCACCGATTATATACTAGGCCGGCAGGACAATCTACCCTCTTTCTTGGACGAGGACGAACGCTCCGTGATAGCCCGCTACAGGACCCTTGACGAACGCGGCAGGGCTAGCGTCGCAAATTGCCTTGATTTTGAGTGCGCGCGCACTCCAAAAGCGGCAAAACCCAAATAAACGGCAGTTCGATTTATGCGTCCTCAACTTCCAAAAAGTGCCGTACTATTGCGGGAGATCGCCAAAATTATAATGTAACGATGACCCGGTCGTAATGTGTACAGCACTGAGACGCGGGACTAGAGACGAAGGACGCGCCCCCTGCCAAACCTTTCCCGATTTCGCTTGCGGGGGACGCAAAATCCCGCCTACCCCACCAAAGGTCTGGCAGGGGGCAGGGACGAGAGACGATAAGACGACAGACGAGGGACGACGAGTTATTACGGTAACTTGCCGCCCCTCTTTTTTTGCGCGCTCCGTTGCCAAGGCGCAGACGCGGACCGAGCCACTTGTTTTTGCATGTATCACGGGAACTCCGCGAGTCAACGGACTTTCACGGCATAAAGAGGTTTCAAATGTAACGCCCTGCGGGGCGTTTTTTCTTTATGCAGGGTTTTCAAGGTAACGTCTGCGGACGTTTTCACTTGATTTTATTCCATGGTTCCATTGACACGCCGTCGCTCCCGCGATTTCGAGACAGTACAAGTGGCCCGGTCCACATCAGCACCTTGACAACCGAACAGCGGCCGACCAAAGAGAAGAACCGATGACGGGGATGGTGTCCCGACGGTTGGCGCGAAACCACTGAATCTCAAAAACTTAAAGGAGGGCGCACCAATGAATAGCGAATACAGCACGGAAATCTTCGAGGAATGCGTTGACGACTGCTCATACTGCAAATACTTGAGCGACTGCGCACCGGACTACAAGGCTTGCTTGATAGACGAAGAATAAGCACATCACGCCGAAAGCCGGACGGCTTCAAAATATCCGGCTTTAACTTGAAAGGAGAGCGACATGAAGATAACGACATACACAACGCGTCTCGACGGGGACCGCATAACCGGGCTTGTAAAGGAGTCCGCAAAGAACTACGAGGGGTCACGGATAATGGATTCGCCGGAGTCGGCAGCCGCAATATTCGAATCGGTTTTCGATCTGTCGAACAGGACGCAGGAGCTATTCTGCATGGCGGCGCTTGGCGGTGGGCGCGAGGTCAAAGGGGTTTTTGAGATCACGCGAGGCACGCTTACGTCGTCGCTTGTGCATCCGAGGGAAGTTTTCGCGCCCGCGATGCTTGCCGGGGCTGCGTCAATAATAGTCGTTCACAACCATCCGAGCGGTTTTCTCAACATAAGCGAACAAGACCGCGAGGTCAGCCGGACGATAAAGCAAGCGGGGGAACTGCTAGGGATAAGGCTCGATGACCATCTGGTGATAGGCGCGGACGGGAGCTTTGCATCCGCAATGTAGCATAAAATGCCGATGCCGGGGCGGCATAAATACCTCGGCAGAAAGGACGATTTACCATGATTACTAAAGAGCGAATCGCAGAACTGGAAAGCATGTTCTGGTCAGAGACCAACGAGCCGTGGACGACGGACTGGCGGGAGGAACTGACGGACGAGGAAGACGAACTCATTTTCGAGTGGGACGAACAGGTGAGCCGGGGATTCCGCAACCTGATCTTGGAAATCCACAGGCTACAGGAGTTACGGAAAAACAGGGAAGAATAAACATTATGTGCCGACGCTGGGGCGGCAAATCCTCGGCAGAAAGGACGAATACTATGAAGGAATTTGTTATCAGTTCAATGCTCTTGGGGCTTGCAATAGCGTTTGCCTTAAATCTTCTGTTCAGCGGGATCAACAAGCTGTCGGGGCGGGCGGGGCAGAACATCAGCATAATCCGATTTTCGAGCTTCATACGCACAGCCATAATCGCAAGCATTTTGGTTATGCTTCTAAGATAGCCGAATTTACACGCGCACGAAACAGGGCGGCGAGGATTTCATGATTTCCTTGCCGCCTATTTTATATCACTACTATGTTTGTTTAGGGGGGAGGAATGCTCAATCCCTTATGCCGTATGCATTCCTTAACTGTTGTTGCTGTTTTCAGAATTATGTATATCTCGTTGGTTGAGCAATCAGCAAGTAGAGTTTGTGCCTCTTTCAGTATATTCGGCATTGCCGCTGGCATATTATCCATTAACAAACAGTCTGTTGTCGTTTGTAAAGCGTTAGCAATCGCAACAAGGCATGTTAATGATAGCGGAGCCTTACCATTCTCAATCTTGCTCAAGTGTTGCACACCTATTCCGACTGCCTCAGATAATTTGTCCTGTGTCAGCTTCATCATCAAGCGACGCTGCTTTATCCGTTCCCCAATTAGCTTATAGTCTAGCGTATATTCCATTACAGCACCCCAATTTCTAAGAACAAAACAATCAATTTATTGTACTTAGTTAGGGAATGGTGTATAATAATCCATAATACGATAATCGCAATACA
>WRLR01000158.1 GCA_009777515.1 Oscillospiraceae bacterium | reverse complement strand
CAGTCATCACGACTAAAGATTCGTGCCATGTTGGTGGCTGGCACAGTCGTGAACACTGTTCCGGTAGATTTGTGTAAATATAATCCTTTTTATCGATTGTAAAAGCCGGTATTTTACGGGTGAACACTGTTCGCCCCTACAACATTTTGTATATATGTAAAATTGGCTGCCCATATGTAGGGACGCACATTGTGCGTCCGCGACTTTTACAATCGCCAAATATTCCTTTTAGATTGGGGGTGGGCGCCGGGCATTGCGGCCCGGCTGCATAGACATGGGCAACAACAATGATTTGCGCATCGGCATCGTGGGCATGGGTATCCGGGGCAAGCTGTTTGCCGCGACCATCGAGCAAAGCGAACACGCGAGGCTGGTCGCGGTTTCCGAGTCATCGCAGGCCACGCTCGACGCAGCCACAAAACGGTTCGGTGCGCCCGGATATGCCGATTTCACCGAAATGATAGACACAGTCCCGATGGACATCATAATCATCGCGACGCCGGACTTCGCGCATAAAGCGCCGTTCATGGCGGCTGCAGCCAAAGGCATAAATATCATGGTGGAAAAGCCGTTCGCGACCACTCTGGCCGACGCGGAGGAAATGTACGCCGCAGTGAAGAACAGCAAAATCAAGTGCAGAGTGGCGTTCGAGAACCGGTGGAACGGCGTGTTCGTAAACCTGCTCGAACAAGCCCGCGACCCTGGGCAAACGGGCGAGGTGCTGGCGATCAACGCGACGCTGAACGACACGATATATGTGCCGACGAAGATGCTATCATGGGCGGACAGGTCGAACCCTGCGTTTTTCCTACTCGCGCACGCTGCGGACCTCGCGTGCCACATAAAAGGCAAGCCGATCAAGTCCGTCTACGCGACAGGCGTGAAAAAGCTGCTCGCATCCATGGGGGTTGACACGTACGATTCCATCATGACGCACATAGTCTTCGAGGACGGCGCGCACGCGAGCTTTGAGAACTCATGGGTCGCCCCCGCGTCGATGCCGATGGTTGTCCAATTTGAGTTCAGGGTCCTCGGCGAGAAACGCGCCTACATGGTCAACTTCAACGATCAGATGTTGAAAACGGCGGGCGCGGAGCGCTATGACCTCGCGTTCACCGGCGGCCAGACGGTTGATGGCCGGTTGCTCGCCGCGCCATGCCTCATGCTGCATTCGTTTATAGATGACGTGCGCAACGACCGGGCGATATATTCGAACGAGGAAGACGGAATGATTAATATGCGCCTACTGGACGCCGTTGGGCGGTCCCTCGAGAGCGGCGAAGTCATCCGCATGCCGTAATGGGCATAAATGACATTAGAGCAAAGAACATAAGTGCATATAACGTAAGGGGCATAGATAGCATAAGGTGAAACTTATAAAAGCGTTGAACG
The DNA here is from genome assembly GCA_009777515.1 of Oscillospiraceae bacterium. Taxonomy (GTDB): domain Bacteria; phylum Bacillota; class Clostridia; order WRLR01; family WRLR01; genus WRLR01. The sequence continues at coordinate 7,171 of WRLR01000158.1, read as the reverse complement.
CCATGCCTGAATCGGAGTGCGAAAAGCTGCATTGGTAAATCCCGTGCAGATACGTGCAGATACGTGTAGATATCGTGTAGATCCTGTGAATATTTTATGTAGATCCCGTGAGGACATATAATGAGTGGAGACATTTCTGGGATAGTATTTGACATCGACCATTTTGCCGCCCACGACGGGCCGGGCATCCGCACTTGCATATACCTCAAAGGCTGCCCGCTGAGCTGCGCGTGGTGCCACTCCCCCGAATCGCAGGACCCGGAGCCGCAGCTTTTGTTCGCTGCAGCCCGCTGCATGAACTGTGGTTTGTGCGTGGATGAATGCCCATTGGGGCTGCACAACCTGGAGCTGGTGGCGGGGTCAGACATGCCCGGCGACATGGGTGGCGGCGGCGCGGAAACCCCTGCCCCTGCCCCTGCACAAGCCGTAGCTGCAACGCACACGTTCAACGACAGGAGTCGCTGCGTCCAGTGCGGCCGCTGCGCCGACGTGTGCCCGTCGGGTGCATTGCGCATTAGCGGCAGGCATATGAACGCAGACGAAGTCGCCCGCGAGGCGCTGGAAGATTTACCATTTTTCAAAAATTCGGGAGGCGGCGTCACGCTGTCTGGCGGCGAGGTGCTGAGCCAACCGAAGTTCGCGCTAGCGATATTAAAGGCGCTCAGGGAGGCGGGCGTCCACACAATAGTGGAAACATCGGGCTACGGAAAAAAAACCGATTTACTAAGCCTTGTCCCCTATGTCGATTGCTTCTATTATGACTTTAAGTTATATGACGCCAGCCTGTTTGAACGGTATATCGGCAGGGGGATGGAGTTGATATTCGACAACCTCAAAGCGCTCCGGGAACAGACGGACGGCATAACGCTGCGCATCCCGCTGATACCGGGCATCGCGGACACGCCCGAAAATTTGCACAGCGCCGTCGATCTCGCTGTCCGGCTGCGCATAAAGGAGATCCAGTTGCTGCCATACAACGCCGCGTCCGGCGCCAAATACGAATGGATCGGGCGCGCATACGGCATTGAGCCCGGCGAATGGTCGCCGCCGGACGTGGACGCGCTCACAAAACGGGCCGGCGATGCTGTAAATATATCCATCGTAAAATAATGGGGGATTTATGAACTCGATTAACTTTTCTAGGGACATACCAATCAAATATGAAGTCGACGTGCTGGTGGCGGGCGGGGGCCCTGCGGGCGTCGCCGCCGCGATTGCCGCCGCCAGGAGCGGCATGCGCGTGTTCGTCGCGGAGAGCCACGGATTTTTCGGCGGCGCGGCAACAGCCGCCCTCGTGCCGGCATTTATGCCGTTCGAGAACGGCAAGGATTTTTTGGCCGGCGGGATAGGCAGGGAGATATATGACGAATGCATCAGGCACGGCTTCTTTGTAAACAATAGAACGGTCGGTATCCATCCGGAAAAATACAAGCGGATCATGGACAAGCTGGTGCGTGCCGAGCCGAACATCGCCTTTTCGTTTTTCACCAGCCTGATCGGCGTGGAGTCCGGCGCTGGCCGCGTGGAGCACTGCGTGTTCGCAGCCAAGAGCGGCATTTTCGCCATCAAGGCGAAGATATACATCGACGCCACGGGGGACGGCGATCTGTGCGTTTGGGCTGGCGCGGGCTTTGAAATGGGCGACGACAGGAACGGCAGTGGGAGCGGCAGTAACGTGAGCGCCACCGGGAGTGGCAGTGGGAGCGGCGGAGCCATAGCCAACGGGAGCGGCGGCGGGAGCGGCAACGCCATCGACATCGCCACCGCCACCACCACTACCGTCATGCCGTCTACGCTCTGCTCGCTATGGACGGACATCGACTGGGGCGCCGTCCGGGGCAGCGACGATCGCGAATTGGAAAGAGCATTGGCGGACGGCGTGTTCACGCAGGAGGACAGGCACCTACCGGGGATGTGGAGGACGGGAGATCGGACAGGCGGCGGCAACATCGGTCACAGCTTCGGCGTCGACTCCACGGACGAGGTGTCGCTGACCGGCGGTATGCTTGTCGGGCGCGACATCATCGGCGAGTACGAAAATTATTACCGTAACTACCTTGGCGGCGGCTACAAGGACGCCCAAGTGGCCTATACGGCGCCGTATCTCGGCGTGCGCGAGTCCCGCCGCATCATAGGCGACTACGTGATGAACGTCGGCGACTTTAACGCCCGCGCCCGCTTTGACGACGAAATAGGGTGCTTCTCGTACCCTGTCGACATCCATATCGCCAACCCGTCCAAAGAAGCGTTCGACGCGTTCCACAAAGAGCACACCACCATGCGCTACTCCGACGGCGAATTCTACGGTATACCTTACCGTATACTGCTGCCCAAGGGGCTGTCGAATGTATATATTACCGGGCGCTCCGTGTCGACCGACCGCCAGATGCAGTCGTCCATACGCGTCATGCCGTCATGCTTCCTCACCGGCCAGGCCGCAGGCTTCGCCGCTGCGCTTGCGATAACCGGCGGGGCAGACGCCACAAGGGACGTCAACATCGCCGATTTGCGCGCCAAACTGAAAGCCACCGGCCTGTTCCTCCCAGAAAAATAACAAACCTAGGCGATTGTACAATTCGCAGACGCACAATATGCGTCCCTGCATATGGGCAGCCAATTTTGCATATATACAAAATGTTGTGGGGGCGAACAGTGTTCGCCCCTAAATTAACGGCTTTTACAATCGCTTAAAATGACAAACCGTTTTCACCAATTAACATCACGCGCCAGCAGGATAGTATATATCGATTTCCTCGCCCGGCTCTATAATGAGCCTCCCTATGACGTCGAACTGCTCCGCGAGCTCTCTGTCGAACAGCTCGCCGGGCTTCACATGCATCGGGATACTGTGCCTCGCGCCGATCAGCGCCGCGCACTCTGCCGCTTCCTCCAGTCCCATATTATAGATGCCGTCGCACGGCAGCAGCGCGTAATCCAGTGCCATCGCGGCAAATGTCTCCATGTCCGCGGTCTTGGACGTGTCGCCCGCCGCGTATATCTTTACACCGTCGACCGTTATCAGAAAGCCGACGCACTCGGCGGGGTTGTGGTTGCTGTTCTCTGCGGTGACGGCTACGATTTTTATGCCGCTAATATCGAAGCTGTTGTGCTTGCCGCCTTCGAGTGCCTCAAAATTTTGTATGACCACGCAGTCGGGATTTTGGGTTACCAGGTCTAGCTGATTATGATCACCGTGCTGGTGCGTTACCAATATGATGTCCGCCGGCAAGTCATAGCCCTCGCCTGCGTATGGGTCAATGTAAATGACAGTCCCGTCCTCTGCCGTAATCCTGAAGCTGCCATGCCCCTGATACAACAGCTTCGTCATGACTGCGCCCGCAGCGCCGTCCGCACCTTCGCTATCGACAACTATTGCCGCGCTGTCCGCGCCACCGTCCGTCCCGGCGTCGATCGATATGGTCGCGGTCCAGCTATCCGGATCCCATTCGACATCACCGCCAAACGCCTCCGCAACAAAACGCAGCGGCGCGAGGGTCCTGCTGTCCACAAGGATCCCCGGTTGATCGATTTCAACGACTACGCCGTTGATCGTCGGGAAGACGTCGTCTATCACAAGCACCACCACCGTGCCCCCCTTCGTCGCGGTGACCGTTTGCGTGCCGCCTTCCCAATCCACTACGGCCCCGACCTTTTCGAATATGGCGCGCAGCGGGACGAGCGTCCTGCCGTTCAAGATTTGCGGCGGCACGTCGAACTCCAGCTCCTCGCCGTTTAAAATAACAGTGACATCCTCCGAAGTTCCCACGCCACCCGCGCCCCCCGCGCCCCCCGCGCCCCCTGCTGCTAGCGCTGCCGCGCCAAGCGAAAACGCGCACACAAAAGCCAATAAAACCATAATTACCTTTTTCATAACGAACCCACCCCTCTAAGATTTTAAATAACGAAATATCGTTATTATGACTGTTTCACATAATATATTAAAGGCATTGTTCGTACAATATGCAAACATTGTTGTTAATAAATAATTCATAACTACGACGTGGTCTGTATCTATATCATTTACCACCCACATTTTACTTTTGTTCGCATCGTGTCCGATAGCGCAGAAGGGGCAGTTGGAATCTCCGTTTGTAATGGCTTCGGCTGTCTGTTGTTTGTACACAACTTGGCTCTGCCCTTTTACATAACCTTTATCTTTCCAGTCGGTTGCAAACTTTCCGCTGCCGCCCCTTGCTCTTTGTCAGTCATTTTTTCTTGCTCCTTACACGGATACATTACACCGCATAATCACCATACGCCTTCTGTAACTCTGTCAACAGTAGCGGAAGAGCTTCAGTTATCATTTCCAATACAATTGAAAAGTCAATCGTGCCATAATCATGAAATAACCTATTTCTGAACCCGCGCCAATCAGCCCACTCTATATTCGGGTATGCCTCTTGCATGTCGTTTCCCATATTCATGGCTAATTCGCCTATCTTACCTAATGGGTACAATAGGCTGTATTGGAACGCTTTGTCTGCGGTCAACCGTTCCAGAGTTATCCCTTCAGCTATGGAAGATGCATCTTTCGCAAACAGATGCATCTTTTTTAAGCGCTCTTTATCTTGTGGAGTCATAAATAACCACCCCTTCTTTCATGATGTTATCGTACATAGCCGATGGGTTCGCTATTTCAAGAATATCGTAGACATCTACCCTTACAGGAAATACAGCAAGTAATTCTCCACCTAACGCGAATATTTTTCTATTGAGCAAACGCCCTTGGCTATCAACAATCAAATCCACGTCGCTCACACTGGTAGCGTCCCTGCGGGCATGGGAACCAATAAGTATAACCTTCTCTATGGGATACTTTTCAACCACAGGTACGACATATGACTTGATTTCATCTATTGACAACATGACTCTATCACCTCGATTTGCCAATATATTACTGTTTCCTAGCGGAGCTGTTGCGTAGTCGCTCCGTACCATAGAACACTTGGCTTCTTTTGTGCGTCCGTCAATCGGCTTCGGCGCCCCTTTTGGGATAACCCAAAAGCTGCCGAGTTTCTGCGCTCCAACAACTTTGCCATTGGCACAGAGCGCGGCTACTCTCCGTGTTGTGATACCCCACTGCGCCCCGGCTTCATTAACTGTCATCCAATCCATAGTCAAACCTCGCTAAACCACATGGAAAATATATGATCATTATACGTCAGCATTAAGAATAATACCACGCAAGGTTTGACATACCCATTGACAATAATGCTCGGAGATTACATCATATCAACCATTATAGGAAAAAATAATCATTTATGTATAATCATAAATCCAGTGAAATGATACCTAAATACATACTAAATGCATTTGGCGACACAATGGTATATTATATAACTTACATGGTAATCATATATCGCTGTAGTAGGGGCCAGGGGCGGGTGGCCCTGCCCACCTTCCCGCTAATGTTTGCCGACTTTTTACAATCGGCCAAATACTTATAATTAAGGAGGCTTCCATGGACAGAGGCTCTGGAACCGGGATCGGCGCTGTCGATACGAAATACGGCAGACTGAGGGGCGTGTTTAAACAGGACTACACAGTTTTTCGCGGGATCCCTTACGCGAAACCGCCTATCGGGGATATGCGCTGGCGCAAACCGGCGCCGCCCGACGCGTGGAGGGGCGAGCGCGACGCCGCCGCGTTTGCCCCGACAGCCATGCAGCGGGATCAGACGCCCGGCTCGTTCTATAATATCGAATTCTTTTCAGATGAAGATTATATGCCCCCGATGAGCGAGGACTGCCTGTACCTCAACATCTGGACGCCTGCGAGGTCCGCGTCCGAAAAATTGCCGGTGGCTTTTTGGATACACGGCGGCGCGTTTATGGCCGGGTTCGGCTCGGAGATGGAGTTCGACGGCAGGGCGTTTTGCGAGCGGGGCGTTATACTTGTCACTGTTAATTATAGGCTGGGCGCGTTAGGTTTCCTTTCGCACAAATGGCTGCTCGAAGAGGGCGCGGCAGCCGGCGAAGGGGCGTTTTGCGGCAATTACGGCCTTTATGATCAGCTCGCTGCGCTGCGCTGGGTCAACGAAAACATCGCGTCGTTCGGGGGTGACCCGGGCCGCGTGACGATCTTCGGCCAGTCTGCGGGCGCGATGAGCGTGCAGTCGCTCGTCTCGACGCATCTGTCAAAGGGCTTGATCCACGGCGCCATCCTGCAGAGTGGAGGGGGCTATAAAAGGGAGATCGCGCGCGACAATTCGCTCGATAGCGCGCTCAAAAACGGCGCCGCGCTGGCCCGTGCGTGCGGCGCTGCTTCGCTTGCGCAACTGCGTGCTGTCCCGGCCAAGGATATCATCGATATTTCCGGCAAATTGGCTGCGGAAAATGCCGAAAAAGGGCAGGCACTGCGGTTCTCGCCGTGCATCGATGGGTTCATGCTGGATAAACCGCAAGACGCCGCGCTCGAAAGCTGCGACCATCCGGATATCCCATATATGCTGGGCTCATGCATGAATGACTTCGGCATGGCGCGAGAGGCGCTGGCGCGCGGCGAAAAAAACCGCATATATAACAGTTGTATCGAATGGGCGCTGCTCAGCGAACGCCTGGGCCGAAAGCCAAACTATGTCTATTATTTCACCCGCATGCTGCAAGGCGACGACGCCGGGGCGTTCCATTCGGCTGAATTATGGTATGTATTCGGGACGCTCGCGAGGAGCTGGCGCCCGAAATCCCATGAGGATTATGTGCTTTCGCGCGTAATTTCCGACTATTGGTGCAATTTCATAAAAACGGGCGACCCCAACGGGGAAAACCTTGCCAAATGGAAGCCGTGCGTATCCGCCGACAAGTATGTGCATGAATTAAAATGACATTTTCGGCCCTATCATCAGATACAGCGGCCAGGTCATTCGCAGGTTCCAGCGGACTTTCCCTCTGAGGCCTCTCAACTTAATCTCAGGTTTTAAAATTTGCATAATAAATATCCGGTTAAATATCCGGCGGAGACCCCCCCGCCGGATATATTTTTCCGAGTGGGCCGGCTATTGCGGATTGGTTATTTTACAGAGTCCCACCAGGTGTTGATTTCTTCGGTTATTTTTTTGCCAATGAAATAGTTTTTAGTATAAGTGTAATATACAATATGGCGCCAAGCTTGTCACCGACAAATGGGGTCTTGTGTAAAAGCTTGTTTGCGAGCATCGGATAATCGGATATCT
>WRLR01000157.1 GCA_009777515.1 Oscillospiraceae bacterium | reverse complement strand
ATTGAATCGAAAGTCACAAACCATCGAATTATTCAGCGGGGCTGGCGGCCTCGCTTTGGGGCTGCATCAAGCGGGCATTGAACCCATTGCGCTGCTTGAATGGGACAAAGGCTCGTGCGCAACCATTAAAACAAATATCGGCAACAGTACCAACGGCATTTCTAAGAGCATACAAGCTGACCAAATGATATATCCAGATTGCGGCGGGAATAGATGGCAAACAGTCCGGGATGCCATAGCCGGGCTGCCCGATCCGACGGGCGAGCAAAATATGGCGTATGCCAACCACGAGTACAGGGGCGGGGCTAAGTCTTATGCCGGCCATTCAGGCAGCACCATGGATGAGCCCTCCAAAACTATAAAAGCCGGAGTACACGGCGTGCCGGGCGGCGAAAATATGCTTACGCTGGACGATGGCCGACTACGGTATTACACAGAGAGGGAAAGCGCAAGAATTCAAACATTCCCCGATAATTATCGCTTCTGCGGTTCCTGGACCGAAAGCATGAGGCAAATAAGCAATGCCGTGCCGGTGCGCCTCGCCAATGTAATTGGCGAATCAGTAGTCCGGCATTTTAACAAGGAGGAGCCTTATAATGCGGCAAAAAACCAGCCGCCGATAAAGCCGTATAACCCGCTTGACAAGCAGCACCTGGGAAAAAGCATTACCGAAGCCCTCCTACACGCTGAAATCCAATCATTACCGCCCGAACTTTCATCGGTGCGTGCATATAAGCATTGTATTATGTTGGCGCATTTGCGCCTTATGAAGGGTTGGCGGCCATTAATAAAAACAATCAATTCCGCTGTCCAATATACGTCGGCAAAGCTATTCCAGGTTTCGGTTTCCAGAGGCGCAAAAGCGTTTATTTGCACCAGCAATTCATCAACCGGTTTCGAGCCATCCACGCGAATGACCGGGTATGGGCAATCGGCTCAATTGCAATAAAGTTACCGTATATTTTGCGGTCTGTCATATATAAAACCCCTCATTGGCGCCGCCGGTTTTTCGCATCGTCAAAATCTGCAGTGTGCCGGATGTTTTTACGTTCCTACCAAGTCTTTCAAATCCAAACCGGGCAAAGTTTTGCATGATTTCTTTCGGCGAGTAAAACCTAACAACGTACCTCCGACTATGATTATATCATTGCATAAGGGGAAACCTTGGGTTGATATAATAATTATAATGCATACCGCTTGCTAACACAGATTAAATGCTAATAATAAAACTTATGAACATATTGATAAAGCAAACGACAATGACGCCCAGAAAACGTGCGATTATGCACGATGTCGATATCACATGAACGATATCCTCCGCATGTTTCGTTGTTTATTATTGGCGGTCATGATAGTATTGGATAGAGATCAGCGAGAGCCATTCGACCATACTGTGCATAAAGAATGGCAATAAACCTGAGTATTAATTGTACCCGTACTAATGCCCACAGTAGACCCGCTCCCCAATGTAACGCCAGAACCGACACCGACACCCGAGCCTATGCCGTCAGGCGGGGGAATTGACACAGCGTTGGTGGGTAGATGGTGGAGGTTAACCACTCGTACAGAAGGAAGGGAAGAACTCACTTTTAGTGAGGATGGCGCATTTTCCTTTCAACAGAGTTATCGTTCAGGACTGTCTGCTGTGATGTTTATTAATGATGTTACTGCTGGTAATTATCGAATTGATGAAACTGGTAATGTATTACTCTATAATCTTGTTTGTAATCCAGGAACGACAAACAGCGAAGATGTGCCAAATATGACCTTGTCATATTCTTTTACTACAAATAATAGTGGTGAAACATTTTTAAACATAACTCAATTTAACGCTATAACAGGAACTGTCTATGAAGACGGTTTGTTTTATTTTCACAAAGGTTGATTTAGTAATGAACATGGTATGATGATAAAAATATCCAGGTTGCGCAAACATCAAATGCGGCGGCGGGGTCGGCATGGTCAGACCCGCTCCGCGCAGACAGATATAGTCCGGGGATGATAGGGAAGCAACCAGTTTGTCGATGCTGGTAGCCTGCTTAATTTCGAGCAGAATATCCACAGTGGGTTTTGCCGTCAGTCCGGGGACGGATGTGCAGCCATAACCAGTTGAGCATAACGAATAATTGTGATATAAATAAAAACATTAATTCATTTTCGTTTATCATGAGAGAGGTGATTTAATTGAAAAACACTAACAAACTACGCATCCATATAAAACGCGTAATGTTAACTCTTCTGATTATCGCCTTGATTACTGGGGCTATGCCGCTGCATCTGTTTATGCCGGCGATTCAATTTTTGCAAGCGCAATCCGAACCGGGAACCACATTTGAGTTGGACAGCGAGATTGTCTCAATCACAGTGAAGGACGCGCCCTATGAGATTGGCAGCGCGCCTGTCTCACTTGAAACCGACGAAGTTTTTACAATGAGCATCGTCATGAAAAACACGGGAACCGAAACATGGGGACAATATCTTAACGATGGCGAACGCGGTTCGTCTTTTCTTTCCCGGAATCCGGACTACAACGACACATTCGGCGCATTTTGTTTGTCAGCAGGCCAAGGCCAGCATACATTGCCCGGCGAAAATTTCACATTCAATGTATCGTTGCGCGCCCCGGCGGAAACCGGCGACTACACAATGATATGGCAACAAGCCGACTGGATAATACCATACCAAAATAATCAAAATATGCACTATGATACGAGACCTTTTTTTGGAGAAGCGTTAATCGTCGAAATTAAAGTCGTCCCGCGCGCAGAGGCGCAACCACCTGCGCCGCCCCGTATTCCCGGAGTCGTTTATTTTGATGATCTGGAATATGCGGGCAGTTTCACAATGCCCAGAGTACCCGGTTCGGTCGCAAACGATGAAAAAGCCTTTTTTAACAGTGGCATAACGCTTCGAACAGTCGATGGTGAAAAACGCTTGATAGCAGCTACCGGAACAGCTACTCAAACCCTTTATGAAGCGGCTATTCCCGAGCCGGGCAAGTTTATGGGCAGCGACGATAGCGCAGTGCCGATTGCCGAGTTGAGGACTGTCTTCGGAGAGTTGAAAAAGGAAGCTCCGGCTGACAGTAATGGGACAATGTGGTACGACGAAAGCGACGGCTTGTTATATTGGACTAACTTTAACAGTTATTATACTTCCCCAACCATTGAATTCCCGGTATTGCGTTCCGCCCGTCTGGATGCTGATGTCTTGGTTGAATACCAGCAATGGTACCAACCCTCTGATACAGGTGACGCGCCGTTTAAATCTTTTTGGGGCGGGGTAACCGCGCTGCCGGCGGGCTTTTCGGAGGAATATGCCGACGGGCGCAAACTGGCGCTGGGGTTCGGCGGGAATTATTCTATCAATGCGTCAGCCCCCTGGGGCCCGTCGTTTGCCGCCGTAACGGTGGATGAGCCACCTGTTGGAGGTGGCGGTAGCGGTGGCGAAATAGACATGCTGCCGGTAATATACTCGTCGATATACAACCGCGCTTATCGTGATGGGGATTATTTTTACGCAAATTCTTTGACAGATACCCCGACAAGCCCATGGCAAGGTTCATGGACCACTCAAGATACAATAAGGAGCGGTGTTTTCATTGATCTGCCGGATAAAAAAGGGTTTATCGTTTTCGCCCGCCAAGCTGTGGGCCGCATTGGCTACGACTACGGCGGATATAATTGGAATGGTTTATATAAAAATAGTTTGTATTTTTACGACTTTGAGACTCTTGGGAAAGCCGCGGCCGGCGAAATAAGCAAAGTGAGCGTCATGCCAACGAGCACAGCGTCTATAGAACTGCCCTACGAGCCGACAAGTTATAATCAAATTATAGCTGGATCCTGTTTCGATCCAGAGACCAGGCGGTTGTATCTTTATTGCATGAATGCATTGCGTGGGCGCTATGATTATGCGATTTATGACGATCCGGTCGTCCATGTCTATACCATAAAGGAAGATGGGGGGGTTCCGAAGCCAACCCCTACTCCATCAACTACCCCTGAGCCGACGCCGGAGCCGACGACGGCGCCGACACCTACGCCGTCGCCTACATTGCCTCCTACTCCACAAACCACTCCGGCGCCTACTCCATCAGTAACTCCTACGCAGCCGAACAAACCTCCGGAACTCAATAAATCCGTCCTCACGCCGGACGACTTCGATTTTATTGGCGCCTTCACTCTGCCTAACACGATGCTGGAGGGCGGCTGGCTGGGCTATTACAATGGATTGACGCATCGCTATATAGATGGTGAACTCAAACTTTATACGCTCGCCGGCCCATATTCGAATCGCCTGCCGGGCGGCTATATGATTGAAGTTTCAGTGCCTGATAATATCAGCATGGAGAAGCCGTATCCGCGTCAGCAAGAATATATAAGTTTTGGGGACATTTTCCAAGATAAGATCACAAAGATATCTGAGGGCTATAGCCCGGAGAACCCAGGCGTCGGGCTTGCAGAAACGGGCATACCGCGCATTTACTGGGATGAGCGCGACCAACGCATGTATTGGACAAGAGTGACATATTACGATAATAATTATTGGCCGGATACAGCCCTCGGCTATGCGCTGCTGGACGACGAAACCCATACAGGCACGGGCATAGGAAATTGGATCATTCCTTCGGAAGTCAATCCAAGCGGCGCGAGGCGCTGGTCGTTTACGATGACGGGCATCCCCGATTGGTTCGCGGACGCGTTTTTAGGCGGGCGCAGGCTGGGCGTAGGTTTCGGCGGCGGCGCTTCGATTGTTTCTAACGGCGTTTCGCTGGGGCCGACGCTATATGCGATCAAACCGCCCGATCCGGTGATCGAGCCTCATATGAGCATGTTAAAAACGTCATCAATTGCCCTTCTCTCCCATATATTCGGGTTTGAACGCCCAGCCAGATTGAATGCGTCGATGCCAATTTATATAGCCACTGCACCTAACAGAGATCCGTACACATGGGGCACATACGGATCAGGTTCTCCGGTAGGCGTATGGATCGAAAGCGCGAATAAACATGGCGTCGTCGCCTTTGCGACATTGGCGGGCGGTTTTACGAATACAGTTGTCGTCCGGACTCTCGCCGACAATATCATCGAAGTGGGTGACATCGGCGACATCCGGCCAGGCGACCAGATATTCATAAACACAGATTGGCTGGATCAGGGCGCGCATGGCTATCAAAACGAGGCGGCGATGGTCGCCGGCGTGGACGCGGACAGTAAAACCATCACGCTTGAAGCTCCGCTGAAAGGCACGCCTATCATAAATGGCTATGCGGCGGAAGTGACATATGAGAGCGGCGACATCAGGACGATCAATTACATCAACCAGGTCGTTTGCGGAGCAATTTATTATGGCGGAGGGCCAAAATACAGCCGTTACCTAAATTCATGGTATATATATGACCCGGCGGATCTCGCTTCGGTCGCGGCAGGCGAACTGGAGCGCGACGCAGTAGAACCGTTTTTCAATGATCGGGTGGATTTCCCGAATATTACTTATCCGCTAAACGCGTCCCTGGATGCTATCAATGTAAATGGCGCGACATTCGACGAAACTACAGGCTTGTTGTATGTGTTGACCCGCGGGCAGGAATCCTTCGATGTTATATATGTTTACCAGCTCGACGATGAACCGTGGCCGATTGTAACACCGACACCGACACCTACTCCGACGGCTGAACCGACGCCTACGCCTACTCCGACCCTGCCCCCGACCCCGACGCCTACTCCTACACCTTCACATACTCCTGAACCCACACCCACACCTACGCCGACTCCTACTCTACCACCTACACCTACGCTTGAACCTACGCCGACACCTAAACCACCGCCTATTTTATCCTTTGTCACCATTTCAGGACCAGCTTCAGTAGTAACAGGATCAGGCGTTACAGTAAACTATATAATTTCAGCCTGCGACATGCCTTTATTCAGCGTAGCCGAACTTGAATTTGAAGTAGACGCCGATTTTTTAACCCCTAAAGGCGCCACAGCTATGAATGGTTTCGCTTTCCTGAACGAAGGCAATTACGGCACGCCGATCTATTGGAAAAACGAAAGCGGAAAATGGATAGGCAATGTTACGCTTATAAAGTCAGGAATTGCCCCAACCTTACCGGGCGAGATAATAGATATTGACATAATTGACTTGGTATTCGACGTAGCAGTGGATGTGGTTGGCGCGACTGAAATAAAAATAAATAATGTAAAATTAGCGTTTGGAGGCAAAGAAGTAGTCGTCAGTATATTATACAACACAGCCTCGACGATATTTGAAAAAAATTATTCGCCATATGACTTAAATAAAGACGGTATCGTAGACATTCTGGATCTCTCACTTGCTTTAAAATATTTAAACACTCATGCCGGCGACACTTATTGGGATGAAGCAAAAAAAGTAGACTACAACGGCGACAACATTATAGACCTGAATGATTTATACATATTATTGGAAAATTATACAATACCATATTTTTAATTGCGTAACCTTGTATTTCAATGATGGCTATTGTTTAGTACTATTGTTTAGTACCCTGCGGAACGCTTAAATGTCCGCCGTTCATCATAGTAAAACTAATTCATAAATCTATCGTTTGAGATCAAATAATTTCAGCTCTACTCCTGCCGCCCGGTATTACTTCATAAGCGTTTTGACTTGGCAGGAGCAGAGCTCATGCACTACGTGCGTTTAAATAGGGTCTGAAGAGTAATTAATTTCATATTAATTATTTATACAACCATCACAGCAAAAGCATGAGTTAACAAATAATGAATGAGGACTGGCTTTAAAAATACCTGGCGCTGCCAAACGGTATCCCGTCGGAGGATGTTTTATATATTTGTTCGAACAATCCGAACGACTTCTGTATTATCATAGTACCTGTAATAAGTATTATCCGAGCGTTTCGCTTCCAACAAGCCGACATGCTCATAATAATGTAGAGTTTTCGATATTTATCTGACATCATTTAGTCCTTTATACTGTTGCTGCCATTGTGCATCTTAATACAAAAAATTTTTTATGTACCACGACGGCGTGGAGGTGTTCATATGGTCGAACCAGCGCAGGATGTTTTCCATATGGCGCTTGCCGGCTTCCGGCTCGCCTTGGTTATGGACGGAAGTATCGCACAATGCCGCCAGCGCGTCGTATGCCTGATAATAGGCAAACACATCGAAGAACATAGCCGGCGGGGCGCCGTTAAAATAGCCTTTGAGCATGCCTGAAAAAAAATATTGTGACGGCTCGCTTCCCCACCCATCGATGCATGGATCAAACTCCCACCAGGGATCGCCGTTATCTTTATTGTATGCATTGAAGTCGATCACGCCGATTTGCTTTTCGGGCATAAACATCATGTTTGAAATATTGTAGTCGCCGTGTATGAATGTTTGCGGCCTGCTGTCCAGAAGGTGTTTGTTGTTTTGTAGATAGCTGACGACAAAATCGCCGTTTTCTGATTTGACAGGGTTTTTATTATAAAAATCTATCCTGTTTTGCACCTTGCGATAAAACCAACCGCTCCATGGTTCGGCGCCATCCGGCGCGGGCAGGGAATGAATTTTTGCGAGTGTTTCCCCGGCTGCCATTCCCCATATATACTGCTCTGTTTCGGGCAGATGGGGCAATGCTTCTTTGGCGTTTTCTCCGTCGAGCCAACCTGACAGGGAGTAGCAGCTTTCGCCCCTATCGCACAAGCCGAAACCCAGCGGCTCCGACGTCAAGACGCCAAGCGCATACACGCGCTCCATCATGCTGTACTCGGCCTTTTTGCGATCAAGCTCCGCAATATCGGACACGCGCAGGAGCATGCGCCGGCCGTCCGCTGTTTCTGTATAATACTTTCTATCATCCGACCAACCTTTGGCAATCGGCTCTATTGCAATAAAGTTACTGTATATTTTTCGGTCTTTCATACTATAAACCCCTTCATCGGCGCCGCCGGTTTTTCGCATCATCCTTGCTCAAAAGCGGTTCGTCCATTTCGCCCACCCATAGAACGGTGTCAAGCAGAATGTTTTCGAAACGTTATGCTGTAAAGGGGAACGTCCAATTCCCTACTAAAACAGCATGGCGGTAAAAGTTTTGGTGTATTCGCGTTTTAGTAATTCATTGCATGGGATCCAAAATAGCTTTCCCTCATCGGTTTGCACAAGGTCGCTTTCGCTTGTGTCACCAAAATAAATATAACTCTGGCGTATTTCGTCTTTGCTTCTGCGTGTAATGATATAAAACAATTCAAGCGACGTTATTTTGTCGGATGATATGCCTGATTCTTCTTCAATTTCCCTGTAACACGCTGCAAGAGGGTCGTTTATTTCGTTCGGTTCCATATGCCCGCCAACTCCACTCCAAACGCCTGGTGCAATTTCGCGATTATCCGCACGTCGCATAAGAAGATAATTCCCGTTATTATATAAAAATGCCGCGACACCGTTTCTAAGGCTTATCATTTCATCGCCCCCAACTCTTCCCTCATTTGTTCGACAAACCACAAGTATTCTTCATGGCTCTCATAAGGAGCCGGTTCGCTCACACGGTAATCAATCGGCGCGCTTGGGAAGTCATCATCGAGATAGCGGGGAAACAGATGAATATGTAAATGCGCCCCCGAGTTCGCATGCATTTCATAATTTATTTTTTCCGCGCCGGTGACTTTGCGGAGTGCTTTTCCGACACGCTGGACATCGTTCAT
>WRLR01000156.1 GCA_009777515.1 Oscillospiraceae bacterium | reverse complement strand
TTGGCCATGCCGCCGTCGCGGTCCCAGCCATATGCTGCCCTTGTTGGGCTGGAGCAGTTTATCAGGTAGCCCTTGCGGCACTCGAAGCATATGCCGCAGCCGGATATATGGTATACGATGACGCGGTCGCCTTCTTTGAAGCGCCTCATGCCCGGCCCGCATTTTGCTACTACCCCGCACGGCTCGTGACCGGCGATATTGTTGCGGAACGTCTCCGGGCGCCGCTCCCTCGGGTTGTGGTAAATGCCCTTGATATCGCTGCCGCAGACAGTGCAGGCCTTTGTGCTGATCAACACCTCGCCATGTCCCGGCTCCGGGACGTCGACATATTTCATCTCCGTCGAACCATCACCCGGTAAATATGCCGCCAACATTTTTTCGCTCATATAAAAACCCCTCCTGATCTATTATTAGTAAATTTCGCCTTCGTGGCATGCGCGGCTGACTCTATCGTGGTATGCACGTTTGGCTTATTATCCGGTTACCATTCGATCGGGGACCCGTCGTAAGTGCGGAGCATAGGGTTCTTCCAGTTATGGGGCGTTTTGCTGACTTCCTCCACCAACGCCTCGTCGATCTCTATGCCAAGTCCGGGCGCCTTCGGCAGCCCCAAATACCCATCCTTAAACCCGAACACCCCCGGATCCTTGAGCGGCGCTAAGCCAGGATTTTCTTTGCTCCCGTCGTGTACCCATACGATCTGCTCCTGGAACACGGCGTTGGGCGTCGCCGCGTCCATCTGCACACAGGACGCTAAGGCTATGGCCCCGAGCGGGCAGTGCGGCGCTATCGCCACATCGTACGCCTCTGCCATCGCGCCGATGCGCCTGCACTCGCTTATCCCCCCCGCATGTGACAAGTCGGGCTGCACGATGTCCACATACCCGTCGCTGAGCAGCTTTTTGAAGTCCCAACGGCTGTACATGCGCTCGCCCGTGGCTATCGGGCAAGATGTATACTTTGCCACTTCGCGCAGCGCCTCGTTGTTCTCCGGCAGCACCGGCTCTTCAATAAACGAGAGCTTGAACTGGTCGAGCTCCCTCGCAAGTACTTTCGCCATCGGCTTGTGGAGCTGTCCATGGAAGTCCACTCCCAGGTCAATCTCGAACCCGATGGCGTCGCGTATAGCTCCGATCCGTTCGACTATCAAGTTCACCCTGCTGACGCTGTCAATGTAGTGATTGCCGATATCAGCGTCGTACAGCGCCCCTGCCCCGGTTTTGATCAGCTTGTAGCCCTGCTTTTTTGCCAAGACCGCGTCGTTCGCGAGCCTCTCGGCGTTGCTCCCGCCTATGCCCCGGTATACCTTTACGCGGTTCTTCACCGGCCCACCCAGCATCTCATACACCGGCATATTGTGGAATTTCCCCTTTATGTCCCACAGCGCCTGATCGATGCCGGCTATCGTGCTCATCAGCACCGGTCCGCCTCGGTAAAACGCGCCCCTGTACATCGTCTGCCAATGCTCCTCGATGAGCAGCGGGTTTTTACCGATGAAATAGCCGCGCCATTCATTAACGGCGCCTTCCAGCGTCCCCGCGCGCCCCTCGACGAGCGGCTCGCCCCATCCGCAGACCCCTTCGTCCGTTTCAATTTTAAGGTACAAGTAACGAGGGGGCACATGGTACAGCTTCATATCTGTGATTTTCATGGTTCTCCTTTTTTACTTCTTTGGAATAATAAGCGATTGTAAAAACCGATATATTACGGGCGAACACTGTTCGCCCCTACAACATTTTGTATATATGCAAAATTGGCTGTCCATATGTAGGGACGCACATTGTGCGTCCGCGACTTTTACAATCGCCTAATTGGAATAAAATAAGGCTGACTAGGCGGATAACCTGCCGTATGGCGCGCCGCCGCCCAATCAACCCGTCTTTCATTGCCGAAAAACTATTTTACAATACCGCCGCCCCTGACGAAGTCCATCATCGAAATCGGCTCCGTCGGTATGAACTCGAGCGTGTTAAGCTCGTCCACCACCGGCTGTACCTTGGGTAGCATCGTTTCCACCCAGTCCATCCATTCGCCTTCAATTTTATCGACCGTGGAGTTAGCCATCAAATCAATCATCTTGTTCCGGACGTCTGTAGTGAACGTGCCGGCCACTTCTTTTGAGGCAATCGGCGTATAGACCTGGATATAATCCATGACTTTTATTTTATCGCCGATGTTCTTCATGTTCCATTCGAACAGCGCGCGCGAGTCCGCTACATCGAGCGGGTTCCTGGCGACATTGTTCAAGCCAGCCGCCCCGTCGTCGAGACCGAGACGGGAATAATACTCGCTAAATCGGTGCGGGTTGACGTATGTCCCGCTGGAGTCCATCTCCCAGTTGAGCGTCACAGTACCGTCGGAGGCAATGGTGTAGTCTGTGCCCTCGATGCCGTACTGGGCGTGCAGCTTCCCTTCCTCCGAAAGGTTCCATTCCATCGTCTCCATGAAACGCGTCTTCTGCGCGTCCGTCGCCTTTTTTGAGAATGCGACGCCGGACCAATAGCAGGACATGCTGTGCGCATAGAACTCGTTTTCCGTACCGGGAATGGATACTTTTGCTACAACATAGGTTTTTTCACGCGTAAGGCTTTCGTCTGCGGCATATGTCTTGTTGCGGGCGTCGGACACCCAGCCCACTTCGTTGTTTTGCCCCATGGCGCCCATCTGCCCCGCGTAATATAGCTCCCTGTATAACGTTTCGCCCGTATCGACGACGTTGTCCGGCCAGATTAGCCCGCGATCATAAAGGCCCTTGGCTATCTTCAGCCCTTCGACAAATGTCTCGGTGGCGGGGAGCCACACATACTGGCCATCGATGGCGCTGTAGCTTGCGTCCTCCCAAGTCCAAGGATACGGGTCATTTTGCCATATGCCGAATATGTCTGGGAAATATGTAAGGCGTGTCGAAATACCGTATGTGTTGCCTTGCCCGTTGCCGCCCGGATCCTGCGTAATGAAAGCCTCGATAAGGTTCCAGAACTCGTCCCAGGAATATACGTCGTCCTCCGCGCGCATATTCAGCGTTTCCGCCCAGTCCGCGCGGTAGCCGTAGCCCAGGCAAACCATGTAGTTATACGCTGCCGAACCGCGTATAGCCGGCAATGTCATGAGCTTGTCGTCAAATGTGCAAAGAATGTCGGCCACCATGTCCGGCCTGTCGTACATGGCCCTGATGTTCGGGTACGGCGCCAGATCGGGTATTTCCGCAAACAAGCCTGTGTTGATCCAAGTGATGTACTCGGCAAATACCTGCTCGTTCAACCCGATCCACGTGATATCCGGCAGGTCGTCCGTAGCCAGCCAGATGCGAAGCTTTTCGAAGCGCTCCGAATATTGAAGCGGTATCCAGTCAACGCGGAAATTGAACTTTTCCATGTACGCGTTCCAACGCACATCCTCAGCGCCCGGCGGATCGGCAGTAGTATTCATCGTAAACGAGACGAACTCATCGTATGCGGATACGCCGTCTCCTTCTTCCGCTGCGTCCGCTTCCGTTGCGGCAACCGCAGCCGCTGTCGTGGCAGCCGCAGCTTGCGCCGTCGTGGCGGCTGTCTGTGTCGTGGCGGCAGTCGTAGGTATCAGGTTCCCGCCGCCCGTGCAGGCAGTCAGCAGAAACGCCGCGCACACAAGCAAAACAATTACTTTAAGTTTGATTTTCACTGTAACCCTCCTTATTAATGTTATTAATGTTTATTAGTTAATTTCTCCCATTAAAAACGCAACATCCCCCCTTTTATGATTTTATTTTTTCACCCTTTCACAGCGCCCAGGGTGAGCCCCGAAACGAAATATTTTTGGAGGAAAGGATATACCGCGATAACAGGCGTCATAGTCACCACTATGCAAGCCATTTTTATACCGTCCGAAAACGGCTGTATATCGTACATGGCGAGGTCGCTTGTGTACAGTTGGTTGCCTGTCGTTTGTATTATTCCGCGTAGCACCAGCTGCAGCGGCCTCCTGTCGAATGTGCGGATGAAAAGCATGCCATTGTACCACTCGTTCCATCTTTCGACGCCGTAATACAGGGCGAACGTGACTATTATCGGGAGCGATAGCGGCAACATTATTCTAAACAGGATCGTCATTTCGGACGCCCCGTCTATCTTCGCCGATTCTTCCAGTTCCGCCGGCAGGCTCTCGAACTGCTTGCGTATGACCGTCATATACATGATGGATACCCCGGCGGGCAGGATCATGGAAAATATGTTGTCTATCAAACCCAAATCTCTGATGAGCAGATAAAATGGTATCAAGCCGCCGCTAAAATACATCGTGAAAATGATCATCGTGAGAAAAAACTTTTTGCCAAAAAACGATTTCGTGAACACGTATGCGAGCGTCGTAGTCAAAAACATATTATAAGCAGTCCCGATCAACGTAACGAGGGTCGTCACCCTCATGCCGTCAAAAATCGAACCATTCATGAAAACAATGAAATACGATTCCAGCGTTATGCGTTTTGGGAACAGCATGAACCGCTCCTGAATATAATCCGATTGCGAAACAAGGGACACCAGAACGGAATTATAGAAAGGATAGAGGATCAACAGGAAAAAGACAAATAAAAATGCGAGAATTATGACGTCCACATAATTCATCTTATAGATTCTATACCTTTTATGCCTTGCTTTTAACGTTGCCTGCGACATAAGCCCATCGGGCGCAATGGCCCGACATTCACCTCTCTTTCCTATAAAATCCCCGTTCCCGAAAATCGGTTGCATATCCAGTTCACGCTGAGCAGCAGTATACAGTTGGTCAGCCCCTTAAATAGGCCGACAGCAGTGCTGAACCCAAAGTTTGGTGTCCTCTGGAACGTTATGCGGTAGATATATGTGTCCAAAATATCGGACACTTCGATGACGGTGGGGTTGTATAAGTTCATGACCTGGTCGAAGCCGGCGTCCATCATGTGGCCGACGCGCAATATCAACGTCGTAATGACAATGACCTGAATGCCGGGCCATGTGATATAACGTATCCTGTGCCATCGGTTCGCCCCGTCAATGCGCGCCGCATCGTACAAAGAAGGATCGATGGACGATATGGCCGCCAGATAGAGTATGGTGCTCCAGCCTGCTTCTTTCCATGACAGGGTAAAAATCAGAATGAACCTGAACAATGATTTATTCGTCAGGAAGCTGATCTTGTCCGTGCCCAAGTAGTTGAGCATATTGTTGATGGCTCCGTTGTTTGCGAGCAGGTTCAGCATTATGCCGGCGACGATGACCCACGACAGGAAATGGGGGAAGGTGTATATCGTTTGCAAAACCCGCTTGAGCCTACGCTGCATAACCTCGTTGAGCAAAATCGCAAGGATTATGGGAAACGGGAAAAAGAACACGAGCTGCAGATAGGATATGATCAAGGTGTTCCGCAGTGCCGTGTAAAACTCCTGGTCGATAAAGAGCAACCTGAAATTGTCAAAGCCGACCCAAGGGCTACCCGTAATGCCTGCGGCGATATCCAGCTTTTTGAACGCGAGCTGTATGCCATAAATGGGGACATACCGGAATAATATGAAAAACGCTATACCGGGGAGCATGATAAGGTAAATCCACCGGTCTTTCCATATGCGCGACCACAAACTTTTTTTGCGATGCGGCGTTGCGGGCGGCGTCTGCAGTTGCTGCTGCCGCTGCATGGGATTTAACATTTCTCCGTTAGACGTTACGCTGATAACAGCATCACCACCTCAATCGACTTTTACTTAAATTCTGGCGTTTTGCTTGTGCGTTTTTATTGGCTTAATTTTACATATTTTTTATGATATATCATTAAGCGTTTTGTTGGCGTATCGCTTTTGCATTGATTTTTTTTTGGTATATGTCTGCGCCAATATTCGTATCATTTCCTGACTTCGTCCTGGGCGGCGCGGCGCAGGGCTTTCATGTAGCCTACGGCGAACGCCGTTTGCGCGGCCAGGCCGGTGGTCATGTTCGGGCTGTGGTCATATATCATCGTCCCGTTGTAGCCCGCTTTTATAAACTCCTTCATCAGGTAGTACATGTCCTGATAGCCGTCGTCCACGAATGTTTCGATAAAATATGGCAGCGTGCCAGACACGTTGCGGAAGTGGATGATCGACACCTTGCCGGCTGCGACGAACTCCCTTATGCCGGCCAGTATGTCGCCGAAACGGTTGGCGCCGCCCTCCAGCCAGCAGCCGCAGCAGAACTCCATGCCGAAAAATTCGCTGTTCGCCATTTTGAAGGCGCGCCGGTAGTCGTCGGCCGATTGGATAAGCGTGGCTACGCCCAGCGAGCTGTAGATGGGGGGATCGTTCGGGTGGAGGCATATGCGGACTTTGTTTTCCTCCGCAACCGGAATGACGCCTTTCAAAAAGTATTCAAAATTCGCCCATGCTTGCTCTTTCGTCACTTTGAGTTCCGCCGACGCCGGGTCCGCGTCCACGACCCTGTCGTCGTACACGCGGGTCGGCGCACCTCCGCGCGTGGTGGTCTGGTACTGGCTGTGCGGCGGCCTGACAACAAAACCTTCCGGCGATGTCGCGTAGGCGTGCTGCGCCTCCCAGGTCATGGTCGTGGTGTGTACGCCGATTTTACCGAGGATGCGCATAAAATTATTCAAACCCTCGATATACTCGTCGCGGTCCGGCAGCCCCCGGTGGACGGACGGCGGCATCCCGTATTTATGGATGACGAGGTTGAACAGCTTTAAGTCGAATTTTTCTACGCGCTCCTTTAGCCTGGCCATGAATTCGTAGTTGTCCTGGCCCGGCAAAATCCACGCATAGCAGCATTCTACGCCCATTTGTTGCAAAAATTGCAAAAATTCGTCGCTCTCTTCCGGATCGATACGGTTGCTCATTTTGAGTTTCCGGTTGCCGTGGTAGCGCTCTGTGAAATTCATGCCTAAATCCCCCTCAATTAATGTAATTGGCTTGTGGTGCGGCGCGGCGCGATGCGCTACGGTTCGCTTCGGTTCGCTTCGGTTCGCTTCACGTATGATGTTTATCGCGCGAGCCAACCGCCGTCTACGGCTATGGTGAAGCCGTGTATGTAGTCGGACGCGCCGCTCGCCAGAAAAACCGCTGTGCCCGCAAGGTCGCCTGGCTCCCCCCACCGCCCGGCGGGTATGCGCACGAGTATCTCGCCCGAGCGCACCGGGTCGTTGCGCAGGGCCTCCGTGTTGTCCGTCACCATGTAGCCGGGCGCGATGGCGTTGACATTGATGTTATGCTTCGCCCACTCGTTCGCCAGTATGCGGGTGATGCCAATCAGGCCGCTCTTGGAAGCGGTGTACGACGGCACCCTGATGCCCCCCTGGTACGACAACATGGAGGCGATGTTGATGATTTTGCCTCCGCCCTGCCCCATCATGAGTTTCGCGACGCGCTGCGACAGGAAGAATATCGTCTTCAGGTTCACGTTCATCACGTCGTCCCAGTCCTGTTCCGTAAACTCAATGGAATCGGCTCTGCGGATGATGCCCGCGTTGTTGACGAGGATGTCGATGCGCCCGAAGTTCGCGAGGCAGGACTCAATTATCCCATCAATCGGCGCCTGGCTGGTCAGATCGGCTTTGATGGATGCAAACCTGCGCCCCGCTGCCACGACGGCGGCCTCGCACGGCGCCATGTCCCCTGTGCCGACGCCGAACACGTCGGCGCCCGCCTGCGCCAGCCCGGTGGCGATGCCCAGCCCGAGCCCGCGCCGCGCGCCCGTCACCAGCGCCACCTTGCCATCCAGTTTGAACATATCAAGTATCATAAAAAACACCTCATTTTTGTTGTAATCATGAAAACACGTTTTTTATTTGTTCTGCCAGGGCGCCCGTAGGGGCAGGGCTTGCCCCGCCCTTGAGTAATATGGTGTAGTGTATAAATATTTTTATTTTTTTGCGTCTAGTAGTATTTTACATGCGTTTTGGCCGGCTATCATCATATCTACGGCCTTTTGCGCCTCGCTCAGGGGCATTATGTCCGATACCAGCGGATCGAGCGGCAGCCCGTCTGCGTAGAGCTTTTCAAGCATTTCCACGCCTCGCTTGAAGTGCAGGAACGGGTATACGCGCGAGCCGACCACCGTCTGTTCTTTAAATGACACCTGCCCCAGCACGAAGTCCACAGGCGTGCCTGCCAGCGCCATCGGGACGATGGTCCCGTGTATCTTGCACAAATCGGTGGTGCTCAGTATCCCCGCCTTCGAACCCGACGACTCGATAACGACGTCGAACCCTATGCCGCCTGTTTTTTTCGCCACGAGCTCTTTTATGTCGCCGTTTACCGGATCGAACGATGGGAGCCCCAGCGCCTCCACCGTCGCGCGGCGCACGGGATTCGGTTCGGACACAGTCACGTGCGCTCCGGCGGCGCGCGCCATGACGGCCACGACATTCCCGATCGGGCCGCCGCCGATGACCAGCGCGTCGTCGCCCACGCGCAGTCCCGCGCGGGCGCATACATGGTACGCCACAGCGAAGGGCTCCGCCAGCGCGGCCAGTTTGTCGGGGATGTCGGTTTTGATGGGAACGAGTTTATCTACGCCGGCTGTGACATACTGCGCGTAGGCGCCATTCAAGTGCAGGCCGAGCAGGCGGAGCTTCCCGCAGACATTGCCGAAGCCCTGCCTGCATGCCTCGCATTCCCCGCAGAAAAGCAGCGGTTCCGCCGTCACCCTGTCGCCCGGTCGGATGCCGCCCGGTGTGGCGTCGCCCGGTGTGGCGTCGCCCGGCGCGGCGCCGTTATGCCCGTTTATTTCACGCACAATGCCGAACACCTCGTGCCCGAGCACCACGGGCAGACGCGCCGTGGGGTGCTGCCCCCTGTACATCGTTATGTCAGATCCGCAGACGCCCGCGTAAATGATCTCTATCAGCGCCTCGCCGCTGCCGGCCTTAGGCGTTGGCAGTTCGCGGATGTCCATCTTTTCGCTTTCATATACATATGCTGCTTTCATTATCCACCTCTTTGGTCGAAATTAATATTTAGCAATCAAATAATATCACAACAATAT
>WRLR01000155.1 GCA_009777515.1 Oscillospiraceae bacterium | reverse complement strand
TGCGCACTTGGGCAGCGAGAGCTATGCGAGGCTGGACAACTGCCAAAAGTCCCTGGCCGAGACCATCGGCGGCCTAAAGAACGCCAACGACATGAACGCGCAGCTCATCCAGAACGCGCTCGACTACGTAAATTTCTCCGTTAACCTGCTCACCGCCAACCAAAGCACCGGCAGCGTTTATTCGCCCGACGGGGAAGACGAAACCGGCAAGCCTCGCCGCAGCATATTCGACGTAAAACGCTAGCATAAAAAAAGCGGCAAACGCCGCCCAAATACATCACACAAATCAACGGCGGCCAACCTGTACCATGCAGATCGAGACAGGAAGCCGCCTTTATACGCGCGCAAGCAACGCAAGACCCGCCATGCATGACCCAGCTCATGGTACGCTGTGGGGGCTTGCTACGCCCTACAGAGGCTTGTACGGGACGCCGGCGTCGAACCAGACGTTGGCCATGCGGAGCGCGTCGTGCAGCTTCCCGTATGGCAGGTCGCGCGTGCCGGCGTACCCGCCGCGCGCGCACAGCGCCGCCGCCGTGCCGGCCGCCTGGCCCATAGCCATGCACGAGACCGTGTTCCTCGTGGACATGTGCGCCTCGTGGTCAGAGGTGATCATCATCCCGATGGCATATAGGTTTTCCACGTCTTTGACCAAGATCGAGCGGTAAGGCAGGCCGTACGTGCCGCCGCCCTTGATCTGTATGCGCGGGGCGCTGTCGTGGAAGCCGTACGAATACACGTCGTCGTCGAAGTGGGTGCAGTTTACGACCTCTTCGTTCGTGATGTCGTAGTCGCAAGTGATGCAGCGCGCCCTGCGGATCGTGATGGTAGGCGCGGAGCGGGCGATGAACGCGCCGCCTGCGCCCGGGATGGTCTTGCGTATCAGCTCCAGCGCGCCTATCTGGCGCCTGCGCAACTCGAACTCCGCGTCCGCCAGGGCGTCGCGGTTGCTGGGCGAAACGGGCATCTTGAAATTAATCTTGATGAACATGAAATAGTCGTCGTGCACCGTCGTCGTCACCGAGCTCATGCCCAGCGCGCCCGCCGCCGCCGCAGCTTCCGGCGATATGCGCTTCCAGTCGCCGTCCACGCGGATGATCTGCCCTGTGCGCCCGCTGCGCGGCCCGCGTGCGTACTCGTACAGCGCCCCCGTGTCCCGCATGAACGCGTAGTAGCGGTCGATGTCGACGCCCCCGACGCCCATGCTGTTGACGACGGGGTAGTCGTTGGGCTCGGTGAACGCGGCGCCGGCCCACTCGGACAGGTCGCCGTAGCCCGTGGCGTCGATAAACATTTTACCGAGCACGGCCTCGGCGCCCCCGTGGCTGTGCGTGACGACGCCTTGTATCCTCCCGCCCGCCGCAATCGCGCCGGAGGCGAATGTGTTGACCAGCACGTCGACGCCCGCCTCGCGCAGCATCTCGTGCGCGACGAACTTATATCGCTCGACGTCTACGCACAGTGTGTCGTTGTCGTACTCGGGCCGCATCACCGTGTCGTTGTGGCCGGAGCAGCCGCCGACGCTGAACAGGCGGTTGATGAACTCCTCCGGGATGCCGCGAATGACCTTGCGCTTTTCGACGCCGAACGCCTGCCAGTTGTTGAAAAAGCTGTGCAGCCCGCACCCGCCCTCTGCGGCGATCCCGCCGACATAGCCCTTGTTTTCAATCAGCGCGGTGCGTGCGCCGCACCTGGCCGCTGCGATGGCAGCGAACACCCCGGCCGTCCCCCCGCCGGCAACGACGACGTCGTATTCGCGCGCGCGTATCCTTTGCTCCGGAACCGTGACAAAATCCATATCCATGACCTCCCTAAAAAAAACCGGCAAATTTCCCGATATATATTTGACGGGGCGCAATATGCGTCAGCTTGACCACGTAATGTGGCGCTGCAGCTTCAGATCTTCTTATCAACGGTGCCGCGCCCCGCCGTAATTATATCATTAAATAATGGCAACCATATTTACGGCAACTATATTTGCAGCTACCATTTTACGGCAACCATATTTACGGCAACCATATTTTCGGCCATGATTTTGTATTTGTATTGGAGGGAAAACGGTTGGCAGTCGGATTCGCTAGCTATGAGATCGCCCGGTCGGGCCTGACGTTCAACGAGCGGGGCCTCAACGCCACTGGGCACAACATCGCGAACGTCAACACGCTTGGTTTTTCCAGGCAGCAGGCCATCGCGGCCAATTCGTTCTATATAAAAAACAACGCCAAATACGGCTGGGGCCAGGTGGGGATTGGCGTGGACGTCCAGCAGACGCGCCAGATAAGGCACAAGTTCCTCGACAACATCTACCGTTACGAGAACGCGAAAGCCGACTACTGGCACGTCCGCTCGCAGACATTCTCCGAGATAGAGAACATCCTGGGCGAGCCGATAAACCAAGGCCTCCAAAGCCTTTTGAACCGCTACTGGGACGCGTGGCAGGAGCTGTCCAAGGACCCGTCGAGCCTCACCACGCGCTCGCTGGTGCGCCAGCTTGGCGAGTCCATCGCATTCGAGATGAACAATGTGGGCGCGCAGTTCGACAGGATGCAACTCGAGCTGGACGCGCAGTTCTGCGACGGGATACGCATGCTCGGCGAGCTGTGCGAAAAAGTAGCCGACCTTAACAGGCTGATAAAAAGCGTGCAGATCGCAGGCGAGGCGCCAAACGACTACATGGACGCGCGCAACCTTCTGCTCGACCAGATATCTTCGCTGATCGACTGCGAGATTTACGAGCGCGAC
The DNA here is from genome assembly GCA_009777515.1 of Oscillospiraceae bacterium. Lineage (GTDB taxonomy): Bacteria > Bacillota > Clostridia > WRLR01 > WRLR01 > WRLR01. The sequence goes on along the minus strand of WRLR01000155.1, from coordinate 6,248 downwards.
GACGGCATGCACGATGTCATATCCAACGGCATATACCTGGTCTACCGCGACGACGCGAAGCGCCTTTTGACGATGCAGACCCCCGAGACGGGCATGTTCCACAAAGCCTTCGTCGTCATGCGCGAGGGCAGCCCACCCGTGCTGGAGGAGATGGTTTTCGGCCAGTGCAAGCTAAAGGGGATACTGGAGTCGCGCGGCGACTTTGTTTCGTTGCCCGACATCTCCGCCCAGAACGGCCCGTACGACCCTGCCGACCCGCTGGGGTCGATGATCAGGTACGACGTGATGTTCGGGCGCGGCAGCATAACCAACGGCTCGCCCAATACCATAGCGGATATCGTCATCGCCATCGACCTGTCCGACGCGAGCTCCGCGTACCTGGAGCAGCTCAAGATGGACATAGACAGCTACGTGGACGGCCTTTTCAAGAAGGGGCTGGACTTCAACCTAAAGCTCGTCACGACGTCCGGCGGCGCGGCGGCGCTCGTTGGCGAGTACACGAAAGAGCAGGCCAACGACTTCATTGCGGACGTGCTCTCGCTGGCGCCGGCGGTCGGGGCGAACCCGGACGGCTTCGGCGGCGCCGGCGGCGTGCTGGATGTTTTGGAGAACGACGTGACGTACAGGGAGTTCGCGAACCGCTACACGGTCCTGTTCACCGCCGACAGCATCGACGGGCCGACCGCCGTGACGGAAGCGGACGCCGCCGCCTACGCGCAGAGGCTGCACGGCATCGGCATGTCGCTTTCGGTAGTGGCAGCGTCGGAGCTGCACTACGACGGGGACGGTTTGCCGACCGCGCCGTTCGGCTGGGCGGCGCTGACTGCCGCGACGGGCGGCGCGTCGATAGACTATGACGAAGTAGTCGGCAACGAGCGGCGGCTGCGCGACTTCGCGGCTGTCATGCAAGATGCCAACGACTTTATCAACCGCAGCGTCAACGACCGCATCAGCATGATACCGACGACGGAGCAGATCCTGCCCGAGGCGCGCAGGCGGGTCAACGCGCTGATAAACATCATTTGCCGCAGCGTCAACGAGCTGCACCGGGGCGGCAAGACGCTGGAGGTCCCGCCCAGGGATGGCGAGGACTTCTTCGTACCGATAAACCCGATCCGTCCGTTGGAACTGGGGAACATTGCGATCAACCCGAAGTTTTTAGAGCCGGAGGGGCTAAACTATATCGTCGCCTCGCAGTCCGGGGCGACAGAGGACAACCTGATCGCCCGCGCCATCGCGAACCTGCGCAACGCGCCGCGCACGATCAGCGCGTTCGTGGGGGAGATGACGTTTGACGACTATTACAGGGACGCCATATTCGTCATTTCAAACCAGGCGGCCGAGTCCGAGCGCTACCTGAAGAACCAGATCACGGTGGCGTCCCAGCTCGACTTGATGCGGCACTCCATAATGGACGTGTCGATGGATGAGGAACTGTCGAACATGATGAAGTTCAAGTTCGGCTACGACGCGGCGGCCAGGGTGCTAAACGTCATAGACAACATGATAGAGACCGTGGTCACCAGGCTCGGCCATGTCGGCAGATAGATATAACGTAACAAGCGGCGCACCGCGCCGCACGCAGCTGGGTCGCGTAAGCAAAGCTGACGTTTGATGCTGAGATGCTGCGACGATTACGAACACGTAAACCGCCATTAATTTATTTAGGAGTATCTTATGAGGGGCTCTTTTTATGGCATGAATGTATCGCTGTCGGGTCTGTATGCTTCGCAGCGGAACCTGGCTACCATAGCACACAACACAGCGAACATACAGACGGACGGCTACAGCCGCCAGACCACCATACAGAGCGCGTCGGGCCCCATCCGGCTCTACAACAAGACGGGCATGGTGGGAACTGGCGCCAACGTGCTGTCGGTCGTGCGCATCCGCGACTTCTACCTGGACCAGAAGATATGGTTCCAGAACACGGTGCGCGGCGAGTGGTCGCAAAAGGCGGCGCTGGTCGATCAGATTCAATTCCGCATCGACGGCGGCGCGGGCGGGGTTGGCTACAATGCCGTGACGAACGACTTCTACGATGTGTTGCAAGAGCTGTCCAAGGATCCGTCCAACATGTCCATCCGCTCCGTAGCGAAGGAGCAGGCGACCACGCTGACGACGTATTTTAACAACCTGGCCCAGAACCTCGAAAAGATGCAGGAGGACACGAACTTCGACGTCCGGGTGAAGGTGGAGCTGATAAACTCCATTGGCCATAGGATTGAGACGCTCAACAAGCAGATATACGAAGTGGAGATCCTCGGTGAGCGGGCGAACGACCTGCGCGACGCGCGCGACCTGCTGGTCGACGAGCTGTCGGGGCTGATCAACGTCGAGGTGGGCGAACACAACTACGGCAAGCTGTCGAGCGGCGCAGACGACCTGCGCTTCTACATTTACATCGGCGGCACGCAGTTTTTGCAACACTACGACGCGAAGGGCAGCATCGTAAACGAGCTTAAATGCGAGGCCCGCATGGAAAAGCTCAACGAGGAGGACATATTTGGGCTGTTCGACGTCGTGTGGACCAAGCCCGCAGGCAGGTCCGACCCCGTCGTCGTCACCGGCGGCGAGCTGCGTGGGCTGCTGGACGTGCGCGACGGCAACTCGGGCTACGTGCAGGTGACTCGCTACAATTTTTTGACGGCGCCGCCGACCGAGATCGACATGAGGCTCTCTGTGGACGTGGGCGGCGTCCCATACAGCATCAGCGTCCCGGTGGCCTTCAACGAGTTCGTGCGCAATGTCGAGGCCATGAGCGCCGACGAGCTGGCGGCGCTGCTGTCCGACCGCGTGAACAAGGCGATATATGACGCGACGGGCATTGAGATAACGCCGGAGAACCGCGCGCGGGTGACGACAAACGCCAACGGGGAGCTGCACATCGATCTGTCCGGGATTACGACCAGCGGCGGCGCGGCCCCGGTCGCCGTCACTGCGGAGATTGAGCGGTTCGTGTTCACGGCGCCCGCGAACCTGAAGCAGTCCCTTGGGCTTTCGGAGCTACCCCCCGGCAGCGCCGCCGCCACGCTCACGAGCGCCAAAGACATCGTGAACGCGGTAAAGACGTGCGGCTACAAGGGCATACCATATTATATGCGCAAGCTGAACGAGTACGTCAGGACGTTCGCCATGGCATTTAACGAGGGCTTTATCGACGCCAACTCCGACAAGGACATCACGTTTGACGAGGTGCTGCAGGGCCACGCCACCGGCTACAACATCACGCAGGAGCCCGGGGAGCCGCCGGCCGGCGTGCGCTTCTTCACGATGATTGACAGCCAGGGCAAGGAATTTACTACCGGCGACTTTTTGATGATGTCCGATCTGCGGATGCCGTCGCTGTACGCCCTCGACCCCGAAAGCGGCGAGTACGCGGAAAATGTCAATGCGATCATCAACGCATATCAGAAGGTGACCGCGAAGAACTTTTCCGTTTCGCTGGACGTACTGAACGACCCCGCGCTGATCGCGGCTGCCTCCGGCGCCGGCGACGTGGAGGACAACACGAACCTGCTGGCCGTGATAGAGCAGCGTTTCAACCGTAGCATGTTCTCCGAGGGCACGGCGGAGGACTACATGCAGTCCTTGACGACCGACGCGGCCGTCGACACGAACCAAGCCGCGTTCCTGTACGAAAACCAGGAAAACTTCATCGGCCTGCTGCTCATGCGCAGGGAGTCCATCTCCGGCGTGTGGCAGGACGAGGAGTTCGCGGACATGGTCCGCCAGCAGCACGCGTACAACGCGTGCGCCATGATGATAAACACGTTCAACCAGATATACGACACATTGATAAACCGGCTCGGCCTGTATTAATTAGCTAGGCGATTGTAAAAGTCACGGACGCACAATGTGCGTCCCTACATATGGCCAGTCAATTTTACACATATACAAAATATTGTAGGGGCGAACAGCGTTCACCCGAATAATACCGACTTTTACAATCGTTTAATTAGTAAGCAGTTAGGAGGACATACATGCGCATTACCAATAATATGCTGATCAGCAGCATGGTGGGTTATCTTTCCACCAATCTTGCGTCGATGGCCAAGTACCAGGCCATGGCGGGGACTGGCAAGCTGATACAGAAAGCCTCGGAGGACCCCGTGGTCGCGGCGCGCACGCTAAAGCTCAACACCGACATATCGGTGCTCGCGCAGTACAGGAAGAACGCGGACAGCGCGATCGCATGGATGGAGACGACCGAAACGGTGCTGCGCACGCTCGAGATACAGCTCATGGATATCCGCACGCGCATGGTGCAGGCCAGCAACAGCGGGACGCTCGCCGACGAGGACAGGCAGGCAATCGCGAGCCAGGTCAAGCAACTGCGCGAGGAGATCATCAGCCTGGCCAACAGCACATACGCCGGCCGCTACATCTTTTCCGGCTACAAGTCCGACACGCCGCTGCTCGATTCGAACGGCTTTTTCAATACCGTCGTATCGCAGCTCGAAAAAATCCACTATGAAGTGGGCGTCACGAACAAGCTGCAGGTCAACGTCACGGGCGACTCGCTGTTCAACCTCGGGCAAGTCGTGGGCTACCTGCCGGCGCGCTCGTCGCTGGTGCAGGACGTGGACGACGCGCTGGCCATGCTGGACGCGCGCGCGACGGTCACCAGCTCCGCGCCGCTTAGCCTCAACAGCCCCGGCGTGTTTGACATGACGGGGGTGGGCGTCGACATCGACCTGGGCGCGGGGCCGCCGAGGACGGTGCTGTTCGACGAGGCCAACGTCAATTATGTGAACCGCATGACCGGCGAGCAGATCATCGACTTCATCAACAAAAGACTGGGCCTGGACGGCACGGCGAGCATAGACAAAAACGGCAATATCGTCATCCGCAGCCATGTCGGCGCCATGGGCGCCCCTGCCGACGCGGCGGGCGCCGCAGCCGGTTCTGCCGACGCGCTTTTTGGCGGGTCGTACGCCATCAGCGGCAGCATGATCAACGGCAGCAAGAGCCTGACAGCGCCGACGCTGGACGTCTCGTCGTTCGCACAGTTCTCGATAGTGGTCGACCGCTCCTCGGACCCCATATACATCAACCTGTCGACATCGTCGCCCCCGTCCGTCATACGCGACCTGGCCAACGCGCGCCAGGACGAGATCGCCGCCGAGATAAACAGGCAGATAGCGGACGCCGTGACGGGCGCGCCGCCCGGCGCCAACATGCTGTGGGCCAAGTGCACCGTAGAGGACGGGCGCTTCTGCCTGACGTCGGAGAGCTTCGGGTTCCAGAGCTATATCGAGATAGCGGGCGGCCAGGAGATATACGACCTGTTCGGCGTTACGCCTTCGCACAAGCAGGGCAACATCGAGCAGCAGGGCAGGCTGGTCGGCTCGCGCGACTTCCGCGAGCCGGTGGTGGACATCACGCAGTTCCGGAACGCCCTGACGGGCGAGGCGCCGACCATACGCGTCGTGATCGACGGGGTGTTCATCGCGAACATACAGTTGGACGACGGCGACCCGGCGGTGGACCCGTGCAATATGACGCTGCGCCAGATAATGAAGAAGATAGACGACCAGTTGGGGATGCACGGCTCCTGCGACATAAGCTCGGACGGCAAGCTGATCATCAGGACCGCCCAGGGCGGGCAGGGCAGCTCGGTGGAGCTGGCGAGCATCGACGAAGCGTTTTTCGAGTTCCTCTTTGGGACCGACCCCATCGTAAAAAACGGGGCGAACGATCCCACCCACGGCTATTACCGCAGCGGCGTCCCCTATAGCGCAACGGACACGGTCGCGCTGCCGCCCGGCTTCGAGATGAACGTGTTGATCAACAGCACCACGGACAGCCCCGTTTCCATAGCCATCGGCGGTTTCGCCGTCGGCATGGGCATAATGGACATCGTCGACCACATCAACCAGGCCTGCATGGCGGACCCCGTGCTCTCGCAGTTGGTGCTGCCGTCCGAATCGAACGCGTTCAGCTTCGCCAGCCTCGTGAACAGCAACGGCGAGCAGCTCTACCCGCCGCAACCCGGACAGGCCGTCCCGGACGGCGACGCGGCGATGTTTTTAAGGATACAGTCGCATACGTGGGGGACGGGCTCGAACATAAAAATCGAGAACACGCCCGCGCAGCCTGCCACAGACTTTGCTGCGGGCATGGCGGAGCTGTTCGGCAAAGGGACGATCAACGCCCCCGTCGTCATGGGCGGGGTCGATGGGATCGAACAGGAGATATGCCTGTGGCTGGACGTGGCGGACGGGCAGCCCGGGAACCTGAACCGC
>WRLR01000154.1 GCA_009777515.1 Oscillospiraceae bacterium | reverse complement strand
CCTGCGGCGAGTGCGAGTACTGCCTCACGGGGCGCTACAACCTGTGCCCGGGCGTCGTCTTCCTCGCGACTCCGCCCGTCCAGGGCTGTTTTTCGAACTATATAGCTTTCCCGGCAAAACTGGCGTTCAAGCTGCCCGGCAACATTTCCGCAAAAGAGGGCGCGCTGGTCGAGCCGCTGGCGGTCGGCCTGGAGGCGGCGACAGCCGGGGGCGTCCGGCTGGGCTGCTCGGTGGCGATTTTGGGCTCGGGCTGCATCGGGCTGGTCTCGCTGCTCGCGTCAAAGGCGCTCGGCGCCAGCCGTGTCGCGGTGACGGACGTCATCGATCTGCGGCTGGACAAAGCGCGGGAGCTGGGCGCGGATTTTGTGTTCAACGCCACCTCCGGGGACGCCGTCAAGGCGCTGATGGAAGCGAGCGGCGGCCGCGGGTACGACGTCGTAATGGAAACCGCCGGCGCGGTCGCCACGACGCAGCAGACGCCGGAACTGGTCAAAAGGGGCGGCACGATAGTGCTGGTGGGCCTGCCGCCGGAAAGCACGTTCCCGTTTAATTTCGCCGCGCTGATGGGCCGCGTGGCGGAAATAAAGACTATTTTCCGCTATAAAAACCAATATCCGGTGGCGATCAACGCGCTGGCTTCGGGGAAGATTGACGTGTCCGGCATAGTCACGCACGAGTACGCTTTCGAGGACATCGCCGAGGCGTTCCGCGTCAATATCGAGGAGCGCTCGAGCGTGGTCAAGATAGTAGTTAAATTTTAAGAACCGTCCCCAATTTATGGAGATAAAATAATATGGATTTACTCTTAGGCATTGATGTAGGCACATCCGGAACTAAAACCGCGCTGTTTGGCACGGACGGCAGGGCGGTCGCGTCACACACCGAGGAGTACCCGATGTACCAGCCCAACAACGGCTGGGCGGAGCAAGACGCGTCCGACTGGTGGGACGCCGTCGTGGCGGGGGTCGGGAGCGTGCTTGCAAAAAGCGGCGCCAAGGCGTCGCAGATCCGGGGCGTCGGGCTGTCCGGGCAGATGCACGGGCTGGTCATGCTCGACAGGGACGGGCGGCTGCTCCGGCGCTCCATCATTTGGTGCGACCAGCGCACGAGCGCGGAAATAGAGCAGATCAACCGGCTGGTGGGCGAGAAACGCATCATCGAGATCACCGCCAACCCGGCAATGACCGGCTTTACGGCGGCAAAGATTCTATGGGTGCAAAACAACGAGCCGGAAATCTACGATAAATGCGCGCATATATTGCTGCCTAAAGACTACATCCGCTATAAACTGACGGGCGAGTTCGCGACCGAGGTCAGCGACGCCGCAGGGATGCAGCTCATGGACATACCCGGCAGGGACTGGTCGGGGGAGGTGCTCTCCAAGTTGTCCATCGACCGGGCGCTGCTGGGCAGCATGCACGAGTCGCAGGATCTGACCGGGACCGTGCACGCGCGGGCGGCGGAAGAGACCGGCCTGTGCGCCGGCACGCCTGTAGCCGGCGGCGCGGGCGACAACCCGGCTGCCGCTGTGGGCGCCGGGGTAGTCAGCGAGGGCGTCGCGTTCACGACCATCGGCTCGTCGGCGGTTATATACGCCGTGTCCGACAAGGTGACGATCGACCTTATGGGGCGGGTGCATACGCTGTGCGCCTCCGCGCCCGGCAAGTGGACTGTAATGAGCTGCACCCAGGGCGCGGGGCTGTCGTTGCAATGGCTGCGCAACACCTGCTGCGCCCCCGAGGTTGAGCAGGCGCGGGCCCAGTCGGCCGATCCCTACTACCTGATGGACAAAATGGCGGAAAGCGTGCCGATAGGCGCGGGCAAGCTGTTATACCTGCCGTACCTGATGGGCGAGCGGTCGCCGCACCCCGACCCGTTTTGCAGGGGCGTTTTTTTCGGGCTCTCGGCCATCCACGGCAGGGCGGAAATGATCCGCGCCGTGCTGGAGGGCGTGGCCTACTCGCAGCGCGAGTGCGTGGACGTGTTCCGGGAAATGGGCGTAAAGATCAATGACATGCTGGCATGCGGGGGCGGCGCGCGCAGCGCGATATGGCGCCAGATGCTGGCCGACCTGTATGGCTGCCCCGTCAGCCTGACGGAGGCGGACGAGGGGCCGGCGCTGGGTGTCGCGCTGCTTGCGGGCGTGTGCGCTGGCGTCTACGGCTCCGTCGGCCAGGCCTGCGAGGCTGCCGTCCGCAAGGGGGGCGCCCTACAGCCGGACAAGGGCAGGACATCCGCGTACGAGCCGTACTATGGATTGTATAAACGGCTGTACAGGGATCTTAAGGAAGATTTCGAATTGCTGGCCCGCATGCCGTAAGGCGCGGCGCCCTTGCAACGCAGTCGAAATGGCACTTTATCATATACTAACGTTAGCACCCAAGGGCGTCCGGATATCGGGCGCCCCTGGTTTTTATTTATTTCCTAAAGGATTCATTCACATGTCTGTAGAATTATATAGATAAGGGATATTTTTGTTTAGGAATTGCTTTGGAAGGCGGAGGCATATGCTATATCCGGACCATGTAATTGAGGACGTTCGCTCGGCTAACAATATTGTCGATGTCGTCTCCGCCCGCGTCCAGTTGGCCAAAAGGGGGAAGAACTATTTCGGGCTGTGCCCGTTCCATAATGAGAAGACCCCGTCGTTCAGCGTCGATCCCGACCGGCAGTATTATTACTGTTTTTCGTGCAACAAGGGCGGGAGCGTGTTCAATTTCGTTATGGAGACGGAAAAGCTGAGCTTCCCGGAGGCCCTGCAGCGGCTCGCTGACCGGGCGAACATCCGCTTGCCCCTGTCCTCCGACCCCGAATACAACAAAAAGCTCGCCCTCGCCAAGGAGCGTCAGGAGCGCTATTTTGCCATGTATGCGCATGCGGTCGCCTTTTTTTCGCAGTCGCTGATGGCGGACACGGGGAGGAACGCGAGGTCGTACATGCAAAGGCGCGCAATCCGCGCCGACATGGTGCGGCGCTTCGGGCTGGGCTACGCGCCCCACGACTGGGGCGCTCTGCACGGTTTCCTGGGGCAAAAAGGGTACCAGGACGGCGAGCTGCTGTCGGGCGGCCTGATCATAAAGGGGAAAAACGAGGGCTATTTCGACAGGTTCCGCAACCGGGTCATCTTTCCCATCCAGGACGCTTCGGGGCGGGTGCTGGCTTTCGGGGGGAGGGCGCTGGACGATTCGACGCCCAAATACATGAACTCGCCGGAGTCGCCGTACTACAGCAAGAGCAAAGTCCTGTACGGGCTCAACCTGGCCAAAAGCACGAAAGAAAAGTTCATGATCATAGTAGAGGGCTATATGGACTTGATTTCGCTGTCGGCGCACGGGATAGACAATGTGGTGGCGCCCCTGGGCACGGCTTTGACGGAAGTCCAGGCCAGGCTGCTAAAGCGCTATACCGACGATGTGGTGATAGCGTTCGACGCCGACGCGGCTGGGCAGGCGGCGGCCCTGAGGGGGCTGGACATCCTGGAAGGCCAGGGCTTTCGCGTCCGCGTCGTTACGATACCCGACGCCAAGGACCCGGACGACTATATCCGGGCGCATGGTTCGGCGGCGTTCAGGGGTCTCGTAGCAGACGCCGCGCCGCTTTTGGCATATAAAATTGATTCGGTCAGGCGGGACAACCCGGAGGGCGGGGCGGAGAGCGACGTACGCTTCTTCAAGGGCGTGGTGCGCGTCCTGGCGGGGGTCGGCGACGCCATAGAGCGCGAAATATATATAGGGCGCGTCGCGTCCCAGTACCGCATATCCGAGGAGTCCATAAAAACGGAGATAGATAAAATGATACGCAGCCGGGGCGGGGCGGGCGCTTCCGGAGGCGCTGCCGGGGGCGCTTCGGCGGGCGCGGCAGCAGGCCCTGCGGCGGGCGCGGCGGGTAGGCGTCGATCGGCTGCGGGATATGCGGCGGGCGCGGGAGGCGGGCGCGTCAGGGCGCGAGGCACGGTAACCGGCTTTTCAGGCGCACGCGACGGCGCCGCGTATGCGGATGTCGATGTTGCGGGTGCTGCGGGTGCTGCTGGTGCTGCGGGCGCATCAGGTACTGCGGGCGCAGCGGGCGCAGCGGACGCGGCAAGCGCGGCGAATAGGGACGCCCATAGCGAGCCATTGAGCGTCGACGAATTTTTCGTCGTGGCGCTTTTATCTATAGACAACACATTGTGGGACATAGTCGCAGACAAAATCCCACCGGAACATTTCGAAAACGCAAACGCCCGGCAGGCGCTGGTCTACGCGTGCGAGCGGGCCTCGCAGGGCTACACGGTGCTGCCGGGGGAACTCATGCATTTTTTTACGCCGGAGGAAAGCGATTGTTATGCGGAGATACTGACCGGCGGGTGTCACTGCGAGGACAACAGGCGCGCGATGGATCAAAAGCTCAAAGACTTACAAACTGCCCGGGCGAGGCGGCACATCCGGGGCATAATACGCGCCCTGGAGTCGGACGACCTGCCCGAACATGACGTCGCGCGGCTAAAGGAGCAGTTGTCGGAGCATATGAAGCAAGCGTCCAGCCCGCCGGCTGGGGGCAGCGCCGCAGCGGGCATGTCGGCTGCCGGCGCACAAGAAGCTGGAGGGAGGTGAGCGCCGGGCATATTGCCCGGCCGTTATGAAGCCCGGAAACGAAAATAAAAAAATGATACTAAAAGATCTGGTGGAGCGCGGCAAGGAAAAGGGGATGCTCACGTACAAGGAGGTCCTCGACGCGTTTGAGGAGGTCGAGCTCGAGCCGGAGCAGGTGGAAAAAATATATGAGACAATCGAAAAAATGGGCATTGATCTCATGGGCGACATCGACTCCGAAATCAACGAGATAAACGAGATACAGATCTCGGAGGACGATCTGGATCTGTCTGTCCCGGAAGGCATCGGCATAGACGATCCGGTGCGGATGTACTTAAAAGAAATCGGCAAGGTCCCCCTGCTCACCGCAGACGAGGAGATCAGGCTCGCCCAGCGGATCGAGGAGGGCGACAATGAGGCCAAAAGGAGGCTGGCCGAGGCGAACCTGCGGCTGGTCGTAAGCATCGCCAAGCGCTATGTCGGCCGGGGCATGTTGTTTTTGGATCTCATCCAGGAGGGGAACCTGGGCCTCATAAAGGCGGTCGAAAAATTCGACTACAGCAAGGGATACAAATTCAGCACATATGCGACATGGTGGATAAGGCAGGCCATAACGCGCGCGATTGCCGACCAGGCCAGGACCATCCGTATACCGGTGCATATGGTCGAGACGATAAACAAGCTCATCCGCGTGTCGCGCCAGCTCCTGCAGGAGCACGGCAGGGAGCCCCTGGCGGAGGAGATCGCCAAAGAGATGAACATATCCGTGGAGAAAGTCCGCGAGATAATGAAAATTTCCCAGGAGCCCGTTTCGCTGGAAACGCCCATCGGCGAGGAGGAAGACAGCCACCTGGGCGACTTCATACCCGACGACGACGCGCCGCTGCCGTCCGAGGCGGCCGCTTTCACACTGCTCAAAGAGCAGCTCATAGATGTCCTCGACACCTTGACGGCGCGGGAGGAAAAAGTGCTGCGCCTCCGCTTCGGCCTTGACGACGGGCGGGCCAGGACGCTGGAGGAAGTGGGGAAGGAGTTCAGCGTCACAAGGGAGAGGATACGCCAGATAGAGGCAAAGGCGCTCAGGAAGCTGCGGCACCCCAGCCGCAGCAAAAAGCTCAAAGACTACCTGGACTGAGGGCCTGTCCGTGTTTTTGGGCGATTCGAATGCTTTGGCCTATCCGAATGTTTGTCTGATCCGGGTGTTTGACCGATCCAAATGATTGGCTGATCCGTGTTTATGGCTGATCCAAATGTTTGGCCAATCCGGTTTAACAGGAAAGACATTTAGTTGATTTCAATAATTGGTTACACCGGTAAATACGATTTAATATTTTCGCCACCTTGCGGGGTTAATAGCGGGGTCAATAATTTTGCAGACTGATAGTTCAATATATCTTGACAACGCCGCCACGACGCAGCCGTCGCAGGGGGTCTGCGAGGCCGTGTGCGCCGTCATGCGCGAACAGTACGGCAACCCGTCGTCCCTCCACGGCAAAGGGCTGGAAGCGGAGCGCATTGTCCGCGAGGCCCGGGCGAGGGTCTCCGCCGCGCTGGGGGCGGACCCCGGCAGCGTCTTTTTTACGTCTGGCGGGACTGAGGCGAACAACATGGCGGTCGCGGGCGTCTGCGCGCGCGGGCCCCGGGGGGGCGCAAACCGGATTGTGACGTCTGCGGCGGAGCATATGTCCATATTGGCGCCGATTAGGGCGATGGAAAGCAAGGGCTGGGAAGTCGCGTACCTGCCTGCCGGGGGCGGTGGCGGGAGCGGTGGCGGAAGTGGGGCTAGTAACGGGGGCGGATATGGCAGCGGCGCGGGAAACAGCGGCGGCGGCAGAAGCAGCAGCGGGGCCGTTTCGCCGGACGTTTTGGAGGCTGCGCTGGACGGACGCGTCGCGCTGATATCGCTCGCGCATGTAAATAACGAAACGGGCGCCGTACTGCACCTGGACGACGTGATATCGCTCCGCGACCGCGTCTGCCCGGGCGCGTTGCTGCACCTGGACTGCGCACAGTCGTTCATGAAGCTGCCGCAGCAACCCGGGCGCCCAGGCGCCGACATCATATGTGTCAGCGCGCATAAGATTCACGGGCCAAAGGGCGTCGGCGCGATCTGCGTTTCGGACCGGGCGCGACTATCGCCGCTGGTATTGGGCGGCGGGCAGGAGGGCGGGATGCGCTCCGGCACGGAGAACACGCCCGCGATTGCGGGCTTTGGGGTCGCCGCGCAGGAAGCCGCCGCTGCCTTGCCCGAAAGCGCGGAGCACGCAGAAAAGTTGAAACGGGCCATGCTCTCGGTCCTTGCTGCATCAGGCATCGAATACGATGTAATCGCAGGCGACGGCTATTGCTCGCCGTATATATTGGCCATTGCGCTTCCGGGGGTACCCGCCGAACTCATGCTGAATCACATGGACCGCGAGGGCGTGTACATTTCATCAGGCGCGGCGTGCTCCTCGCGGCGCGCGTCGAAAACCGGGAGCCATGTGCTTGCCGCTATGGGGCTCAAGCCGGAGCTGGCAAAAAGCGCGATCCGCATCAGCTTCTCGCGGTTCAACACCATCGCGGAGGTCGAGACCGCCGCCGAAAAGCTGATAGGCGCAGCGCCGCGCATCAAAGCCGCGCGCGGCGCGACGGCCGGACGCGGCGCGACATAGTATAGGGGCGAATGATATTCGACCGTGACTGTTGCAATCGCCTAAAAAATATAAACATGTTATGGAGACGGCTTTGGAACAGGTAGTGCTTGTCAGGTATGGGGAGATCATGCTAAAAGGGCTCAACCGGCGCTCGTTCGTGGAACGCCTTGCGTCCAACATCCGCCGCGCCGTTAGCGCCGTCGGGCTGGCGCACATAGAGATGGCCCAGGGCAGGATTTTTATCGAGCCGCGCGAAAAAGATTATGACCTGGGCGAAGCGGTTATGAAAGTCAAAAATGTGTTCGGCGTGGTTTCGGCGAGCGTCGCGTTTAAAACGGGGAAGTCCCGAAGCGACATCGCCATGGCCGCCGAGGCTGCGGCGCGCGCGTACATGGCGGCGAATAGGCCGCTTGCCCGCAGCGGGCTGAACGTCCCAGTCGGGCCGAACGTCCCAGTCGGGCCGAGCATATCAGGTGAGCCGCTGCCCCCATCTGGGGAGTACGCGTTCAAAGTGGAGACGAAGAGGGCGGACAAGACATACGACAGGGTATCGCCCGTTATCTCAAAAGAGGCCGGCGACGATCTGCTGGCTGCCCTGCCGGGGCTGGTTGTCGACGTCAACAACCCGCAGTTCATTGTTTACATAGAGGTCAGGGAGAGGGCGGCATACGCCTATACGGACAGGGTCGCGGGTTTCGGCGGGCTCCCGCTGGGCTCGAACGGGAAGGCCATATTGCTGCTGTCGGGGGGCATCGACAGCCCCGTCGCGGGCTTTATGATGGCCAAGCGCGGCGTTGAAATAGAAGCCGCGCATTTCCACAGCTACCCCTATACGAGCGAGCGCTCAAAAGACAAGGCGATAATGCTCTCGGAGGCTCTGGCGGGCTATTTCGGGGCTTTCCACTTAAATATCGTGCCATTCACCGACGTCCAGTTGGCCATACGCGACAACTGCGCCGAGGAATTTTCGACCATTGTCATGCGCAGGGCGATGATCCATATCGCCGGGATACTGGCCAGGCGGGAGTCGGCGCAGGCGCTCGTGACCGGGGAGTCCATGGGGCAGGTGGCGAGCCAGACGATGCAGAGCCTCGCCGTGACCGACTGCGCAGTGGATATGCCCATCTTCCGCCCGCTTATTGGAATGGACAAAAACGAAGTCATAAGCGCAGCGAGAAGCATCGGCACATATAACATATCGATACTGCCGTACGAGGACTGCTGCACCGTTTTTACCCCAAAACACCCAAAGACGAAGCCCAGGCTCGACGAGGCGCTGTACCAGGAGTCGAGGATCGAGGGCCTGTCAGGGCTGCTTGGCGCGGCTGCCGAAGGCGTGGAGCGCCTGCGCATAAGCCCGGGAGGCCATTAAAATGACGATTGGGAAAGTGCCCAACAAGCTGTTGGAAGAACTGGTGCTTCGGAAGATGGGCGCAATGGATGATCGGGTGCTGCTGGCCGGCGGCATCGGCGAGGACTTTGGCGCGTTGGACTTTGGCGGCGACTGCTGCATCATATCCAGCGACCCCATCACCGGCGCCACCCGGCGCGCGGGTACGGTCGCCGTGCATGTCGCATGCAACGACATAGCGACATGCGGCGCAAGGCCCATCGCCCTGCTGACGACCATCCTGCTCCCCCCGGCGGCCTCGGAGGCCGATCTCGGCGCCCTGGCGGACGAGATCGCGGCGGCTGCCGGCGCCCTCGGCGTCTCCGTGATAGGCGGGCATACGGAGGTGACGGACGCCGTCAACCGTATTGTCATATCGGCGACGGCGCTCGGCGCGGCG
>WRLR01000153.1 GCA_009777515.1 Oscillospiraceae bacterium | reverse complement strand
GTCGTTGATGAGTACGCCAAGCTTGCGCATTGGGTCCGTCACGGCCCATGAGAGCGAGGAAAACGCCATGTACTCGCCGGCTGTCAAGTCCCCGCGAATCAGGAAGATGCCGCCGAACAGCAGGACCGTGACCATCATGCTCTGCGCGAGCCCCTCCACATAGGGCATGAATTTCAGCCATGTCCGCTGCGCCAGCAGGTTCTGCTCCCTGTACATGCCATTGCGTTCGTTGAACTTGCCTATCTCGAACGCCTCGTTGGCGAACGCCTTGACGACGCGGTTCGCCTCTATGTTCTCCTGCGCGCTGGTGCTGAGCATGCTGCGGCGCCTGCGCAGCTCGATATATATGTTGCGGACTTTTTTATTGTATATGAACGTTATGACGAAGATCATCGGCGTCAGGATTAATATGCAGAGCGCGAACCTCCAGTTGGTGACGAAATAGAACGTGACCACGCCGAAAAAGAGGACGGAGCCCGATACCAGGTGCCGGAAGACAAAGGCGATGCTGTGGCGGATCATATCCATGTCGCTCGTCATGGCCGTCATTAAATCGCCTGCCGTATTGTTGGAATAGAACTGCATGTCCTGCGCCTGGAAATTGTCGTACATGCGCTTGCGCATATTATAAACGAAGCCCGTGGCGGAAAATTCGATTAAAAGGGATACGCTGTAGCCGATAAATGTCCTCGAAAACGTGACGGCGACCATGGTGACGGCAAGAGGCAAAAGGATGGACTTATCGCCGCCAAACAGGACATCGTCGATTATCCGGCGCACGATATTGGGGTTGACGAGGGCAAGGAGGCTCATTGATATATGCAATGCGAAGCTTAGCAAATAGCGTTTACGATAGCCCTTAAGATGCTCCCAGGCCCACTTTATTTCAATCATTTTACTACCTGTTCATTCCCCGCCGGATCGGCTGGAACTGAAATAATGTTGATATTGCGAACACATTCGAACACATTATAGATCAAATATACCCGTATAAATATACTTTTTTGGATTTTTATAAAATTTTAGCATATATGACGGTTAATCATTGATTTCCATATGATATTTAATATAAACTGCCCGCCACAAGGGCCTCGTCCATGTAGGTCCATGTATTGACAAATTAGCCGCCTATAATTATCATAAATAGCAAAAAAAGGTGAATTATGGACGATAATAACAGCACGGCAGGCGAAAGAGGGACCAGAGCTTCGGACGGCACGAACAGCACAGTCAGCACGGACAGCACGGATAGCATGGTCAGCACAAAAAACGCGGATGGCGTGGATAGCGCAGACAGCACAGGCAGAACGGCCAAAATGGGCACGGGCGCTTCTGCTGGTAAAGCGTCAACATCAAAAACATCTATTGGGCGGCGGTTTGTAAATTTAGCGAGGGGCATCTTTTTGGCGCTGGTGCTGTCGCTTACTTATATCGTGATCTTGTCTGTGGATCCCTTTATTTATGGCGCTGCCGTATACATTATTTTCGTAGTGTTTTTCGTCGGGCTGACATTGCTGGCATTGTGGGACAGGGGCAGAACCGCGTTGAAAGCTAAGCTGCACAAAGCTACATATTATGGCAGCATAATAACGTTGGTGTGTCTGATGATGTCGTTAATCGAACCCGCTATCAATACATATATGTCGCTGGCTTTTTTCACCGCAAATATTGCTATTAATTTATCGCCGATCTATAAAGAACTGCCGGGTGATCTATATAAAAAGTCCACAAGGCTATGTCTGGTGATGGGAATAATTTCGTCTGTATATGTGGCGATTATCGTCATAGGTTTTCCGTTGGCTATAGGGCTGATTGTCTGGATGTTTTATTATTTGTTCGGCGGGCGGGAACATGACCTCATATATTTTATCGGCAACCTGTTCAAGGCTATATGGATGACGGAAATGGTCTTTTGCACGGTTGCCATCGCAGTGCCGGCCTATGTCGCATTTATATACCGGACAGTGAGGCGGCGGCGCTCGGAATAGCCGGTACGCGGCGGCTGCGAGTGGGGCTGGGCGGCGGAGAAGGTAACTGGACTTTCTGTGCCGAATGGGGCCTCCCAAGCGATACGGTAAACCACTATGATCACCGTGAGAGCTTTGCCCTACCATAGGAGATTATTAAGGAATAACATTATCTGCATCGCATAGCAGGTTGTAGCATTATGTTACACATAGGCTAATTCTCCTTAGTCCTCAACTCCAACCACTCCATCAACGGGGACAAAATAATTATCCCGCGAGCGGGGTTGGCTATGCCATATGATTTATAGCTATACGAAGTTAACTGTTGCAATAATAGCCAAATAAAACCTTATGGGAGGCATTGATAACATAGTTTGGACACTCTCTACGGAAAAGCTTTTAACTTCATTACTGACACTTACATATGGTGGAAGGGTTTACAGCCAATTAACACAAGTATGATTATCGAAAATCTGTACGCTATTAAGACCGGTACAGTCAATTTCTATGTTTATAAAAGAGATGGGACGGTAATCGCACTAGACACCGGGTTTTGCATAAGGATTATTAAACGTGAACTTAACTTGATGGAGATTTATCCCGACATAGTATCCGCTGTATTTTTAAGTCACACAGACTTTGACCACAGCGGCGGAATCTCTGTCTTTACAAACGCAAGCATATACCTCTCGCAAGACGAAGAGCAGCTGATAAAGCGCACGGGGGCAGATACTATGGCGCATTCGAGGGCAAGAAAATATGGTTTCGTGTATAACAAGAAAATCAAACGCCCTTATCATCTGTTAAAGAACAACGAGGAAGTGTCAATTGGCGCGATTAAAGTTCGAGCGATAGAAACGCCCGGACATACACCCGGCTCAATGTCATATTTAATAGACGAAGCAATTTTATTTGTCGGCGACGCTTTCAGGGTAATAAACGGCATGGTTCAACCACTCGGGGAGTTTTATAATATGGATCAAGAAGAGCATCTGCGCTCTATTAGAAAACTCGCAAAGCTACAAGGAGTTAAGCTGGTTTTGACAGGGCATCGGGGGTACCTTGACAATTTTGACACTGCCGCTGCTCAATGGCGATAATAATGCAATGGATAAAGCAAAACGATAAACATTAATGTTGTGATAATGAGGAGTATTCATGAAATAGATTAATTTTTTGGCTATATTGATGATATTTATATTAACATGGAGACGTGAGTTGCCAAAAGTGTTTTGACGCTACCAAAATTGGTTCGCGAGCGTTGCCCGAATGATATGCGAGGCATGGCGGATATATGATGCGAGATGCGCCCGGATGCCATGCAATAGATGGCCGGATGTGATGCGGGTTGCGACTGGATGCCGTGCAATAGATGGCCGGATGTGATGCGGCTACTGCCCGGATCCCATGCGGCTACTTCCCATAAAACGTGCGATTTAAGCGCGCTTTCGCACGGTGGTGGCCCCCATCTCCGGAAAACTACCCGCAGGGGGTAGTGCGTTGTTGGCAGGGGCGTATTAATATTAACAGTATATTACCGGCGCGACGGCGCGGCAATATTTATGATGGGTTAATGATGCAACCGCCTTACTGGGGCGCGAAGGGCCCGGGGATGCAAAAAATCGGTATAATTACAATAAATAAAGTACTGGCCCAGAGCCTGTCCATCCATTTTAACAACAACCCCGACTTTGGGTATGAACCGTATCAATTGCTGAACCCGCGACAGGCTGTTTTGGACGCAGAGGTCATCGGTATTGACTTAGCGGTCGTCGATGTCGTCGACGGCCCGCTGAAGAGCGCAGCGCAGCTTTTGGAGTTTTGCGGGCAGATGCGCGAAAAGGTCCCGGGGTGCAAGATGCTGCTGCTCGTGTCCCAGGACGATAAAACAGGGCAGGGGACGGCGATGGGGGCGAAGCGAAGAATGCTGATAGATGGGTATATATTCAGCGATACATCCCTGGACTATCTGCTGGCCAAGCTCTCGGCGCTATGAAACAGCCGTGGCGGAGGGGGCATTTTGCGCTGTGCCTGTCGTGCCTGCTGGCCCTGCTTTGCGGCGCATGCGACGGCGGCATCGACTATGATACCATATACATAACGGACGAGTTGTATAGCGCCTATCCGGGCGCCCTAGCAGATGCATGCCCGCAGTTCACAATTGACACGGTGGGCGGCGACCCGTATTACTACCTGGAAGCGGGGCTGGCCGTCGAGGCGTTTGACGCGCAGGCGCTGCCGGCTCTGGGCGCCGGGATGGCGAGCCATTGGTACCCGCAGCACCTCGCGACCGTGGTCATCGCCGTCGACCGCGATATAACCGACGTCGCCGTAAACGGCTGGTCAGATTTGATCGCCACACAAGAGGGCGTGGGCCTGGAATACAGCCAAATTAACATGCGCATGCTCATGTCGGCCATGGCGTACGGCCTTGAATGGTCGCCGGGAGCACAGGGCGGCGGGTCGGCAGGCGAGCCAGGTGGTGGATTGGCAGACGAGCCAGGTGGCGGGTCAGCGGGCGAGCCAGGCGGCGGGTCGCTGCGCATGTCCAGCGGCACATATACTCTCGACAGCGCCGTAGCTTTACTGGCGGCCCTGCACAAGGATAGCAGGCTCGTGCAGAGCCTAGTTGGGCCACCAATACTTATCTGTTACGACTACCAAGCTGCGGCGCTCAAAAAAAGCGGGCGCAACATCGAAATCGTCATACCCGCCGAAGGGACGCTTTCATTTGAAAAGGGTCTGCTCTCCAAGACGGAGCTACCGAATATGGTCGACGCTGCGCAGGCTGTGCAAGCCGAGCAGGCTTCGCAAACCGAGCAGGCCACGCAAGTCGAGCAGGCCGCGCAAGCCGAGCAGGCTTCGCAAACCGAGCAGGTTGCGCAGGCGTTTATCGATGCGGGTCTTCGCGTGCCCGACGGGCGCTGCGACGCGGCAATTTATCCGGGCGCCGACGCGTATGCCGCCGCCGGACGGCCTGTAGATTTCGAGCGGCTGAACGCCATAACCCAGGACGCGGTCCGCTTTTTCCGGCGCGACGTCATTAAAGCGAGGCTGTACTCGTCCGCAGATTCGCGCGAGCACCAGTTGTTTGTGTTGATATATATCGTGCTGATCGCCATATGGACGGCTTCTATAGCATACCGCTCGACGCAGAAAGGCGTGCGCCGCGCCGCTCTGTGGGCGGGGATCGGCCTGTTCGGCTGGATCGCCGTGCGCCTTATCAAGTACCAAGTTCCCGACGACTCGCATGTGAGCCGCTATCTTTGGTTCAGTTACTACATATTCCAGCTATCGCTGCCTGTCGTATTGTGCTGGCTGGCATGGGCCATCGACAGGAGGGGCGCTGGCTCCAAGCCTCCCGTATGGTTGCGGGGCATATCGGCGATCAACGCGACGCTCATCGCGCTGGTCATGACCAACGATATTCATAACCTGGTGTTCATCATCGATCTTTCAAAGCCCGACTGGGCCTTCGACTATGGCTACGATTTTATGTTTTACATAGTTTTGGCATTCAACTTCGCGCCCCTTGCAATTGCCGTCGCCATGATGCTGTGGAAGGGCCGGCACGGTTTGCGCAAACCCGGGCTCGTTCTCATAACGGTCCTTTTTGCCCTGCTGGCGGCATATGCTTACGGTTACGTCATGCGCGTCCCGATTGCATGGGACAGCGACGTGACAATGGTGTACGGCCTGTTCGCCCTGCTGTTCATGGAAGTCGCCGTCCAGGCGGGCATGATACCTGTGAACACCAACTACGCCGCGCTCTTTACCAATTCGCCGCTAGGGATGCGGATAACCGACGGCATGGGGCGCATCGTATGGTCGTCAAGGGCGTCCGCGCGGTATAGCCGCGAGATGTTTCTAAAATCCGTCGCTGCGGCCCCGGCGCCCGCGCGTCAGGACGAGGATACCTTGCTGTATGCCGCCGCCCTGACCGGGGGGTATGTGCTGTGGCAGGAGGACATCTCCAAAATAAACCGCCTGCACAGAGAGATAGGGGAGTCTGTGGGCAGGCTAGAAGCCGCGAACGCCGTCTTGGTCGAGGAGGAGAAGATCAGGCGCACCATCGACGCGGAAAGCGCGAGGGCGCAGTTAATGACGCAACTGGAGGTTGAAATTTCCGGGCACACCGCCAAGCTGTCCGCCATGATTGAGCAGTTGGACGGCATGCAAGATCGGCGCAGAGCGGCAGCGGAGATCATGCTGCTACTGTGCTATGTCAAGCGGCGGTGCAACTTGTTTTTCCTGGAAAGGGAGGGGCGGCGGCTGCTTCTCCATAATCTGGGCGCCTATCTGGACGAAATGGCGGAGATCGCGCTTTACGCGGATGTCAAGATTATCGTGACGCAGGGCGCCGAGGGGAGCGGAATGCCGGTTCGCCGCGCGACACTGCTATACGATATGTTTTACAACGTAATCAACTGGGCTGCGCAACTGGGCGGTACAAGTTTGCTTGCTCATGTGAGCGCTGAGGCTGGGAGCTATGTGCTGCGGATGCTGCACTCGGAGGGCGCTGGCGCGTTCCGCATGGACAATAACCTGGAAGCGGCCATTGCCTCCGCCGGCGGCACATATGCGATTAAAGAGCTGGACGACGACGCGGTCGGGCTGAGCCTGTCGTTCCCGGAAGCGGACGACGATGTGGTAGCGTATAGCCTGTCGTTCCCAAAAGCGGATGACGATGTAGCCGCGTATAACTTGTCGTTCCCGGAAGCGGACGACGATATGACTGCGTATAGCCTGTCGTTCCCGGAGGCGGACGGCGACGCGGTTGGGTCGAGATTTTTGTTCCCGGATGCGGAAGGGGGCGGCGTGGATAAATAGTTTCTATACATGGCCGTGGGCATCCTATTCCGTGATCTCGCTGGCGTTCGCCCTGGGCGTACTGTTCCAGTCGCTGGCGGCGGTACTGTGCTTTTTCCGGCGTCGCCGCGCCCGCGAACGCGCCGCCGAGTGCCTGTACGAGGTAATAGTGCTGGCGCACATGCTTGTGTGCTCAGCCATGCACGGGCAGATCCTGTTGGCCTATAATTTACTGTTTATCCCGCCCTCCGGGTTTACCGGCGAGCGATACATTTCATTTGTCGCGTTGCTCGCGGCGGCGGCGGTAGCAGCCATTGTCATGAAAAGCCCCCGGCAGCTCGTCGACGCCGCGATGGCGGGGTTGACGCTCCCGATAATCGAAGCGGCCGCAGGGGGCGTATTCGCCTGGCTTTTCATAACCGCGCTTTTTTACTGGATCACAAGAAGCATATTCGTTTGCGTGCTGAGTGTTGTCGGTATGAAGGCGGAGCTGTCAGCCCTGTCCATAAAATTTGCAATAGATTCCTTGCATACAGGGGTCATGTTTTGCGAAAGCAATGGCTACGTGCTGCTGGCCAACACGCAAATGCAGCGGTTAATGGAAGCCGTGACGGGAAGGGCCTGGCGCAACGGCCTGCGTTTTTACGGGCTGATCGAGATGGGGGACATAGGGCAGGGCTGCGAAATGGCGCGATTTGAGGGCCAAAATATATGCCTGCTGCCCGATGGCGCTGCATGGAGGTTCGGCGCCACAAATATTATCTATGATTGGATGAAAATCGTCCCAAGGAAGTACATCCAGATAACGGCGACCGACATCACCGAGCAATGGAGGCTGACGGAGGAGCTGCGACTAAAGAACGGCGAGCTGCTGCGCCGGCAAAATGGGCTCCGGGTAACGATATCCAACCTCAACAGCCTCACGCAGGTCTGGGAGACGCAAAATATCAAAATGCGGACCCATGATATTTTAGGGGAGCGGCTCACCGTGCTGCTGCGCACGATCAGGGACGAGCGGAACGTGGATGCGGGCATGCTCCGTTCTTTGGCGCGAGGTATGTTTGACGAGATAAAAGCAATCCAGAACGCGCCGTCGGTCAGGGACGAGCTAGATAGCATTCAAAAGACGTTCGGTTCTGTCGGGGTGGATGTTATAATAGAAGGAGAGGCGCCGGAGGATGGCGAGGCGGGACGGATCGTAGTCGACATCATACGCGAGGCCGTCTCCAACGCTGTCAGGCACGGGTTCTCGACACAGGTGAACGTACAGATCGGCGTGAAAGACGCGAGCGGAGTGGGCGGTGCGGATGGCGTAGGCGGTGCTGACGGTTTGAGCAGTGCGGATGGCGTGAGTGGTGCGGGTGGGGGTTTTTATATGCAGATTACAGATAACGGGCGCCCGCCCCCAGCCGCCATAGTGGAGGGCGGCGGGATAAGCGGCATGAGAGAAAAGGTGGCCCCATACGGTGGAACAGTAATGGTCGCTACGGTTCCAAGCTTTATCTTAACAGTAACGATATAGGTAGCGACCATCACATGGTCGCTACGGTTCCACGCTTTACCTTAACCATAACGCTGTAGGGGGCGACGCCCACGGCGTCCCAAGACGATCAAAAGGGCTTATATTGATTAAAGTATTGATCATAGACGATCACGAATCGATGTGCGATTCGCTGACATACGCACTCACGCAGGCAGGGGGCTTTTCGGTGGTTGGCAGGTGGCCCTGCGCGGCCCAGGCCGAATTGTACTGCGAAAGGCTCCGCCCCGACCTGGTGCTGATGGACGTTTGCACGGAAGGCAACGCGTCCGGGCTGGACGCGGCTACGGCCATCCGGGGCAGGTTCCCGGACATCAAGATAATCGTCATGTCCGGCTTCGACGAAATATCGTATGCGCCCAGGGCCAGGGAAGCCGGCGCGCACGCGTTCGTGTTCAAGAGCAAAAGTCTCGACTATTTTGTTGAAGTGGCGAGGGGCGTCATCGAAGGCAGGACCTACTACCCGGAGGCCAGGACGATACCCATGCCCATGGGCGAGGCGCCGCTCACCGAAAGGGAAATGGAGGTGCTGCGGCTGCTGTGCAGGCACATGACGGGCAAGGAAATTGCCGAGGAGCTTTACATCAGCGAAAACACCGTAAAATACCACAAGTCCAACATGCTGGCGAAGACAGGGTTTTCGAAAACCGTGGACTTGGCTTTCTATATGATTTCCAACGGCTGGATCAACCCAAATTTCTAATACGTCAAACTACCCGCTGCGGGTAGGGCACGCTAGTAAAGCATACGCTACAATCATTTATATAATAGGCGATTGTAAAAGTCGCGGACGCACAATGTGCGTCCCTACATATGGGCAGCCAATTTTGCATATATACAAAATGTTGTAGGGGGGAACAGTGTTCGCCCGAAAAATACCGGC
>WRLR01000152.1 GCA_009777515.1 Oscillospiraceae bacterium | reverse complement strand
GATGTGGACAAGACAACGGGGCCTGGGGCCGCGGCCGCAGCAGGTGGTGGCCCGGATCCCCCGCCCGCCGGTCCCTGCCACTGCGACGATGTCGCCGAAATCCGCCCGTTCCGTCTCGACGCGCTTTTGGCCCTCGAACGTGTAAAGCCGGTTTATTTTTTCGTTGTGGGTCGTCTTGCCGCACACGGCGACCGGCTGTGAGCGGAACGCAAAGCCGCGCTCGATGCGCCCGATGGCGACGCGGCCCACGTAGTCGTCGTAGTCGATGTTGGAAATGAGGGCTTGGAGGGGCATGTCTGGGCGGCCGGAGGGCGGGGGGACGGCGTTGATGATAGTTTCAAACAACGGGACCATGCCTTCTTTTGATCCGTCGCGCCCGGCAGGCTCTGTCGCTGCCGAGTCTTCGGCCCCGGTGGCGCCTGCGCCCGACGCTTCTGCGGCGCCTGCGCCCGGTGTGCCTGCGACGCCTGCGCCCGACGCTTCTGCGACATTGCCAGCGCCTGCGCCCGAGGACAGTATATCGTCCAGCTCCGCCCAGCCGTCTCTTGCCGAGGCATATATGATCGGAAATTCCAACTGCGGGCCGTCCGCGCCAAGCTCAATGAACAGGCCCAGCACTTCGTCTATGACCTCGGCTGTGCGGGCGTCTGGCCGGTCGGCTTTGTTGATCACCACTATCGGCGACAGCGCAAGCTCCAGGGCTTTGCGCAACACGAAGCGCGTCTGCGGCATCGGACCCTCAAAGGCGTCGACCAGCAGCAGCACGCCGTTGACCATTTTCAGCACGCGCTCCACTTCGCCCCCGAAATCCGCGTGGCCGGGGGTGTCCACGATATTTATCTTAACGCCCCTGTAGACTACCGACGCGTTCTTCGAGAGGATTGTTATGCCACGCTCGCGCTCAATTTCGTTGGAGTCCATCGCCCGGTCGGGCGCCTGCTCGTTGCTCCTGTATATCCCGCTCTGCCGGAACATGCTGTCGACCAGCGTGGTTTTGCCATGGTCAACATGGGCGATGATGGCTATGTTCCTAATGTTTTCGGCTGTCTGCAGGCCGCTGGCCGCCCCGTTATTCGCTATCGTCATGTGCGAAAAATTCATTGTACAGGCTGATGACGGACGCATCCGCGTCCTTGGCGTCGACGCCGAACATCAGGCTGACTTCGGACGAGCCCTGGTTGATGATTTCGATATTGATGGAGGAATTTGCGAGCGCGCTGCTTGCCCGGGCCGCCGTGCCCACGGTGTGCAGCATGCCCTCGCCGACAAGCATGACGATGGCCAGCCCCCTGCGCACGGTCACCTCATCCACGAAAAGTTCGCTTTTTATACGGCCGACAATTTTCTCGACGGCTTCGGGCTGCGCGAGCGATTCCTTCATAATTATGGAAATGTTGTCGATGCCGGACGGCATGTGTTCGAACGGCACATTTTCGTCCTCGATGATCTGGAGCACCTTTTTGCCGAACCCTATTTCTATGTTCATCATGAGCTTGCTTATGTGGACGCAGAGGAAGCCCTTGGCGGAGGATATGCCCGTGATAGGGCATTTGCCGTCGTTGCGGGCGCGCCCTTTTACAATGATTGTGCCTTTCCCGCTCGGATTGTTTGTGTTCTTAATGTGCACGGGCACACTTTTTTCAAAAACCGGGACGAGCGCGTCCTCGTGGTAGACCTGGAAGCCCGCGTAGGACAGCTCGCGCATTTCGCGGTATGTGATCTCGTGTATAGGCAGCGGGTCCTTGACCAGACTCGGGTCGACCGAGCAAACATGGTCAACGTCGGTGAAGTTTTCGTACAGCGACGCATCCAGCGCTGCGGCGAGGACAGAGCCCGTTACGTCGGAGCCGCCCCGCGAAAAGGTGATGACCAGACCGGATTTGGTAAACCCGAAAAAACCTGGGAAGATAATAGTTTTTGCGTCGCCGCCCGCGCCCGAGCTTGCCACAACACCGCCCGCGCCCGCGACCGCCTTAGTCCCAGCGGTATCGCCGCCCGAGCTTGCCCCAGCGGCGTCGCCGCCCGCGCAAATGCCTTTTATGTGGTTCGCTATGTTTGCGTACGATTCGGGTAGTATTTGCGCGTTCCCGAACGACTCGCTCATATAAAACCCCGCGTCCTTGGGGTTGACATACACGGACGGCAGCCCGCGCTTGTTGAAATAAGCCGCGATGAGCTTCGCGTTGTTGTCCTCGCCGGCGGCCTTCATCAAGTCGATGAACGCCGCGTCGTGCATGCCGGCCGCGCCGCGCCGCGCGAGGCGGTCGTAAAAATCGGCCTCTATTGCGGCATACAGCTCGCCGTCCAGCCCGAGGCTCTCTACCAACCCCCGGTAGCGCGCAAGAAGCGCGTCCAGGCACACCCGCGCGTCGCCGCCATTGATGCGGGCGGTTGCGCAGCCTATCAGCAGGTCGGTCACCTTTTGGTCCGATTTGCCCCTCTTTCCGGGCGCGGACACAACGACGACCTTCCGCTCGCGATCCGACCTGACGATTTCAAACACCTTGTCGATATGCTCCGCGTCCGCCAGCGACGAACCGCCAAACTTAACTACTACCATGCAGGCACCATACTTTCCATAAGTCAGTTATTTTATCCGAATAATATACAGCATAATCAGCTATCTGACAATAAAAAATAATAAAAAGAACGCCCGGCACATGCTATGCTTCGCATATGCCAGGCGCCCCAGTGCCCGTCCGATCCATCAATTATACGCCTGTGCTATTTGTTTACGAACAACTTAATGTAGTCTTCGGAGATACCCCGCAGCTCGAGCATGAGCCACAGCGTAAACACCACCATCGGCGTCCAGTACTCGCAGGTGTTGTAGCTGGAGGGAACTAGGATAGCCTTGTCGTCCTCGTCGCCGCCCAGCCCGTTGAACACCGCGCCGGGGATGTACGGCGTTGGCGGGTAGAACTCGCCGCCTATCATATACTGCGGTACATTGTACCCGACGCCCACGAACGTGGAGGCGTTGAATGGGTTGCGGCCTATTATGAAGTCCAACTGGTTCTGCGCCAGCGTCATAAGCGCCTTGTTGCCCAGCAGCCGCGCCGCCATGGCGACGCCCACGCCGGCGGAGGCGATGTTGGCGTTGTTGCCCACCCACCAGTGGCTGCCCGGCGGCATGAAATTGCGGTACCAGCGGTCGCCCACACGCTTGCCGCCCTGCACGTCAGTCAGGTACAGCTTGAACGGCGCCATGTTAAATGTGGTGCGAGCGGCGATAGGTTCAAGATACTCGCCGATGTACGCGCGGATCGCGTCCACCCACAACTTCGCGTCGTGGTGGTCCTTCGCCTGCTCATACAACAGGCACAAGCCAATTAGCTGCCACTGGCCGCTGGCGATAACGTTGTTCGGTTCATCGTTGTTGTAGAATGTCTTGAAGTACCCGCGCGAGCCGGGCGCCGAGCTGCGCGTCGGCTTCTCTTGTAACTGCATCAGGGAGTCTGCATAAGCTACGGCCTTGTCCAGATGCTCCTTGTTGCCTGTGGCGCGGTACAACTGCGTCAGCGCCGCGACCGCTCCGCCCATGTCGATGCTGGAGCGGCAGATGTTATTCTTTTCCGCCCACCCCAGGCACCTCTCCGCTGCAGCCAAGCAGCGCGCGGAGTATTCAGGGTCTTCGTCTTTTGTGATGCGTGCCGCGCCCGCCTGGGCGATATGAAATTAAACTGCGCCAGCGGGGCGCAAGGCGCCGTGTTGATGTTGCGGTCGTCGGCGTCGCCCGGGATGTTGTCCGTCCAGCGATTGTCGTCAGCATGGCGGAACATGTCGCCGCCGCAGAAGTTCATCACGTAGCCGTCCGGCTCCTGCATGGCCAGGAAGTATTTGTTGCCCCAGCGCAGTTCGTCGACGACGCGCCCGCGCTCGATGCCGGGCAGCCCGGCGTCGCAGAGCTGTACCATGCCTATCATCCCGTTGATGGTCGCTGAGACCCACTTCCGCAGGTCGTTGGCGTCGTGCCAGCCGCCGGAAACGTCCTGGTGCTGGCCGTTGTCGACGCGCCGCCCATCGTCCAGGTGGCACGGGCTGTTCCAGCCCAGCGTCGGGTGGCCGCAGCGCTGCCGGGTAAAATACGACAGGATCAGATCGCACGGGTCGTCGTACACATCCGCACCGATGAGGAACTCGACGCTCTCCTCGCCCATATGGCGCACCGTGTAGCGCCCGGGCTGGGTCATGCCCGAGAAGTTGCCGATGGACATGTTGCCCATGTCACCGAAGTTGGGCCTGAACTTGGCGGTGAACGCGACCTTTTGGCTGGCGACGTCGAACACCTCGAAATCGCCCTCGTACCGTCCACCAACAAGGCACATCTTCACAGCGGTGGGGAGGTAGCCCCTGTGGTTCACATAGATTGACATATATCGTTAGCTCCTTTGTCTATTCGTTTATAGGCGATTGTAAAAGCCGGTATTTTACGGGCGAACACTGTTCGCCCGTAAAACATTTTGTATATATGCAAAATTGGCTGCCCACATATGTAGGGACGCACATTGTGCGTCCGCGACTTTAAAAATCGCGTACCAGTTAATAGCCTACCAGTAAATCACCTATCAGTCAGTTGCGGTTAGGCGGGTAGTAGAAGTCGATGCCGAGCTTCTCCTTGTTTTTCTGGAACAGCTCATTGCGAAATTCTATGAGTCTATCAATGCCTGCAGCCTCGAGCTCCGATATCGCCTGATCGTATAGCCTCGTCGCGTCTGCCTGCGAAGGAGCGGTTATTATTTGGGGCACGTTCATACTCCATATTTCGTTGACTGTAGTTTCAATGACGGCTTCGTCCGTGTTGGTTGTGGGGCGGGTGTTCCAGATTGCCAACTCGTTAAACGAGTAATTTTGGGAAAACATTGAAAATGCGTTAGACGCCATAGAGCCCAGCGTCGATGGAGCGGCGCCAATGCGCTGCCATAGCGCTGTCTCATAGCCGATCGAGAAGCCGCCGCCATACAGCCTGAAGCCCTCTTCGGGATTTTCGTTCTTGAAATTGGCGATATCGGTTTTTTGCGTGACCCTGCCGTCCACCCAATCCCACTCGACGCCCTCCAAGCCGCGGTTGAAAAGTATCTGGCCTTCCTGGGTATGGGAGTAGGCGATGAACTTTATCGCTTCTTCGGGGTATTTGCATGTAGTGGTGACCGATGCGCCCAGCCAGCCGGCCGCCCCTATCGATTCCAGGAAGCCGCGCGAGCCATCGGAAGAGCCGGGTACTTCGAGCGGTATAAGCGTATATGGGAGATTGTTTAATTCATAGTTCGTCACTACCCGGTTGATAACATTTGCCTGGTTCACCATCGCGCAAAACAGTCGCCCCTGCGACAGCAGTTCCCTCATGACATCCTCATTGATGGTAAATTGATCCGGATACATCAGGCCGTCGTTCCAGAGCCTGTTAAGAAACAAGAGCCATTCCAGGGTCTTGGGGTCCTTTTGGGTCACGCGCAAATTGCCGTCAGGGCCTTCGATGTTGACGCCGTAGCCGTCACCGAACATGTTCCAGGTGTACGCGAACGGTATGACGGTGCCGCCCTCGACTTGTAAATTGGCTTCCTTTACCTTTACGAGCGTATTATAAAAGTCGTCGGGCTTGATAAAGTCCTCGGGCACTATGCCCAACTCTTCCATTAAATCGCCGCGCCCGGCGAAACCGGCGTTGGACGTTATGTAATTATCGTCGTCGAGCTGCTCGTCCGCCCAGAAGTAATTCATCCACGCATATAGCTCGCCGTCGTCCTGTTTCCAAAAATTATAGTGCGAATCGGGCAGCAGATCGCGGCCTTCGGGATAATACTCGTCCAGCAGGCCTACCAGCCCGATCAGCCTACCCGTCCCCGGCATCGAAAAAAACGATGCGTGGTTGCGCTCGTTGAGAAGCAAATCGGGTAGATCGTTGGCCGCCAGCATGGCGTTCAATTTTTCGTCTGCTGTGTTGGCTCCGGCGGCGGAGGTAAAGTTAAGCCTGACGCCTGTAATATTTTCGATCTCCGTGTAGCGGTTGGTCGGCTCGCCGGACGTCCATTCGGTTGTCCACGATGTCAGGTTGACATACATCGTCATTTCGACAAGCTCTTTTGTTTCGGCCTCTGTCGCTGCGCTGGTCTGTTCGGCGGCTGTTGTCTGCGCGGCAGCTGTTGTGGCGGCTGCTGCCTGCGTGGTCGCCGCAGGCGTCTGCGCGGGCGTTCCACAGCCAATCAAGCCAACGATTAGCGCCAGCAATAGCGAACTGACTACAAGCTTCTTAAACATAACATTCCTCCATTTTATTTTATTGATACACGTCTTTGCGAACGTTTATCCCTTATCCCTTATCCCTTATCTCTTATCCTTTATCGCTCATCCTTATCCCTTAACGGATCCGATCATCAACCCCTTGACAAAAAACCTTTGCAGGAACGGGTACAATACGAGTATGGGCGTCGTTATCGTGACCATCGTGGCCAATTGAACCGACAGCGTGGTTACGGTCTCCAATTGATCCGGCCGAGTGTTGAGCTCCTGCGCCATTTGCGCTGCGGTCTGGGTGCTCTTGATGAGCTTCATCAAAAAAAGCTGCGCCGTTTGTAGATTGTTGTCATGCGTATATAACATTGAATCAAAAAACGAGTTCCAGTGGCCTATCGCCGTAAACAGGGACAGGGCGGCAAAGACCGGTGTCGACAATGGCATGATGATGGTAAAAAATATACGGTACTCACCCGCGCCCTCGATGCGCGATACCTCTATGAGCGAGTCGGGCAACTGGCTAAAGAACGATCGGAATATTATCGCGTTCCAAAACGAAAAGACCCCGGGGATTATGTAGACCCAAAAAGTGTTCGTCAGCCCCAATGTTGCTATGACAAGATAATACGGTATCAGCCCGCCCCCAAAGAACATCGTAATCAGCCCCAGCGTTGTGTACAGCTTGCGGGCAATGAGTTCCGGGCGAGATATAGCGTATGCGAACAGGCTGGTTACGAATATATGCAAAACCGTGCCCAGCGCAGTCCGGCTTACGGTTATTAAAAAAGCCTGGGGCAATGCCTTGTACCTGAACACCGCCTGAAAGTTTACAAGCGTGAAGCGGGAGGGCCAAAAGACGGTCGGTCGCAAAAGGTAATCAGTGCCGTCGTTGAACGAGCCCACAACGACATACCAAAAAGGGTATAACGTCAGGACGATAATGACCAGCATGATGAACACATTCACAAAATCAAACAAACTGTAGCGCAGCCTGCCACTGAACAATTTTTTTGTTTTCAATACAGCGCCCCCCTAAAATATCCCTTTTTCAGTTACTTTGTTTGAAACATAATTTGCCATGACTAGCAGGATCAAGGCAATGATCGATTTGGTAAGGCCGACAGCCGACGCATACGAAAGCCTCATGCTGGCTATGCCCATTTTATATATGTATGTGTCGAGGACCTCGCTCCTTGAAATGTTCAAAGCGTTTTGCAGCACCCATACCTGGTCGAACCCGGTGTTGAGAATGCCGCTTATCTGGAAAATGAGGAAGATAACGAGCGTGCCCATGATGGCGGGTAGCGTCACATGCCAAATGCGGCGGAAGCGCCCCGCGCCGTCAATAATTGCGGCTTCGTACACCTCCATGTCCACCCCGGATATGGCGGCTAGGTATATGATTGAGCCGAACCCCAGCCCCTTGACCAGGCTGGTCGTTATCATGATGCCATAAAAATACCCGGGATCGTTTAAAAAATAAACCGGGGACTGGGTCAGGCCCGTATTCAACAATATCATGTTCAACAGTCCGCCATCCACTGCAAGCAGCCTGATGACAATGCCGCCGTATATCACCCAGGATATAAAATGGGGCAAATACGATATAGTTTGCGTTATGCGTTTGAACGCCCCGTTTCGAAGCTCGTTTAGGAGAATCGCGAATATAATGGGCGCGGGGAAGTTAATCATAAGGCCAAGGAAGCTGATGCTTATTGTGTTGCGTAACGTGGCGTATACCTTTGGGTCTGTCAGGAATGATTGAAAATTTTTCAGGCCCACGAACTGCGAGTTGAAAAACCCAGTCGCGACTTCGTAATTCTGAAATGCTATGATGATGCCAAACATTGGCAAATAGGAAAAGATCAGCAGCGCCATCAGCCCAGGCACTACCATTGTTTGCAAGCCTATTTGCCGTCTGAAACGGGCGAACTTGTTGGTTTTCCTTTTTTGTATGTTCACACTTTGCGACATGTCAACATCCATCCATTATCATCCATTATATTTATTTTATTATTAATTTTATTGTTGAAGAACAGCGGCTATGTTTAGAGACAGCGCCCAAAAGCATTGGTTTAAGTATTATTTAGGCTGTTGCGATAGTACACAATCACTCCCAGGTGAAGGCTATGAGTTTGTTCGGTTCAAGCGCCAGGCGGAATATTGTCTCGCCGTCCTTTTTGTAGAGGGGGGTGGTTTTGGCGCCGTTGATGTCGAGGCTGCGGGCGTCACCGGCGACGTGGAGCAGTATCACGGAGCCGTGCGGGAGGAACGAGCGGACTGCGGCGGAGTTGTTGGCATAGAGGAACAGCGCGATTTTCGTCTCGCCCTCAAACCACAACGGCAGTTTTTCGGAAAAGTTCTTCCGGATTACGCCCATCACGTCGCCAGGGATCTCATAGTAGTCCGAAAAACTGTCCGGCACGTTCAAAACGAACAGCCGCCCCTTCGCATAGTTGGAATACGCGAGCAGCACATTGGGCATGGACTCGCGCACCTGAACCGCCCTGAGATTGCTCTCGTTGAGCATCAGGTCTATTACGGGCAGCGTGACGGGCTTCGCAGCGCTTCGGTATGCGATGTCCGCCGACCACCCGCTCTCAAAGCCCCCGAACTCCACACCCGTCTGGCTGCGGCCCGTAACCACCATGCCCGTGAAATCGGAGAAGCCCCGGTCCCGCATTTTTTCCAGGCAGCCGGCTGTTACAAAAACGTCGCGCCCCTTTTCCAAGTGGCCCCTGACCTTCCCGGCCAATTGCGCGTCGTGCGCGGAAGCAGCCGTGAGCAGCACAGGCGATTCGTCCGGGAACACCGCGTCGGGATACAGCGGCAGGCCGCACATGCCGAGAAAGTCGAACACATGGTCCTCGCCGGTGGAATGGAACGGCAGGTACACCGGGATGCCCGCAGGCTGCCCTAGTACCGACGGCTCTTCGTCGAGGCGCTCCAACAGTATGCCCAGCGCGCCAATTTCTTCTTTCTTGTATGTCAGGCCCCAGCAGAACAGCGTCACCTCGTCGCACCCGCCCAGCAAGGTTAGCTCCGCCTGTTCCAGGTATGTTCCGACGTCATTGGCGCACTGGATGTTGTCGAACCACGCGCCCCGGTTATTGTGCGGCGGGAGCGACGTTAGGTACCGGAGCAGT
>WRLR01000151.1 GCA_009777515.1 Oscillospiraceae bacterium | reverse complement strand
GAACCATTCGGGCTGCACGAAATGTCAGATGGATATAAGGCGTTCCTGGAAATATATATGGAGCTCATAATGCGTTTTGATAGCGGTGACGGCATTGTTGACTATACCAAATCAGCTATCGTCATCATAGATGAGATCGAAACCCATTTACATGTTGAATTGCAAAAGCGCGCACTGCCATTTTTAACGCAGATGTTCCCAAGTGTTCAATTTATAGTATCTACCCACTCGCCATTCGTAATTACATCGCTTTCCAATGCAGTGGTATATGATTTAGAAAAACATGAACAGCTTGATAACCCGAGCTATTATTCATATGAGGCTGTTGTTGAAGCATTCCTAGATACAGATATGTATTCCAAGGAAATGAAACGGCAATTTGACCGTTATGAAGAACTCTGTTTTAAACCACAGAGAACGTCGGAAGAAAACGAGGAGTTTCTCAGAACCAAAACTGAACTTGAATTAATGGCCCCGGCCTCGAAGGAACTATATGTTGCTTTCCGCGCACTCGAACAAAAGCGCAAGGAGACAATGAATGATCAAGCTAACTAAACGTCCTGCACCGCCTCAACCTATAACAGACGAAAATCATTATAGAAGCAATCCGAATTTTAAAGCCCTAGTAGATGATTGTTACGGAAAATGTTATATTTGCGAAAATGATAAAGCCACCACATTAAATGTCGAACATCTTGTTCCACATCGCGGTAATGATTCATTAAAATACGACTGGCAAAATTTATTTCTGTCATGTGGCCATTGTAATAATATAAAAGGCGATAAGTATGATAATATTCTCGACCCAACAAAACTCGACCCAGAAGAATATATTTCACTATCTCTGACGACCAATTCATTTGTTGAGAATATCATTGTATGCGCTTTATCTGACGATATTAGTACAAAACAAACAGTAGAGTTATTGTCACATGTTTACAACGGTGGGACA
The DNA here is from genome assembly GCA_009777515.1 of Oscillospiraceae bacterium. Classification (GTDB taxonomy): domain Bacteria; phylum Bacillota; class Clostridia; order WRLR01; family WRLR01; genus WRLR01. Next base: position 8,487 of record WRLR01000151.1, on the reverse strand, counting down.
ACCGACATAAAAGACATAGAGTGCACTATATTGCGTAAAGAAGTAACGGCCTGTGTCGCGAGATTCTTAAAATTCGTAGAAGGGTATCGAAACGAACCCAACGAAGACTATGATGCCATAATTAATAAAGAAATATCGCGCGATTCCGCTTTCGCCGCATTTAAACGGGGGATTGTGCGAAATGACACCGATTTGTTTAGTAAATTTTCACTCTAACCATTTTAATGATAATTTATTTATAAAAAGTCAATATTGACTACGTTATCGTAGTTATGTATAATGACTACGTTATCATAGTTATGTATAATGACTACGTTATCATATTTATGTATTGTGACTACAATAACGTAGTCTTAGTGTGTGATGGCTTTATCGTAGTAGGAGGTAGAGGGATGAGGATGACAACGAAAATCAAGGACCCATTTACTCTAGGGCAAATATTGCAACAAGGCCGTCTGCAGCGGGGCATCAGCCAAAGGGCTCTTGCGAACCAGCTCGGGATCAGCCAGAAATGGGTGTGGGAGATGGAGCAGGGGAAGCCCGGGCTGTTGATGGAAAGGTTGTTTATGATTCTTGAGAAAACCGAAATCACATTACTGGCGGAATTTGATACAGAGGATGTGCCAACAACGTGAGCAATCTTGTCGTTGAACTATATGGGAGCGTGCTTGGAACAATAGCGCATGAAAAAAACCGAATAAGTTTTACTGTCGATCAAAACGTTTTTGAAAAATATCCGTTGTCGTCAACGATTATGAGCTTGTCGGTTCCGTTGAACCTAAAATATACGAGCGCGCAAAAAAAGCGTGTGGACATTTTTTTTGCAGAGCTTCTCCCCGAAGGGCGCAACTATGAATGGCTGCTACAATCACTGCCAAGGGACGAGCGGACTTTTTATGCTATGCTTCGTAAATACGGCAGAGATATCGCTGGCGCGTTGTCAATATATGATCCCGACGATCCAACGTCTACTTCGAAAGCCTATACTGAGCCTGTTGATGGCAAAGAGGTCCGCTATCTTCTGGAGCATATGCCACAAGCGGCGCTCGCTAATTCTCCGATCTCCGGCAAGACATCGTTGGGCGGCGCGCAGGGGAAAATATTATTGGCAAGGATTGGCGCATTGTGGCACAGGGTACACAACGGGTATCCTTCGACGCATATCTTGAAACCGGTCGCCCCGGAATACCCGACGATGATATACGACGAGGCCTTTTGCATGCAGATGGCATACGATTGCGGGCTTACGGGGCATCCCGTTTGGATAGAAAACTTCGACGGCGCCGATGCGCTGGTGATAGAGAGGTACGACAGAAATGACGGCATGTCAGGCGCCAGGATTCATCAGGAGGACTTTAATCAGGCGCTAGGCGCGCGAGGGCATGAGAAGTATCAGGAATACGGCGGCAAAGTCAGCGCCAAGCGGATCGCGCAAACCCTGGCGCGGTTTGGTAAGCGCGAGGACGTCACACGATTCGCGTCCCAGTTGATTTTCGCCGTTGCTATCGGGAACCTGGATATGCACGCAAAAAATATTAGCATATTGCACTTTCCCGATGAATCAATCGCATTAGCCCCGACATATGACCAGGTCCCGTTGCGCCACCAGGGCACGGATGGAAGGATGGCGTTGTCGATCAACGGGAAGTATATGCACGCAAGCATATCGTTAGCAGATATTGTAGCCGAATTAATATCGTGGCAGTGCCTCGGTTTTTCCGGCGAAGATGAAGTAGCTTTTTTTACAAAAAACCGCTTGGTTGAATATCGCGATGCCCTCGACGGCGCGGTGCTGGATAAAAGAGCCTACCCGAACCTAAAAACCGATATATCAACAATCATCTCACGCTTATTATCCGGAAATGAAATAGGGATTTTATAATGAGGGATTATATTTTCCCCTTGATTCAACAGGATTTTTAGGGCGAAAAATAGGTGTCCTGTTAAATTTATACCCTTGAAACCCAGTAATACCGCATGTTACAATTGCATAGGGTTGTACAACAACCAATCCCCGAGAGGGGTTTGAGGACGCGGACGGCCGGGGGCGGCCGTCCCTACGGTTGTTCGGTTGTATAACCGCAAATTCCCGAGAGGGGTATGAGATGTGTAGGGGCGGATTCCATATCCGCCTGTGCGTAGAGACAGTACAACCTCCAATCCCCGAGAGGAGTTTAACAGACCGGGGGAGCGGGGACGGGGGCGGGCGGGGCGCCCGCGTACCCAGGGGGGAGTAAAATCCATACCCAGTGGGGCTAATTATATTTTTTATAGGTTGGCTGGAATATTACGCATAAAAAAACCGCCTTCCGAAGTTATGGAAGACGGTTTTTTTCGTGGAATTATTTTTTTAAATATACGGTTATCTGGGCGCTTATAGGATGCCCATTCGATGTTTGCATTATTAATCGGCTAACATCAACATGCAGTGGAGTGGCGCTCACAGTTTGCCGATAATTATGCGGCGTCCCTCCAGCGGTCGTATGCGGCCTGATAAATTTCTACGACCCGGTCTACGCCCATCTGTTTTAGTATGGAGACGAAAGACTCGTAGTTTTCTATGTCCGCTTCGCCGGTTATATATTTGGCTTCCTCCGAAACGCATAGCTTATTGATATCGACGATGATTTCGTCGAGCTCGCTCTGTTCTTCCGGCGTCGTGTAAATGTTGGGATACGCGTCCCTTGCGTATGGCGACAGCACCACATCCTGTACGTGCGTGATACGGTAGATGCTGAACACGTTCGCGACATTCCGCTCCGTGTCGTCGCGTATCCATTTTGGCGTAGGCGTGCCGCAGTCGGGGGTTATGTCGCCGCCCCTGCGCTCTTCCGACGTGCGTCCGTCGGTCGTGGGCTGGCCTACCCTGCGCCCCTCGTCGTCCCTTACATAGCCGTAACCGTACGGCCCATAATGGATAAAATACGAGCCCTCGACGCTATACAAATAATCCACCCATTTCATCATGGCTACAGGATCCTTGCACTTGTCCGTCAATGCGAAAACGCCGCGCGTCATACTCTCGCCAGTGGTCGCCTTTAGCGGCGTCGTGTATATGGAACTGGTCAGCGGCGGAAGCACCGGGAAGTTTACGCCGTCGTCATTGTCCCGCAATTCGTACAGGTTCGAGGGCGACGCCTGCCGCGCGAGGCCGACTATGTTGGACTTGCATTTAGCGTTGACAGCGGGGTAATCCTGCATGAAACTGTCCCTGTCTATGATGCCAGCCTCCCACAGTTTATTTACATATTTCAAGTATTCAGGATAATTGGGCTCCAGGTACGAAAAGCGCACAATCCCGTCATCCAGGACATATATGGAGTTGTATGAAGGCAGGATGCCAAAAGAGGCAAGGAACATCGTCCTGAAGCTGCTGCCCGATTCGGTGGGCTTTTCAATGCTTATCGGCCACACCTCGTCCACCCCTATTGCGCCGGGGATTTCCGTTTTCATGCGCATGAACAAATCGAACATCCCATCCAAATCGCTTGGCAGGTCAGCCTCCGTGACTTCGAGAGCCTCCATCCACCTCGCATTGAACCAATGCTCGTGCACCCACTTTACGCCCTTGCTAATTTGAGGCAATGCGTAAATATGCCCGTCCGGCGTCGTCACGGACTGCCGGACGTCTGGGTGCGTGTCAAACATTGTGGTTATGTTTGGGGCGTATTGGGCGATGAGATCCTCCAGCGGGATCAATATCCCCTCGTTACTGCCATAGCGTATCTCCTGCTGGGGATTGAGCCTGGCGCCAAAGAATATCTCTGGGTACGCACCCGTGTTTATCGCCAGGTTCTTCTTTTCCTCGAACCCGTCGCTGACCGGCGTGTCGAGATCGAACGCGATATTTGTCAACTGCTCCATGGAGCGGAAGAATATCAAATTCTCCCAAATGCCCTGTATCGGGGCCTTTGAGCCCATCATGGTAAACACGACCCGCTGGTCGTAAATCGGGAACGTGTCCGAGCCATCGATCAACGTACCGTCGACGCAGGCTGCGACCCAGTCGTCCAGCGTCCATAACGTAGTGTCCTCGGGGCGCGAAGATGCTGCCGCGGTTGCGTCCGCGCCTGCACCTCCGCCTGCGCCCGCGCCCGCGCCGGCAGCCGCTGCAGTGGGCGCGGCAGTTGTGGCCTGTGCGGCTGCTGCAGCAGTCGTGGCCTCGGCGGCCGCAGCGGCTTCCGTGGCAGCCGCCGTCGTCTGCGCCGCGCCAGCCGCCGCCTGTGTGGCTGCGCTTGTCGCCGCACCGCCGGTGGTAGAACCGCCGCCGCATGCACCCAAGATCATGGCCAGCGCGCACAACACTGCTGTCATGGCAACCCATGTTGCCAATGGTTTTTTGCGTTTGCATGTAGGCATTCTGATTATTCCTCTCTTTTTTTATACTCCTGTGGACAATATTGTTAACCTTTTATGGAACCAATCATGACCCCCCTGACAAAATACTTCTGCATGAAAGGGTATATCAATAAAACCGGTAATGTCGACACGATTATGACGACGAACTTAATCATTTCCGCAAGCCTTTGCTGGACGGCTATGGACTCCATTTCTTCCGTAGATACTACCGCGTTCATTTGCTGCGTCATAAGTATTTCGCGCAAAAAAAGCTGCAACGGAAATAAGTTGCGGTTGTTTAAATAGATCATGGCGTCAAAATAGGTGTTCCAGTGCGACACGCCGTAAAACAGCGCCATGACCGCCAGTATTGCGCCCGACAGCGGCAATACAATGGCAATGAACATCCTGTATGTCGAGCAGCCGTCTATCCGCGCCGCATCCGTAAGCTCGTCGGGTATGGTCACTTGGAAAAACGTGCGCATTATGATCATGTTGGAGATTGACATCGCGCCCGGTAGCATCATGGCCCACACGGTGTCCAGCAGGTGCAGGTTCCGCACGACCATATACGTAGGGATCATCCCGCCGCTGAAGAACATTGTGAACAAAAAAACGAGCGATATAAAATTCCGTCCGGCAAGACTGCGCTTTGACAGGGCATATGAAGCGGTCGTCGTTACGAACAGGTTTATGACCGTGCCGCAAACCGTGTAAAATACCGTGTTCCGATAGCCGGTCCATATCGCCTCGTTGCGGAACACGCGCCGATAGCCTTCGATATTTACGCCTTTTGGCAAAATCCAGATTTGCCCGGTGTTTACATACAGGGGGTCGCTAAATGACGCGCTGACGATGAATATCAGCGGATAGAGCGTTATGATCAAAATGAAGCACATGATAATATAAATCACAGCTTGGAACACTGTATCGCTATTGAATATGTCGTTGGCCCTGGTGGTTCGCCTTGCAACGGAAACCATGCCTGGACCTCTGCCCTTGCCTTTTTTTGCACTCATGCCCTTTCCGGATTTCCCATTCACCATAACGAATCCTCCCCGACTTTGCGCGCTATGGTATTGACTATGACTAATACAATCAAGTTGATTATGGAATTGAAAAGCCCGACGGCGGACGAAAAACTGTACTGTGCGTTGATGAGCCCGCTTTTGTACACATATGTTGAAATGACCTCCGATGTGTCCGTGTTGAGCGCGTTCTGCAGCAAATATACCTTCTCGTGGCCGACGGATAATATAGACCCGGAGTTGAGTATCAACAATATGATCATAGTAGGGACGATATGCGGGATATTGATGTTTCTGATGCGCTGCAGCTTGGTCGCGCCGTCGATCATGGCTGCCTCGTGCAACTGCTCGTCCACCCCGGACAGCGATGCAAGATAAATTATGCTCCCCCACCCGGTCCCCTGCCAGACGTTGCTGAGGACGTATACGGTTGGGAACCATGCCGCTTTGCTCATAAAATCCACCGCTTCGTTTCCAAAAACCATGATCAGCCGGTTGATGATGCCCGTGGTCGGGTTGAGAAAAATCAGGATGATGCTGCACATGACAACGGTTGATATAAAATATGGCGCATACGACGCGGTCTGTACTATTTTTTTGAATGGGCCGTTTTTTACTTCGTTAATCGTTAAGGCTACCAAAATAGGGAGCGGGAACGTCAGCAAAAGGTTGTACAGGCTGATGACGGCTGTATTTCTGATCAGCTCAAAAAAGTAGTACGAGTTGAAAAACCTGATAAAATGCCTAAGCCCTACCCAATTGCTGCCCCATATGCCGCGCGCCGCGGAGTAGTCCCTGAACGCTATCTGCACGCCGTACATCGGCGAATAACGAAACATGATGACCCATACAAGCGCCGGTATTAAAAATGTATATAATTGCCAGTTTTGTAAAATGCCACGCAGTTTGCGGTTCGCCCGTATAGAGTTAGAGCCAAAGCCCGCAGGTTTATGGTAGTCCATGCCGCCATTCTCCATATTCGTGATGAACTTATACAAAATTTGTTATGCTATATTTAATTGCGTCTACAATGATAAAAAAGCAGCTATTGTGCTATTTGTTGGGAAAATGACCAATACGCATCTTTATACTATATTATTACTGGGATATGTCACTTCGCCATTATAATGTTATATGATCTCATTGTCAATTTACTTGCGACACATTATTTGCTTTATATCAATAACGCCATAAAACTAAAATTGAGTATATTGACTTTTGCATAATAACATAATGCAATCATCTGCGCTGCAGATGATTTGCTATAATATTGAAGTAGAACAGAATTGAACTAAACAGAACAGATTTCGCGTTTGCGGTCAAGAAAACAGTTGCCAGCCGGATTATACTGTGTTCAGGAGGCATGAAACATATGGGAAGTGTGAATAACGATATGTCCGCCGCCGTCCGGCGCATGATAGCGTATATTGACGCCCACATTCGGGAGCCGATCACAGCCAAGCAGCTCTCGGACGCGGCGGGCTATTCGCAGTACCATGCGGCGAGGATATTCAAACAGCATACCGGCCGGATGCCATTTGAATACATCCGCGACAGGCGGCTCGTCAATGCCGCGATATCGCTGAGAAGCGGCAAAACAAGGGTCATAGACGTCGCGCTCGATTTCGTATTTGATAGCCACGAGGGGTTCACAAGGGCGTTCGTTAAGGCGTTTGGCATTGCCCCGAAACGCTTTGCGTCAGTGCCGGAGCCGAGTGGCTGGATTATCCCATACAAAGTTTCTGCTCTCCGTAATACAGATTGGGAGGTACCGAAAATGGCAGAGAAAACAGCTATCATCTTTACACAGATAGTGGAGCGCCCCGCCAGGAAGCTTTTGCTCCGGCGCTCAAAGGCCGCAGAGGACTATTTCGGCTACTGCGAGGAGTTCGGTTGCGCGGACGATGAAACCGGCGCCTCGATACCGTGGGAGATAGTCAGTAAAATCAAAGAGGCGCTATATGAGCCTGTCGGCCTATGGTTGCCGGACAATATGCGCCCCGACGGTACAGGTGTTTACGCGCAGGGCATTGAACTTCCAGAAGATTATAGCGGCGCGGCTCCGGAGGGGTTCGATTTCATCGACCTGCCGCCGTGCAAGATGCTTATCTTCCAGGGCGAACCATATGCCGATAACGAATTTGGGCAGGCGATCACATTGCTGTGGGAGCGCATCGAAAAATTTAATCCCGAAGTATACGGCTACGAGTACGCCGACGAACTTGCGCCTCGGATGCAGTTGGCGCCGTATGGCTGGCGTGGGTACATCGAAATGCGCCCGATACGGGAAATAAGACGAAAATAAGGTGTTTAATGTAGCGCGGTTGAAAGGTCGACAATGCTTGAAATGGGCTTAAATCAACTGGGCGCTGGAACGGGGTTGGGCGGGACGCCCGCGTACCCAGGAGGGCGGTCGCGAAGATGGAGGCTGGGGTGGGGACGGGGGCGGGCAGGACGCCCGCGTACCCAGGGGGGCGCTACTGGTTTAAATGTAATGGATGGTTTAATTGTGTATAAAAAAACCTTCTTCTGGCGTAATGGAGGACGGTTTTCTTTTGATAAATTTACTATTATGTTTCGGATCCCCATTCATCTATATCTATTTCCTCATATTTATTTTTCGTATGAGAGATCATGATATCTTTTGCTTCACGTACACAATCGATGGCGTAGTCAGCGACATCTTCATCAACGCTTACGAACGCATCTTTAGTTGCCTGTGCGAATTCTAAAAAGCGTGGTTCATCCTTTTTTTTAGCGTATGCTCGACATAGCTCTGCCATACAATAAACCCGCCCCATCGGCTCTCGCTCGCTATTATATAAACTAAGCGCAGTTTTATATTTGGAAATCGCAGCATCTGTTTTTTCAAGGAGGCGTTCCAAATCGCCCATGGCTTGTAGCACGTTCGCCAGGCCGAGGTTAGCGCGCTCCACGCGGTAGAGCTGCTCCGCGTCCGCGTAGTGCTTTTGAGCCGCGTCTATTTGCCCAAGGCGGCTTTCCAAATCGCCCATGGCTTTTAGCACGTTCGCCAGGCCGAGGTTAGCGCGCTCCGCGCGGTAGAGCTGCTCCGCGTCCGCGTAGTGCTTTTGAGCCGCGTCTATTTGCCCAAGGCGGCGTT
>WRLR01000150.1 GCA_009777515.1 Oscillospiraceae bacterium | reverse complement strand
GTTCGGATCGGAGCGTGTTTTTGAGCAGCCCCCCGCCGTTTGCGATGGCGGAATATGCCGTTATCAGCTCCAGCGGCGTGATTGTGAAGCGCTGGCCGAACGAGGCCACAAGCATGTCCACGTCTCGCGGGTTTTGCTGGAAGATGCCCTCCCCTTCGCCCGGGAGCGGGACGCCCGTCCGCTCATAGAACCCAAAATCCCTTATATACTCGTAGAAGCGGTCCCTCGTGACCCGCTGCGATATCCTCATCAGGGCGGGGTTGCACGACTGCATCACGCAATGCATGAGGTCCAGCGTCCCGTGGCTGCCCAGCACCCAGCAGCCGATCGGGTTGTCGTAGTAGCCGGTGATGGGCTCGCAGCGGAACTGCGACTCCATCGATATGACGCCCTCCTCCAGGCCGGCCGCGACGGTAAACGGCTTGAATGTCGAGCCCGGCTCGTATGTGTCCATAATCGCCTTGTTGCGCCACACCGTGCGGTTGAGTATGTCCGTCCCGGCTTGCGAACGACCGTTCCACGTCTCCTCTATGTATCCCAAAGGCGGCGCGTATGGATCGTTCAAATCGAAATCGGGCTTTGACACCATCGCCAATATGTCGCCGTTGCGCGGGTCCATCACAACAATGACGCCGCCCCGGTTCACGTCGTTGTCCAGGATCGCCTTTTCCAGCGCCGACGTCGCGAAAAGCTGTATGGCGGTGTCAATGGTCAGCACGACGTTCAAGCCGTCCTGCACCGCGATGCGGTTCTCCGCGCTCAGCGGCACCTCGGCGCGCCTCGCGTCCAGCTCGCCCTTTATCATGCCCGGCGTGCCCTTGATATACTTCTCCATCGACGCCTCGATGCCCGTGAGCCCCTGGTTGTCCTCGGTGGTGAAACCTATCACATGAGAGGCCAGGTTGTTGTTTCTATAAAAGCGCTTAGAGTCTATGGTCAGGTCCAGCCCCCGGAGCGAATGCGCGCTGATGTATTCCCTTATGGTTTCGGCGATCTCCGGCTCGGCCTTTCTCATTAAGACCTCGTATTTGGAGTCTTTATTTATTTTTTCGTATATGAAATCTGAATCGATCGCAAGCAGGTACGCGAGGTCGTCCGAAACGATGTCCAAGTTTAAGCCCTTGGATTGTGATATGCTCTTACGCAGCGTCTCCGGGACGATGGAAATGGTTTCTACGACGGTGTTTACGGCCAGTTCGTCGCCGTTCCGATCCAGGATGGCGCCGCGCCTCGGGCTTATGTCGACGCCCCTGCTCTGGTTGATCGAGGCCTGCTCGGACAAGCTGTCGCCCTCGATGAACTGTATGTGCGCTATGCGCAGCGCGATGGTTGAAAACGCGCACAAAAACAGCGTCAGCATAAACAAAAGGCGGCGCTTAACGGCCAGATCGGCTTTAGCGCGCGCTCTGCCGTTATTAGCTTTTGCAAGCCTGTGGCTGCCGATCCTTTCTCTTACTGACAGCTGCTTTGTTTGATAACTATCCTTTGACATCAATCCAAAAATAACCTCTTTTGTATGAGCTTCGCCTGTTCAAGCAAATAGGCGAACGGGTTCATCATGTCCCCGTCGCTGGCCCTTGTGGGCGCCGGCACCATCGCATGGTCCCTTCTGGGCACCCTGATATAAACAATCTGGTCCCTGTCCGGTTTTTGCATGTCCAGCTTCGATTCCGCCAGGAGCCTGATTTTTTCCAAATCCGTTTCGGCGCCAATCTGCTTCTGCAGCAGCATGTTGTCGTTTTCTAGTCGCGTCAGCGTCGCGTTTTCACTCATTATACGCTCGTTTACCTCTATAACAAAACTATACCTGTAAATCAGCGCAATTGCAAAAATAAACGAAACCAAGATCATAAGGAAATACTTCCTCCTGACCTTGTTTCGCTCCTTGCGCATCCTTATTTCGCGCAGCAAAAGGCCCTGCCGCTCGATTTCGGCGGCGTCGATGGGCGCTACTGCGGCGTCGTCAGACGCGGAGGTGGTGACCAAAGCGTTCTTCGCGGTTGCGCGCCTGGCATCCGCGCGCCATGCGTGCTCGCGCGCCGTCTCTGTTCGCCACGCTTGCCCGCGCCCCGCATCTACGCGCCCGACCTGATCTCGCCCCGCTCGCCCGCGCCTTGCCCCCGCGCGCCTCGCTTCCTCTCGCTCCGCCCCCGCGCGCCTTAGATCGCCCATTCAATACCCCCGAGTCATGCTCCGTTGATAACCAGTTATTTATGTATTATATATAAAAGGCCATGCACAGACTGTGTACATATAGCCATGAATAATGCAATGGCAATGGCAAGCCTTAATCCCAATTGCTTGCCCTCGCGCCATAGTTCTGCCCTTTCTAGTATTTATACGCTTATCTACAAAATAAATCCGGGGACTGCGTTAACAGTCCTCGGCTTTAAATAAACAGTTTTGGATATATATCTATCTTTTTTAACTCATTCACGCGCACTGCTCTTATCGCGCCTTTTCTTTAGTTTGCCTTTCTGTATCGCTTATCTGCTGTGTTTTGTTATTATCTTTTGCATGTTACCGGCTGGCCTAAATGATGGCGTTTCACCAACTTTATACGCCATCACGTTACTTATGAATCCAAATCATTGGCCGGCCATTTCTCATTTGTATATTATACTACCATTTCGTCGCGTTGCCGTCTTTTGTACATTCGCCCGCCTCGACAGGAGGGGTGAGTTCCCGGAACACTCGCCGCTTACGCCGGCCCAGCGCAGGCGGGAACCCTTTCTCCTTTGTCTTTTTGCCGGGGCGTTTGCCCTGTTTCATCCTTAGTAAATTAAATAATCCCTTTTGTCTTTTGTAATTGCCGTTCCCTTTTCATTTGTAAATTTGCCTGCGCGTAATCTTTTGTAACTTTCCTTTCGTTTCCTTTCGCCGCCGCAGCTTAGAAGCTTTCGCATCTCTGCCGCTGCCGTATCCTAAATGCCCTTCATCTTTTGTAGTTGCAAAAGTGTAGTGCAGTCAATCCCGTTGTTGTCTATCTATGTTCAAAGGCATTGCCCTATTTTGCTTTTCCGCAACGCGCAATTTCGCGCTCCTGGCCCTTGGGTTGCGCCGCAGTTCGTCCTCGCCCGGGAGCACGGGCTTGCGCGTGATCTTTTTTAGTATGGGACCCTGCCCGGGGCCTCCCCGCCCGCAGACGCACATCGGCAAATCCTTTGGGCACACGCACCCCGCCGATAAATCGCCGATTGTGCGCTTCACGATGCGGTCCTCAAGGGAGTGGAAGCTGATAATGCACAGCCTGCCCCCCGGTTTTAACAACTTAGCGGATTTATTTATCGCCTCGCCAATCACAGCCAGCTCATCGTTTAAATAAATCCTTATGCCCATAAAAGTACGCCTGGCCGGGTGCGGGCCATCCCTTCGGGCGCCTTTCGGCACCGCCGCGAAAATTATGTCGGCCAGTTCAAATGTGGTACGGATGGGCTTTTTCGCCCTGGCATCCACAATGAACTGCGCAATCCTGGATGCCCAGCGCTCCTCGCCGTAATGCCGTATTATGTCCGCCAGCTCGCGCTCCGTGCAGTCGTTCACAATATCTGCTGCAGTCCTCGGAGAATCGCGATCCATGCGCATATCCAGCGGGGAGTCATGCCTGTAGGAAAAGCCGCGCCCCGCGTCGTCCAGTTGGTTCGACGAGACCCCCAAATCCAGCAAAACCCCGTCGACTTCCGATATGCCCAGCCCATTACATATGATGTCAATGTTCACAAAGTTCGAATGTATGACTTCACATCGGGCGTGCCCGCCCAATGATGCGTTCCGTGTTTTTAGCCGTTCCGCTGATACAGCCGCTGCGCCCCCGTCCCGGTCAATGCCTATCAGCACTGCGCCTTCGCCCGAAACCTTTTCCAGTATCAAAAGCGCGTGCCCGGCGCCGCCCACTGTGCCGTCAATATATGCCCCACCGCGTTTTAGCGATAGATAAGCAAGGCACTCGTCAGCCAGGACCGGGGTATGCTCATACGGCGGCTGGGCCATCTGCTGCTGCTGCTGATACTACTAGGGGCTTTAGATATTTTTGCATTTTTTCCGCTTTTACATCGGCGCTGCGGTCGTATTTTATGTTCTCTTCCCTCCACAGCGCGCTGTCCCATATCTCAAAATGGTCTATCATGCCAACAAAGCAAAAATCTTTTGTTATTTTCGCGTATTCTTGTAAATATTGTGGTATACTAAAGCGACCTTGTTTGTCTACCTCGCACTCATGCGAGTTGCCGGAGAACCCCCGGATGAAGTCGCGGCAGTCGGTCTCAAGCTTAGGAGCGGTGGAATAGTTTACCATCATTTTGTGCCATTCCTCGTTTGAGTAACCGATCAGGCAGGTTTCGAAACCTTTTGTAAGCATAAAGCCGGAAGCTAGGCCATCCCTGAACTTGGCAGGCACGAAAGCCCTGTTTTTGACATCAATAGTATGGTGATGGTTGCCAAAAAACCCACGAAAGGATGATATTTTAGTTTCCTGCTCCACCTTACTCCACTTTCCTCCACTTTGATCCACTTTGCGACCATTTTAAACCATGTCAATAAAAAATGCAAGCATTATTTAAAATAATTACGATGATTTTTTCGCGATTTTTTTGTGATATTTTTTTTGAAATTTTTTGAATAATCAATTAATTTATAAAAAGGAGTGTCGGGCAGGGCGCCTGACGGACGCGCGCGTATGATTTATTATGTCGACAATGTGCATGGGCACGATGGGAACGAGGGGACTTCAGCGGCCTCGCCATGGAAATCAATAGAAAAAGTGCATGCAAAAAAATATGAGCCGGGCGACGAGATACTGTTTATAAGGGGCGGTTGCTGGCAGGGCATGCTCTCCCCCGTCGGCGACGGGGCAAAAGGGGCGCCGGTGATCATCGGCGCATATGGCGACGGCCCGGCGCCCTGGATTGACGGCGCAGGCGCCCAGGCGGCCATCAAGCTCGAAAAAGTCGATTTTTGGACGGTGCGCGGCATCAGGTGCACAAATGCGGCGCCCTGGCGCTTTCCCCGCTGCGGGATCATGGTTCTGGGCCGGCCGGTCGGCGTAACGCGGGGCATCCGCATCGAGAACTGCGAGGTAAGCAACGTGACCGGGGAAAACCGGCGCCCGCTGCCGCGCTACCGCAACATGTACAACAACTCCGGCATATATGTGACCTTCCCGTACCGCTGCACGGCGGAGAACCATCTTGACGATATCGTCGTTGAAAACAACCATGTGCACGACGTGCTCACCAGCGGCGTCCGCGTAAACCAGGAAGAGGACGGCCAGACCGATATTTTCCACACCAATATCGTCCTGCGGGGCAACCTCATCGAGCGCACCGGCACGGACGGCATCATCATGGCCAACAGCATAAAGCCCCTCATCGAGTACAACCGCTGCTATGACGCCGGGGCGCTGGGCGTCAAGGACGAGACGATCGTCATCGCCGGCGTGTGGTGCTGCGCCTGCTCCGACGCCACGTTCCAATATAACGAAGTGGCGCGCACGCGCCTTTTCCACAATGACGGGACCGCCTTCGACACCGACTAGGGCGTCACCGGGCTGACTACTTTTAAAAATAACTACACGCACGACAACGAGGGGGGCCTGTGGCTCGACTGTACCGCGTTGAGGCCCAGCCCCGACTGCAGGGGGACGCTCCTGTCGGGCAATGTCAGCATAAATGACCACTGGTGCATAGCGCAGTCAGAGATGGGCGTCGACACGCTGTTTGAGAAAAACCTGATCGTCAATACCGACGATAAATTTGAAATCTGCGGCAGGGCTGGAGGCAAAGCGCATCGCTATGAGCGCAATACGCTGTATTTTAAGCAGGCGCCCGCCGAAGGTTGGCAGGAATCTTCGTACGACGGCAACGCGTACAATCCCGAGGCGCGGAACGCGGCGGACAAAAACGCGAAAGACGCGGACGATAAATGGCTCAGTATCATTGGCGGCGCAGGAAATCTGGATGGCAAAGAGGAGCTGTTCGGCCTGTCGTTTAAGAGGTAAATATAGGCGAAGCGCGACGCGTCACATGCGGGCGCGGGCGCGGGAATGGGAACGGGCGTTTGCGTTTATGCCGGAGCGGGCGTTTGCGTTTATGCCGGAGCGGGCGTTTGTGTAAATGCCGGAGCGGGCGTTCACGCCTATGTGCGGGCGGATGTTGGCGCTTATGCCAGAGCGGGCGCTTGCGTTTATGCCGGAGCGGGCATTGGCGCCTATGCGCGGGCGGACACGGGGGCGCGCGGGCGGGCTGCCTCCACCGCCGGGCGCGGGCAGCGATTGGGCAAGGGCGTCGCCATCTATGGAATGGACGCCCGGCACGTCCCGCGTGACAGAAACGCTCAGGATGATGCCAATCCCCAAATAGTTGGATATCATGGCCGTGCCTCCGTAGCTGATGAACGGCAGCGGGATACCCGTTATTGGGAGCAGCCCGATGCACATGCCGACATTTTCTATGAAATGGAACATCATCATCGCCGAGAGCCCGGCCACCATAAACTCGCCGTAGCGGTCGCACGCCTTGGATGCTATATACAGGCACCGGAGCAAAATAAATACAAATAGGATTATCAGCAAGACGCAGCCTATGAACCCCGTGTGCTCCGCAATAGCTGTGAATATGAAATCGCTGTGCCGCTCCGGGACCTGCGAGTAGCGCGACTGGGCCGGGCTTTCGAGCGTTCTCCCCATTAGCTCGCCTGCGCCGATAGCAGATCTGGCGAGGTTGGGCTGCCAGCTTATGCCGGACTTGTCCAGTTCCGGGTTAAGAAATACCATAATACGCATTTTTTGCCAATCACGCAACACATATACCCACAACAGCGGCAGCGAAGCGACCGCCGCACCCATCAGAATAAAGATATAGCGGTATTTAATGCCGCAGACAAAGACCATCACCACAAAAATAACGATGAAAGAAAGCGCTGTGCCCGTGTCGCCTTGCAACTGGATGACCGCAGTGGGCAGCGCCATGTAAACCGCCATTTTCACATAATCGAGTTTGGTAGCCCTTTTTTGCGCTATGCGCTCAAAGAAAGACGAAATCACTACAATAAACGTTATTTTCATCAGCTCGGATGGCTGGAAGTTGACGCCTAAAATCACTATCCAGCGGCTGCTGTCGGAGCCTCCAATGCCGAATATGGTAGTTATCACCAATATGAGCATGCTGCCGATATAGCCGATATAGCTTGGCAACTGGTAGTAGCGGTAGTCGATGCTGGACAATATCAGCGCGGCTATAATGCCGACTATGATGGCGACCAACTGGCGGCTCATGTTGGCGTCGGAGAAGCGTTCGCCCGGGGCGTAGGTCTGCAACACCTGGTAGAGGAAATAATACCCGACTGCCGTAAGCGCCAGCACGGCTGCAAACAGCAGCGCGTCAAACTGCTTGACAGATGTGATCCTACCAACTTTATTAGCAGCGGGGGCGCTGTTGCCTATCCTCGACATAAATTTCAGCTCTCCGTATTTTTTGCGCCGCCGTCGTCCGCGCCGATTTCGCCATCGCCGGCCGCGCCGGCTTCGCCATCGGTATCGTCGTCGGCTGCCTCTTCGGTATCATCGTCGGCTATTTCTTCGGTTTAGTCGTCAGCTGAATCTTCTGTTTCGTCGTCGGTAGCTTCGTCGGTTTCGTCGTCCGCATTGCTGCCGTCAGCTTCTTCGTTAATATTCTCGTCAGTTTCGTCGGTTTCGTCGGCTTCGTCTGTTTCGTCGGCCTCGTCAGCTTCGTCGGCCTCGTCAGCTTCGTCGGCCTCGTCAGCTTCGTCGGTTTCGCCAGCCTCTTCGGCTTCGTCAGCTTCATCGGTTTCGTCAGCCTCGTCGGTTATATCGGCTTCTTCGGTATCTCCGTCGTCGGATTCTTCATCAGATTCATCGTCGGATTCATCTTCGGATTCATCTTCGGATTCTTCATCGGATTCGTCGGTTTTGGCTGCCTCGGCTTCGTCGCCATCCTCGTCTATTTCGCTGACGTCGGCGTCGGCGTCGTCCTCTTGATCATCGGCTTCACCTGTTCCGCTTATATCATCGGCATCAACCATCCCCGCATCGTCGCTGTAAAGTTCGAATTTTTTCCTACCAAAAACCACTACCAATATGCATGCAACGACAAGCAGTACCGATATGAGTTGCGAAACGCGAAAGCCGCCCAGCATGAGGCTGTCCGTGCGCAGACCCTCTATAAAGGCCCTCCCCACGCCATATCCGGCCAGATAGCATAGCAAGACCTCGCCCTTGTACTTCATGCGCCTGCGGCGCCAAAACAGGAAGCAGGCTATTAAAATGTTCCAGAGCGACTCATAGAGGAAGGTGGGGTGCACAGGCGCCATCGGATCGACAAATATACCCATGGCCGAGAGCCGCTGCGCGTTGTAGGCGAGGTCGGAGGCTATCCGGTCGCTTGTCATGCCCCATATGAGCGACGTGTTTGTGCCGAACACCTCCTGGTTGACAAAATTCCCCCAGCGCCCGATCCCCTGCGCCAGCACCAGATATGGGACGCCAAAGTCCAAAAACTTGATAGGATCCGCCTTCTTGATTTTTGAAAATATGAAAACCGTCAGAAAAGCGCCAATCACCGCCCCATATATGGCAATGCCGCCCTGGCGAATATTAAAGATCGATAAAAGGTTGTTCCGATAACTTTCCCAAGTAAACGCCACATAATACAGCCGAGCGCAAATGATGGACGCAGGCAATGCAAAAATCATAAAATCAATGATATAGTCCTGCCGGATCCCATAGCGATCCGCATGGCGCAGGCCCAAAACAATCATCAATATAATAGACAGCGCTATGATAACGGCATATGTATAAATATCCTGCCCAAACACGCGGAACAGCGTCCTCGCGACGGGCACCCGCAGGCCCAGCGCCGGAAAATCCACATATTCAAAATACAAAGTTCATCCTCCTGTGGTCCTATGATGATACAAAATAGCGCTCCGAGGCAGCGGCGCATTCGAGCACCTCTGATATGCGCAATTCGCAGCCAACCCCGCCCACTGTGCTAAAAATCTTTTTATAAAAGAATATATCAATTTCCGGCTTATGTAAATCACCGGCATAATTTTGCACATAACATGTGATTTTTACAGCGGGCGCGGCGCTTTGCACAACGCCTGGCATAGCGCCATGCGTTGAGTATTGCGCTTTGCCTTGCGATGCGTTTTGCGATGTGTCTTGCGCTGTGCCTTGCGATGCATATTGCGCTGTGTCTTGCGATGTGTCTTGCGCTGTGCCTTGCGATGCGTTTTGCGATGCCTCTTCTGCAATGATGGCAAAGCCCCTGCCCAAAGCTCCGGCAGTACAGGCAGTAGCTGTTGGTCTGGTCGTAATAATATAAGCCCCCGGGGCCGGCGTCGCCATCCGCGCGTCGGCGAAAGCGACCGCTTCCATATAGCCCGGCGCAGTTTGCGACATCGCACAGGAATCCACGCGGCACGTCAGTGAAAACAGCCGCCCCAGCATAGACGCCGCCGTTTCGAGCCGCCCCGACGCGACAGCGGCGCGTATGGCCGTACTGCCGATCACGGCGCGCCCGCAAAGGCCCTGCCCTTCTATCGTCTCGGGGAATACCTCCTCGACGCCAAAACCGTATTGCGCGCCAAAGCGCCTCAATGCCGTGACGTCGCCGCCCCCTGCGCGCCCAAACCGGAAATCGCTCCCG